>DASPJX010000273.1:0-10736 GCA_035628395.1 Burkholderiaceae bacterium | reverse complement strand
GCAGCACCGACCGCCTGCGGATGGTGGACATCCCGAGCGCCAAGCGCGCCCCGGGCACGGAGCAGCAGCCATGACCATCACGCTCGCCCACTACCTGGTGCTCGGCGCGATCCTCTTCGCGATCGCGGTGCTCGGCATCTTCATGAACCGGCGCAACGTCATCATCATCCTGATGGCGATCGAGCTGATGCTGCTCGCGGTCAACCTGAACTTCGTCGCCTTCTCGCATTTCCTGGGCGACGCGGCCGGCCAGATCTTCGTGTTCTTCATCCTGACGGTCGCGGCCGCGGAGTCGGCGATCGGCCTGGCGATCCTGGTGGTGCTGTTCCGCAACGTCGACACGATCAACGTCGAGGACCTGGACGCGCTGAAGGGCTGATCGCCGCGCGGTGGAACGAAGAGAACAACGACATGAAGACCGCCTACCTGCTCATCCCCTTCGCCCCGCTGGTCGGGGCCCTCGTCGCCGGGCTGTTCGGACGGCTGATCGGGCGCACCCTGTCGCACGTCGTGACGATCCTCGGCGTGGCGGTGTCGCTCGTCGCCTCGATCGCGGTGCTGCGCGACGTGCTCGCCGGCAACACCTTCAACGGACCGCTCTACACCTGGGCGGTGGTGGAGGGGGTGGTCTTCGAGGTCGGCTTCCTGATCGACACGCTGACCGCGACGATGATGTGCGTGGTCACCTCGGTCTCGCTGATGGTGCACGTCTACACCATCGGCTACATGAAGGACGACGACGGCTACCAGCGCTTCTTCGCCTACATCAGCCTGTTCACCTTCGCGATGCTGATGCTGGTGATGTCCAACAACTTCCTGCAGCTGTTCTTCGGCTGGGAGGCGGTGGGCCTGGTGTCGTACCTGCTGATCGGCTTCTGGTACACGAAGCCGAGCGCCATCCACGCGAACCTGAAGGCCTTCCTGGTCAACCGGGTCGGCGACTTCGGCTTCGTGCTCGGCATCGGGCTGGTGCTCGCGTACTTCGGCAGCCTCGACTACGCCGAGGTGTTCGCCGCGGCGCCGGGCCTGGCCGACCGGACGCTCGACATCTGGGGCGCGAACGGCTGGTCGGTGATGACGCTCACCTGCATCTGCCTGTTCATCGGGGCGATGGGCAAGTCGGCTCAGTTCCCGCTGCACGTCTGGCTGCCCGACTCGATGGAGGGCCCGACCCCGATCTCGGCGCTGATCCACGCGGCGACGATGGTGACCGCGGGCATCTTCATGGTCGCCCGGATGTCGCCGCTGTTCGAGCTGTCCGAGACCGCGCTGTCGTTCGTGCTGGTGATCGGCGCGATCACCGCGCTCTTCATGGGCTTCCTCGGCATCGTCCAGAACGACATCAAGCGCGTGGTCGCGTACTCGACGCTGTCGCAGCTCGGCTACATGACGGTCGCGCTCGGCGCGTCGGCGTACTCGGTGGCGATCTTCCACCTGATGACGCACGCGTTCTTCAAGGCGCTGCTGTTCCTCGCCGCGGGCTCCGTGATCATCGGCATGCACCACGACCAGGACATCCGCAACATGGGCGGGCTGCGCAGGTACATGCCGATCACCTGGATCACGTCGCTGCTCGGCTCGCTCGCGCTGATCGGCACGCCGTTCTTCTCGGGGTTCTACTCGAAGGACATGATCATCGAGGCGGTCAGGCACTCGGACCTGCCGGGCAGCGGCTTCGCGTACTTCGCGGTGATGGCCGGCGTGTTCGTGACCGCGTTCTACTCGTTCCGGATGTACTTCCTGGTGTTCCACGGCAAGGAGCGCTTCGACGCGTCCGGACACGGACACGGCCACGCCCATTCCGACGAGGAGCACCCGCCCGCGGCGCACGCGCACGACGATCACGCCCACCACGGTGGTCCGCCGCACGAGAGCCCGGCGGTGGTCACCGTGCCGCTGGTGCTGCTCGCGATCCCGTCGGTGGTGATCGGCGCGCTCGCGATCGGGCCGATGCTGTTCGGCGGCTTCTTCGACGACGTGATCTTCGTCGACACCGAGCGCCACGGCGCGATGGCCGAGCTCGCCGCACACTTCCACGGCTGGGCGGCGATGGGCGTGCACGCGCTGCAGACGCCGGTGTTCTGGCTGGCCGTCGCCGGCGTGGCCGCCGCGTACTACTGCTACATGGTGAACCCGGCGGTGCCGGCGGCGATCGCGCGCGCCGCGGCGCCGGTCCACCGCCTGCTCGAGAACAAGTACTACCTCGACCGCCTCAACGAGATCGTGTTCGCCGCCGGCGCGCGCGGGCTCGGCACCGGGCTGTGGAAGGTGGGCGACCAGCGGCTGATCGACGGCGTGGCCGTCAACGGCAGCGCGCAGCTCGTCGGCTGGTTCGCGGGCGCGCTGCGCTGGATCCAGTCGGGCTTCCTGTACCACTACGCGATCGCGATGATCGCCGGGGTCGCGCTGCTGGTGTGGTGGTTCGTGCCGATGGTCGCGCGCTGACCGGACCGGGACGACGACATGAACACCTCGATCTCCTTCCTGAGCGCCGCGATCTGGATCCCGATCCTCACCGGCGTCTTCGTGCTCGCGTTCGGATCCGACCGCAACGCGGGCGTCGTGCGCGGCGTCTCGCTGGGCGGCGCGCTGCTCGGCCTGCTCGCGACCCTCCCGCTCTACACGCGCTTCGACGTCTCGAGCGCCGACATGCAGTTCGTCGAGAAGCTGCCCTGGATCGAGCGCCTGGGCGCCGAGTACCACCTGGGCGTCGACGGGCTGTCGGTCTGGTTCGTGATCCTCACCGCGTTCATCACCGTCTTCGTCGTGATCGCCGGCTGGAAGGTGATCGAGGAGCGGGTGGCCGGCTACATGGCCGCGTTCCTGATCCTCTCGGGCCTGATGGTCGGCGTGTTCTCCGCGCTCGACGGGCTGCTGTTCTACGTGTTCTTCGAGGCGACGCTGATCCCGATGTACGTGATCATCGGCATCTGGGGCGGCCCGAACCGCGTGTACGCGGCCTTCAAGTTCTTCCTGTACACGCTGCTCGGATCGCTGCTGACGCTGGTCGCGGTGGTCTACCTGTACCTGAAGTCGGGCTCGTTCGCGCTCCTCGACTGGCACGAGGTGCCGCTGTCGATGAACGAGCAGGTGGCGATCTTCTTCGCGTTCCTGCTGGCGTTCGCGGTCAAGGTGCCGATGTGGCCGGTGCACACCTGGCTGCCCGACGCGCACGTCGAGGCGCCCACCGGCGGCTCGGTGGTGCTCGCGGCGATCATGCTGAAGCTCGGCGCCTACGGCTTCCTGCGGCTGTCGCTGCCGATCGTGCCCGACGCGAGCCAGGCGCTCGCCGGCTTCATGATCGTGCTGTCGCTGGTGGCGGTCGTCTACATCGGGCTGGTCGCGCTGGTGCAGACCGACATGAAGAAGCTCGTCGCGTACTCGTCGATCGCGCACATGGGCTTCGTCACGCTCGGCTTCTTCATGTTCGAGCAGCTCGGCGTGCAGGGCGGCATCGTGCAGATGATCTCGCACGGGTTCGTGTCGGGCGCGATGTTCCTGTGCATCGGCGTGCTCTACGACCGGATGCACAGCCGGCGCATCGCCGACTACGGCGGCGTGGTCAACACGATGCCGAAGTTCGCGGCGCTGTTCATGCTGTTCGCGATGGCCAACAGCGGCCTGCCGGCGACCTCGGGCTTCGTCGGCGAGTTCATGGTGATCCTCGGCGCGGTCAAGTACAACTTCTGGATCGGCGCGATCGCGGCGACCACGCTGATCTTCGGTGCGGCGTACTCGCTGTGGATGTACAAGCGCGTGGTCTTCGGCGCGATCGCCAACGACGAGGTCCGGAGGCTGAAGGACGTCGACGCGCGCGAGTTCTGGATGCTCGCGGCGCTGGCGGCGGCGGTGCTGCTGATGGGACTGTGGCCGAAGCCGTTCACCGACGTCTCCGAGGCGTCGGTGCGCGCGCTGCTCGAGCACGTCGCGGTCTCCAAGATCAGGTGAGACGATGAACGACCTCAATGTCCTCGCGGCGCTGCCCGAGATCCTGCTGCTCGTCGCGGCCTGCGCCGTGCTGCTGGTCGACGTGCTCGCGGGCGCCGACCGGCCGCTGCGCATCGACCGCGTCGCGCTCGCGGTGCTGCTGCTGCCGGCCGCGGCGACCGTCTGGCAGATCGGCCAGCCCGCGCAGTTCGCCTTCGGCGGCGCGTACGTCGCCGACGCGCTCGGCCACGTGCTGAAGCTCGCCGCGATCGTCGCCACCGGGGCCACGATCGTCTACGCCCGCGGCTACGCGACCGATCGCGGCATGCACCGCGGCGAGCTCTACGCGCTGGCGCTGTTCTCGCTGCTGGGCATCATGGTGATGATCTCGGCGGCGAACCTGCTCGTCGTGTACCTGGGCTTCGAGCTGATGTCGCTGTCGCTGTACGCGCTGGCCGCGATGCGTCGCGACCACCCGGTGTCCACCGAGGCGGCGATCAAGTACTTCGTGCTCGGCGCGCTCGCCTCGGGCTTCCTGCTCTACGGCATGTCGATGCTCTACGGCGGCACCGGCACGCTCGACCTCGCGCGGATCGCCTCCGCGATCGCCAACGGCACCGCCGGCGGCCGGACGGTGATCGTCTTCGGCGTGGTGTTCGTCGTCGCCGGGCTCGCGTTCAAGCTGGGGGCCGTGCCGTTCCACATGTGGGTGCCCGACGTCTACCAGGGCACGCCGACGGTCGCGACGCTGCTGATCGCCGGCGCACCGAAGCTCGCCACCTTCGCGGTCGCGTTCCGGCTGCTCGTGCAGGCGCTGCCCGCGGTGGCGATCGACTGGCAGCAGATGCTGCTTGTGCTGTCGGTGCTGTCGATGCTGCTCGGCAACCTGGTGGCGATCGCGCAGACCAACCTGAAGCGGATGCTCGCGTACTCGACGATCGCGCAGGTCGGCTTCGTGCTGCTCGGCATGCTGTCGGGCACCGTCGGCGCCGACGCGGACGGCATGGCCGCCGCCTGGAGCGCGTCGCTGTTCTACGTCGTCACCTACGTGCTGACGACGCTCGGCAGCTTCGGCGTGATCATGCTCGTCGCCCGCCACGGCCACGAGGCGGAGGAGATCGACGACCTGCGCGGGCTGTCGCGCCGCGCGCCGGGCCTCGCGTTCGTGATCCTGATCCTGATGTTCTCGCTGACCGGCATCCCGCCGACGGTGGGCTTCTACGCGAAGCTCGCGGTGCTGCAGGCCGTGGTCGACGCCGGGCTGGTGTGGCTCGCGATCGCGGCGGTGCTGCTGTCGCTGATCGGCGCGTTCTACTACCTGCGCATCGTGAAGACGATGTACTTCGACGAGCCGACCGACACCGCGGCGATCGCACCGTACGCCGACGCGCGCGCGCTGATGGCGGTCAACGGCGCGGCCGTGCTGCTGCTCGGCATCGTGCCGGGGCCGCTGATGGCGCTGTGCTTCGACGCGATCAGGCAGGTGCTCGGCGGCTGAGACGGCTGGCGCGGCGCTTGCCTGCACGACGACCATGAGCGAGCGTCTGAAGGAAACCACGGTCGACACCGAGCTCGCCTGGAGCGGCGCGTTCCTGCGGGTCCGCAAGGACCGCGCGAGGCTGCCCGACGGCTCGATCCACGGCCGCGAATGGGTCGAGCATCCCGGCGCGGCCGCGGTGCTCGCGCTCGGCGACGACGGCCGGGTGCTGGTCGAGCGCCAGTGGCGCTACGCGATGGGCCGCGCCTACCTCGAGATCCCGGCCGGCAAGATCGACCCGGGCGAGACCACGCTGCAGACCGCCCGGCGCGAGCTGCTCGAGGAGACCGGCTACGTCGCGCGCGAGTGGGCGCTGCTCACGCAGCTGCATCCGGCGATCGGCTTCTCGAACGAGGTGATGGACGTCTTCGTCGCGCGCGGGCTCGAGTTGCGCCAGGCGACGGCGCTCGACCACGGCGAGCTGCTCGAGATCGAGTGGATGACGCTCGACGACCTGCTCGCCGAGCTGGCCGCCGGGCGCGTCCCCGACGTCAAGACGCACATCGCGGTGCTCCACCTGCAGCGGATGGTCCGCGGCCTCGCGCCCTGGCCGGCGTTCTCGACCGCCTAGCTTCGGCGCATACGGCTCGCTTCGCCCGGGCACGGCCGTTGCCCGGTTCCTCGCGGCGACGGTCGTCCACGGAGGAGCGATGAACACGATGCGACGCCTCGGGCGGACGACCGCCAAGGCGGCGATGGCCTGGGTCGACGAACGCTGCCCGTCGATGGCGGCCGCGGTCGCGTTCTTCTCGGCGTTCTCGCTCGCGCCCACGCTGGTGCTCGTCATCGCGATCGCGGGGGCCTTCTTCGGGCCCGAGGCGGTGCGCGGCGAGCTCGTCGACCAGCTGCGCGGGCTGCTCGGCGAGGAGGGCGCGCAGGCGGTCCAGGGCATGGTCGAGAGCGCCTGGCTCGCCGAGGCGAGCGGGCTGAAGACGCTGGTCTCGGTCGCGACGCTGCTGATCGGCGCGTCGGCGACGTTCTCCGAGCTGAGCGACGACGTCGACCGGCTGTGGCGGGTGCCGCCGCGACCCGGCGCGAGCGCGATCGGCGCGTTCCTGCGCGTGCGGCTGCTGTCGATCGGGCTGGTGATCGGCGTGGGCTTCCTGCTGGTGGTGTCGCTGGTGGTCGACGCCGGCATCAAGGCGCTGCAGGATTCGATATGGGCGCCCGACGAGGCGACCCAGTGGGCGATGTCGGTGTTCAACCAGGCGAGCACGCTGCTGCTGCTGGGCGGCGTGTTCGCGCTGCTGATGAAGGCGCTGCCGCAGGTGCGCGTCGCCTGGCGCGACGTGGCGCTCGGCGCGATCGTCGCCTCGGCGCTGTTCGTGATCGGGAAGAACGTGTTCGGGCTGTACCTGGCCCGGGCCGGCACGGTCGACGCGTTCGGCGCGGCCGGCTCGCTGGCGGTGCTCCTGATGTGGCTCTTCTACTCCGCCGCGGTGTTCCTGTACGGGGTGATGTTCGCGCGGATCTGGTCGGAGTAGGGCGACTCGCGCGGACGCGGTCCGCGGGCGCGCTGGAAGGGCGATCGAGCGTCGCGATATAGTCGCGGCGTCACGACGTCGGGGGCGCGATGAGGCGGATCGGTTGGGTCGCGGTTCTGTTGCTCCTGGTCCACCTGAACGGGTTCGCGCAGGCCGTCGCGACGGTCGCCGCCGCCTCCGACCTGAAGTTCGCGCTCGACGACCTGATCCGCGGATACGAGGCCCGGTCCGGGCACCGGATCCGGGCGGTCTACGGCTCGTCCGGGAACCTCGCGCGCCAGATCGAGCAGGGCGCGCCGTTCGACGTGTTCATGTCGGCCGACGAGGCCTTCGTCGACGATCTCGCCCGCAAGGGCCTGACCGACGACGCGGGCAGCCTCTACGGCATCGGGCGCATCGTCCTCTACTCGTCGGACGCCGGGGTCTTCGCGCCCGACGCGTCGTTCGACGATCTGCGCCGGGCGCTGGCCCGCGGGCGCGTCGAGCGCTTCGCGATCGCGAACCCCGAGCACGCGCCCTACGGCCGCGCGGCGCGCGAGGCGCTGATGGCGACCGGCCTCTGGACGGCGCTGTCGGGCCGGCTGGTGCTCGGCGAGAACGTCTCGCAGGCCGCGCAGTTCGCGGTCGGCGGCAACGCGCAGGGCGGCGTCTTCGCGCTGTCGCTCGCGCTCGCGCCGACCTTCCCGCGGAACGGCTCGTACGTCGTGGTGCCCGAGTCGCTGCACGCGCCGCTGCGCCAGAAGATGGTCGTGCTGAAGCGGGCGCCCGCCGCCGCGCGAACGTTCCACGCGTACCTGCGCTCGCCCGAGGCGCGCGCCGTGCTGGAGCGCCACGGCTTCACGGTGCCCGGGAACTGACCGGTGGACTGGCCGGCGCTGCGCCTGTCGTTCCTGCTGGCGGGCCTCACCAGCCTGCTGCTGCTGCCGCTCGGGCTGCTCGTCGCCCGCACGCTCGCCCGGTCGCGTTCCCGCAGGAAGTGGCTCGTCGAGGCGGCGCTCGCGTTGCCGCTCGTGCTGCCGCCCACCGTCGTCGGCTACTACCTGCTCGTCGCGATGGGCGCCGGCTCGTCGCTCGGCGCGCTCGCCCAGCGCGTGCTCGGGCATCCGCTCGCGTTCTCCTTCGAGGGACTGCTCCTCGCGTCGGTCCTCGTCAACGTCCCGTTCGCGGTGATGCCGATGCTGCGGGCCTTCGAGAGCCTGGGCGACGAGCTGCTGCAGGCCGCGCGGCTGTGCGGCATGTCGCCCGTCGCCGCGTTCCTGCGGATCGAGCTGCCGCTGGTGTGGCCCGGCGTGGTCTCGGGGCTCGTGATGACCGCCGCGCACACGCTCGGCGAGTTCGGCGTGGTGCTGATGGTCGGCGGCAGCATCCCCGGGGAGACGAAGACCGCCGCCATCGCCATCTACGACCGCGTGCAGGCGTTCGACCTGTCGGCGGCGGGGACGATGTCGGCGACGCTGGTCGTCGTCTCGCTCGCCGCGCTGGCGATGGTCACCCGCTACAACCGGCCGACGCGCCCCTGAGCGGCATGCTCGAGGTCGCCCTGCGCCAGTCGCATCCGGTGCCGCTCGCCGCCTCGCTCGCCTGCGACCGCGGCGAGCTGGTGGCGGTCGTCGGGCCGTCCGGCACCGGCAAGTCGACGCTGCTGAAGACGATCGCCGGGCTGCTGCGCGGCGCCGCGGGCTCGGTGCGCGTCGACGGCGAGAGCTGGTTCGACAGCGCCCGCGGCATCGACGTGCCGCCGCACCGACGCCGCGTCGGCTTCGTGTTCCAGAGCTACGCGCTCTTTCCGCACATGACCGTGCTGCAGAACGTCGAGGCCGCCGTCCCGCCCGAGGGCCGCGACCGCAGGCGCGAGCTCGCGTCGGCGGCGCTCGCGTCGGTGAACATGGCCGGGCTCGAGTCGCGCCGGCCGTCGCAGCTGTCCGGCGGGCAGCAGCAGCGGGTCGGACTGGCGCGGGCCCTGGTGCGCGAGCCGCGCGTGCTGCTGCTCGACGAGCCGTTCTCGGCGGTCGACCAGACGACGCGCGAGCGGCTCTACGAGGAGCTCGCCGAGCTGAGGGGACGGCTGCGCATGCCGACGCTGCTGGTCACGCACTCGATTCCCGAGGCGCAGCTGCTCGCCGACCGGATGGTCGTGCTCCATCGGGGTCGGACGCTGCAGAGCGGAACGCCGGAGGACGTCTACCGCAGGCCGGGCGACGTCGACGTCGCGCGCCTGATGGGGCACAAGAACATCGTCGACGGCGTGACCGTCGGGCGCGACGCCGACGGCGGCCGGCTCGACTGGGGCGGGCTGGTCCTCCGGGTCGACGACGTCCCGTTCGCAGGGGCCGCGAGCTTCTGCATCGCCGCGGACGACGTCCGGCTGGTCGAGGAGTCCGACGCGGCGCGTCGCGAGAACGTCGTCGACGCCGTGGTCGAGCGCGCGACGCCGATCGGCACGAGCATGACGGTGGCGGCGCGGCTGTCGAACGGCACGACGCTGGTGCTCTCGGCGCAGCGGCAGGTCCTCGCGCGGCGAGGCATCCGGGTCGGGTCGCCGGTGCGGCTGTCGCTGCCGCCGGCCTCGATCCATCTGATGCCGTCCGAGCCTCGGCCGAAGCCGGTCGGATAGGGCATCGACTACACTGTCGGCTGCCCCGCGGAAGGCTGGCCGAGCGGTTTAAGGCACTGGTCTTGAAAACCAGCAGGGGGCGACTCCTCGTGGGTTCGAATCCCACGCCTTCCGCCAGTCGCCCGGTCCGCGGACGTTCATCGTCGTCCGCTGCGCCTCGAGATGCTGTTCGGCCGGGCGCTCCCGGCGGGCCGTCCAGGGCGCCTCGTCCACCGTCATCCGTCGACGCCCGAGAGGTAGGACCTCGGACGTGCGGCGGCCGCATCGCTGCGGCCTCGAACGGTCGATCGGCGGCGCGAGCCACGGTCGCATGCCGGCCTCGTCGCCGGCCGGTGGCTCACCGGCTGCGTGGCACGTCCACCGCCGCAGGCCCTGCGATCAGCCGAGCCAGTTCCGGGCTGCAACCGGCCGCCGCCAGCGTTTCGACGAGTGCCTGCTCGAATTCGCGGCGCCAGTACTCGCGTTGTGCCACGAGGTCGGCCGCGACGGCGGTCAGGGCGGAAGTGTCCGATGTCATGGGCGGCAGAGTAGCGGCGCGCGCGATCGCGGTCGATCGGTAGAAAGTCGTAGTCGGATCGGCCGCGCTCGGCGCACCCGATCGGTTCCCGAAGGCCGAAGCGACCTGCGACCCGACGTGGCGACGGCTCCGGAATGCCCCTGCGTCGCCGTCGCGACCGGCTCGACCTCGGCCGAAGCCTCTCGGTCGTTCCCCCGCCGGATGACGACACGCTTCCACGCCTCCCTGAGCGGCGTGCGAGCGATCCGGCTCGAGCGTGGTGCCGGGCGCCGGTCGCGGCAGCCGACAGCCCGCGAGCGCCGCGTGGACCCGTCGATCCTTGGGCGCCGCGAGCCGCACCCCGCCGCCACGGTCGACGGGCGCGGCCTCCGACGCCCCCGGGCGCGCACGGAGGACGGCTTCTCGGCCGAGCCCGACGAGCCGCCGACGCGGTGCGACGATCGATGCGACGAGGCCGGCGGCACGCGATGCACGCACGCGCTGCATTCGGCGACCGGAACCGTCATGCTCCGGCGCCGCCCCGGCTCCAGCGCCGCCCCGGCGACGGTCGACCCACGACTGAACGGCCGAGACGCCGGATGTCCCGGGTCCCGCGGGGTGGTGCAGAATCGCGGGCTCCCGTCCGTACCGGAGACCCCATGCAGATCACCGTCGAAC
>DASPJX010000272.1:0-70151 GCA_035628395.1 Burkholderiaceae bacterium | reverse complement strand
AGGCGCACGCGCTGATGGAGAGCTCCGAGCACATCGGCAAGATCATGCTGCAGGTCCGTCCGGGCTGAACGGGCGGACCGGCGCGCGTCGGACCGGCGCGCGTCGGATCGGCGCGCGTCGGCCAGCGTGGCGTCGACCGGTGTGCGTCGACAGGTGTGCGTCGACGGATGTGCATCGACCGGTTGCGTCGACCGGCGCGCGGCCGCGGCGCGCCGGTCGCCTCGGTAACTCCGGTAGCCTCTCGCGCCGAACGCGCCGAACGCGCCGAACGCCGATCGCCGATCGCCGATCCGCGCGCGCGGATCGGCGGAGGAGCGCTCCGCTCAGGTCGACGCGGCGGTCCCGCCGGGCTGGCCGGCGCGCTTCCAGGCCAGCCAGCCGGCGACGAACATCACCACCGCCGAGACCACCTGCGCGCCGCGGTCGAAGGTCAGGCTGTCGATCACGTACTGGTCGAACAGCGGGTCCTTGACCAGCATGCCGGCGCCGGTGACCGCGAGGATCGCCGCGCCGAACGCGGCGAGCAGCGGCCAGCGCTCGAGCATCCTCGTGACGAAGCCGCTGCCCCAGACGACCAGCGGGATCGTCACCAGCAGGCCGATGATCACCAGGTCCCAGCGGCCCTGCGCCGCGCCGCCGATCGCGAGCACGTTGTCCACGCCCATCAGCGCGTCGGCGATGATGATCGTCTTCATCGCGCCCCAGAAGGTCTCGGCCGCGGCGTGCCCGTGGGCGTCGGTGCCGGCGTCGGCGGGGCGGGCGAGCTTCCAGGCGATCGGCAGCAGCAGCAGCCCGCCGATCAGCAGCAGCCCGGGGATCCGGAGCAGCCAGACGACGACGAGCGTGAGGGCGGCGCGCACGATGATCGCGCCGGCCGCGCCGAAGACGATCGCCTTGCGGCGCAGGTGGGGCGGCAGCCGGCTGGCCGCGATGCCGATGACCAGCGCGTTGTCGCCGGCGAGGACGAGGTCGATGACGATGATGGAGGCGAGCGCCATCCACCAGGCGTGGCTGAAGAGTTCCATGGAGGAGTCCGTGACGAGCCGCGAGGCTGGTCTTGCTCGCAGCCCGGGCGGGCTGCCGACGGCTCCGGGGCGGTGGTGCCGCCCGTCCTGACGAAGCCGTCGCGGCGCCGGATGCGCCCGAGCTACTCCCCAGCGAATCCTCGAGCTTAGGGCAGGCGGGGCCGTATCGGCCCCGGAGCCCCCGACGCGGCCGGGGTCTTGGGGCCTCGCCTCAGGTCTGCACGAGCGTCCGGTGCCGCCGGATGCTCATCAGGATCCCGGTCCCCAGCCCGAGCGTCACCATCGCGGTGCCGCCGTACGACATCCAGGGCAGCGGCACGCCGACGACCGGCAGGATCCCGATCACCATGCCCATGTTGACGAAGCAGTAGGTGAAGAAGCTCATCGTCAGCGAGCCGGCCATCAGGCGCCCGAAGGTCGTGCCGCCGCTGCCGGAGATCACCAGCCCGCGCGAGATCACCGCGAGGTAGAGCAGCAGCAGCACCCCGACGCCGAGCAGCCCGAACTCCTCGGCGAAGACCGCCAGGATGAAGTCGGTGGTGCGCTCGGGGATGAACTCGAGGTGGGTCTGCGTGCCCTGCATCCAGCCCTTGCCGAAGACGCCGCCCGAGCCGACCGCGATCGTCGACTGGATGATGTGGAAGCCCTTGCCGAGCGGGTCGGAGGTGGGGTCGATCAGCGTCATCACCCGCTGGCGCTGGTAGTCGTGCAGGACCATCCACAGCAGCGGCATCGCGGCGACGCCGGCGACGACGAGGCCGGCGATCACGCGCCAGCTCAGCCCGGCGAAGAAGATGATGTAGGCACCCGCGGCGAGCACGAGGATCGAGGTGCCGAGGTCGGGCTGCTTGGCGATCAGCAGCACCGGCACCGCGAGGATCACCGTCGCGACCGCGAAGTCGGTCCAGCGCAGCCTGCCGTCGCGCTGGTTGAAGAACCACGCGAGCATCAGCGGCGTCGCGATCTTCAGCATCTCCGAGGGCTGGATCCGCGTGACGCCGATGTCGAGCCAGCGCTGCGCGCCCTTGTTGATGATGCCGAAGAGGTCGACCGCGACGAGCAGCGCGATGCCCAGCGCGTACAGCGGCACCGCCGCGCGCATCAGCACCGCCGGCGGCACGAGCGCGGCGATCCAGGCGACGACGAAGGCGAAGCCGAGGTTGCGCATGTGGCCGGTGAAGCGGCCCGGGAAGTCGAACGCCGCCGAGTACATCGTGGCGACGCTGATGCCGACGATCAGCGCGAGCGCGATCGTCAGCGGGCCGTCGAAGACCATCACGTACGGCCGGATCGCCGCCCACGGCGAGCGGCGGTCCATCGAGGCGATCGACGGGCCGATCAATTGCGCACCGCCTGGGCCGGGGTCAGGACCTCGGGCTCGATGCTCTCCGGCACGTCGCGCAGCTCCGACTCGTCGACCTCGGGGCGCTGCGGGAAGGGCATCGGCGTGTCCTTGGGCAGCTTGCCGAGCAGCACGTAGTCGAACACCTTGCGCGCGATCGGCGCGGCCGCCTGCGCGCCGAAGCCGCCGTTCTCGACGATCAGCGCGAGCGCGACCTTCGGGTCGTCGACCGGCGCGAACGCCATGAACAGCGAGTGGTCGCGGAAGCGCTCGGCGATGCGCCGCGCGTCGTACTTCTCGCCCTGCTTGATGCCGATCACCTGCGCGGTGCCGGTCTTGCCGGCGGCCACGTACTCGGCGCCGGCGAACGCGACGCGGCCGGTGCCGACGCGGTTGACCTCGACCATGCCCTGCTTGACCAGCGCGAGGTACTCGGGCTTCAGCGGGATCCGGTAGCTCTCCTTCGGCACGGTCGGCGTGCGCTCGCCGTTGCGCGGATCGTGGATCTCCTTCACCACGTGCGGCCGCATCACCGTCCCGCCGTTGGCGAGCACCGCCGTCGCGTGCGCGAGCTGCAGCATCGTGAACGTGTTGTAGCCCTGGCCGATGCCGATCGACGGCGTCTCGCCCGGCAGCCACTTCTGCTTGTACCGCTTCATCTTCCACGCCGAGGACGGCAGGATCCCGGTCGTCTCGTTGTGGATGTCGATGCCGGTCAGCTGCCCGAAGCCCCAGGGCTTCATGAAGTCGTGGATCCGGTCGACGCCCATGTCGTAGGCGGCGCTGTAGTAGTAGGTGTCCGAGGACACGACGATCGACTTCCTCAGGTCGACGCTGCCGTGGCCGGTCGGCTTCGAGTCGCGGAAGCGGTGGCCGCCGAGCATGAAGTAGCCGGGGTCGCTGATCGTCTGGTTCGGGGTGCGGGTGCCGCTCTCGAGCACCGCGAGCGCCATGAACGGCTTGTAGGTCGAGCCGGGGGGATAGGTGCCGCGCAGCGGACGGTTGAGCAGCGGCTTGTCCGGATCGTCGTTCAGCTCCTTCCAGGTCTGCGGGTCGATGCCGTCGATGAACACGTTCGGATCGAAGGTCGGCTTCGAGACGAAGGCGAGCACGTCGCCGGTGGCGGGCTCGATCGCGACCAGCGCGCCCTTGCGGTCGCCGTACCACTCCTCGACGAGCTTCTGCAGCCGCACGTCGAGCGACAGGATCAGGTTGCGCCCGGGCGTGGCCGGGTTGCGCGACAGCGACCGCACCGCCCGCCCGCCGGCCGACACCTCGACCTCGTCGAAGCCGGTCTGGCCGTGCAGCAGCTGCTCGTAGCTGAGCTCGACGCCGACCTTGCCCATGTGGCTGCTGCCGGCGTAGCGCGAGGCCTCGCCCGCCTCCTCCATCCGCTTCTTCTCCTCGGGCGAGATCCGGCCGATGTAGCCGATCACGTGCGACGCGGTCTCGCCGAGCGGGTAGTTGCGGAACAGCCGCGCCTTCACGTCGACGCCCTCGAACCGGTAGCGGTGCGCGGCGATCTTGGCGACCTCCTCGTCGCTCAGCCGCGTCTTGAGCGGCAGCCACTCGGAGTTCTTGGTGTCGTCGAGCAGCCGCTTGAAGCGGCGGCGCTCGCGCGGGCCGATCTCGATCAGCTGCGCCAGCTCGTCGATCGTGCGCTCGAGGTCGGCGATGCGTCGCGGGGCGAGCTCCAGCGTGTAGGCCGACACGTTCTCGGCGAGCAGCACGCCGTTGCGGTCGAAGATCAGCCCGCGCGCCGGCGGCACCGGCACGACCGCGATCCGGTTGTCCTCGGCCTGCGCGTGGAAGTCGGCGTGACGCACGACCTGCAGCCACACGAAGCGCGCGACGAGGAGGCCGAAGAGCACCGTCACGAAGCCGATCGCGAACACCAGCCGCCAGCGCAGGCGGGAGATCTCGAGCTCGGCGTTCCTCACTTCGACCATTCGGCTACCCGGTCACAGCGGACGGTTGTCGTCGCGGTCGATCGCGCTGCGCTGCGGCGCGAGCAGCAGCACGTCGGCCAGCGGCCAGAGCAGCGTCGACGACAGGCTCTGGAGGAAGAAGCCGACGCCCGGGAACGGGCCGCCGACCGCCATGCGCACCGCGACGACGACCCCCTGCGCGAGCAGGAAGAGCGGCAGCACGTGCATCATCTGCCCGCCCAGCCGGAACCACGGCACGCGCCGGTGCATCGACATCGCGCCGTACGACAGCAGGCTGTAGGCGAGCGCGCGCTCGCCCAGCAGCGCCGAGGCGTGCACGTCCATCAGCAGCCCGACCAGGAACGCGATGCCGATGCCGACCTTGCGCGGCTGGTGGATGTTCCAGAAGACCAGCACCAGCGCGAGGAAGTCGGGCACGCCGTAGACGCGGCCCCACGGCAGGATGTTCAGCACGAACGCGACCAGGATCGTGAACGCGATGAACGCGCGGTTCGCCGGCAGCAGCAGGTATTCGGGGCGCATCGGAGTCGTCGGTCCGCGGGTTCAGTCGCGCCGCACCGCGCCGCGCTTCAGGCGGCCGATCTCGGCGGCGTCGGCCGGGGGCGGAGGCGGCACGCCGGTGCGGTCGACCAGCAGCACGAGCAGCAGCCGGCTGCGGTCGACGCCGGCGATCGGCTCGAGCAGCACGCGCGCGAAGTTGCCGGTGCCGCTGCGGTCGACCGACACGATACGCCCGACCGGCAGCCCCGCCGGATACAGGCTGTCGAGACCGGAGGTGACGACGACGTCGCCCTCCTTCAGGTCGGCGTTGACCGACATGTAGCGCAGCTCCATCCGGCCCGGCGCGGCGCCGCCGAACGCGATCGCGCGCAGCCCGGTGCGCTGCACCTGGACCGGGATGGTCATGTCGCGATCGGTCACCAGCGTGAGCTCCGACGAGAGGGGGAACACCCGCGTGACCTGGCCGAGGACGCCCTGCGCGTCGACGACCGGCATGCCGCTCGCCACGCCCTGCTGCAGGCCCTTGTCGAGCACCAGCTTGCGGGTGAACGGGTCGCGGGTGTCGTACAGCACCTCGGCGACGACGCTCTTGACCGCCGCGCGGTCGCGCGCGCCGAGCAGCTCGCGCAGCGCGCGGTTCTCCTGCGCGAGCTGCTCGACCTGCAGCAGCTGGCGGGCGTTGGTCGTCTCGATGCGTCGCAGCTCGGTGTTCTCCGCCCGCAGGCGGTGGATCTCGCCGAGGTAGTCGGTGCCGAGCGACAGCGCGTCGCGCGGCACGAGCAGCGTGCGCTGCAGCGGATACAGCACGGTGCCGATGCCCTGCCTCATCGCCTGCAGCAGCCCGCTGCGGGCGTCGACGACCAGCAGCGCGAGGGCGAGCAGCGCGAAGAAGACGAGGCGTGCGTTGGCCGACGGTCCCTGCTTGAAGAACGGCGGCGGGCTCCGATCCATGGTCCCGCTCTCTGTGCGTGATTCAGTGCGTCATTCGCTCGTGAAGATCGTCCCGAGCTTGTCCATCCGCTCCAGCGCCATCCCGCAGCCGCGCACCACGCAGGTGAGCGGATCGTCGGCGACCAGCACCGGCAGCCCGGTCTCTTCCATCAGCAGCCGGTCGAGGTCGCGCAGCAGCGCGCCGCCGCCGGTGAGCATCATGCCGCGCTCGGCGATGTCGGCGCCCAGCTCGGGGGGCGTCTGCTCGAGGGCGATCTTGACCGCCGAGACGATGTTGTTCAGCGGATCGGTGAGCGCCTCGAGGATCTCGTTCGAGGAGACGGTGAACGCGCGCGGGATGCCCTCGGAGAGGTTGCGGCCCTTGACCTCCATCTCCTTGACCTCGGAGCCGGGGAACGCGGAGCCGATCTCCTTCTTGATCGCCTCGGCGGTGGTCTCGCCGATCAGCATCCCGTAGTTGCGGCGGATGTAGTTGATGATCGCCTCGTCGAACTTGTCGCCGCCGACCCGCACCGAGCCGGAATAGACCATGCCGCCGAGCGAGATCACGCCGACCTCGGTCGTGCCGCCGCCGATGTCGACCACCATCGAGCCCGTCGCCTCCGACACCGGCAGGCCCGCGCCGATCGCGGCCGCCATCGGCTCCTCGATCAGGAACACCTGCGAGGCGCCGGCGCCGAGCGCCGACTCGCGGATCGCGCGCCGCTCGACCTGCGTCGAGCCGCAGGGCACGCAGATGATGATCCGCGGGTTCGGCGCGAACAGCGAGCCCGGATGCACCATCCGGATGAACTGCTTGAGCATCTGCTCGGTGACCGTGAAGTCGGCGATCACGCCGTCCTTCATCGGGCGGATCGCCTCGATGTTGCCCGGCACCTTGCCGAGCATCTGCTTGGCTTCCTTGCCGACGGCCGCGATCGTCTTCTTGCCGTTGGGCCCGCCTTCCTGGCGGATCGCCACGACGGAGGGCTCGTTCAGCACGATGCCCTTGCCGCGGACGTAGATCAGCGTGTTGGCCGTGCCGAGGTCGATCGCGAGGTCGTTGGAGAAATATTTTCTGAAGAATCCGAACATCGTCGGTTCCGTTTAGAGGGGTGGGGACGGGGGTGCCGGAGGGGTGCCGCTCGGAGCCCGCATCTCCTGTGAAACGGCGCGAATCATACCTTATAATTCCTTGACTAAACGCAGAAAATCGGGGATTTCCGCTGTCACTCACCGCCGCCGACGTCGCCCGGATCGCCGATCTGGCCCGACTCGAACTCACGCCCGAAGAAGCCGCTCGCACGCTCGATCAGCTCAACCGCGTCCTCGAGCTCGTCGAGGAGCTCCAGGCCGTCGACACCACCGGTGTCGAACCCATGACCCACGCGGGCGATCTGACCCTGAGGCTGCGACCCGACGAGGTCACCGAGCCCGATCGCCGCGACGACTACCAGCGCGTCGCCCCCTCGGTCGCGCACGGCCTGTACCTCGTGCCGCGGGTGATCGAATGAGCGCCGACTGGCACGTCCGCCCGCTGCCGGAGCTCCGTCGCGCGCTCGACGCGGGCGAGGTCACCGCCGCGGCGCTCGCGGAGCACTGCCTCGAGCGGATCGCCGCGAGCAGTCTTAACGCATTCATCGACGTGCGTCCCGACGCGACGCTCGAACAGGCCCGCGCGGCCGACGCACGGCTCGCCGCCGGGGAGCGCGCGCCGCTGCTCGGCCTGCCGGTCGCGCACAAGGACATCTTCGCGACCCGCGGCTGGCGCTCGACCGCCGGCTCGCGGATGCTCGCCGAGTACACGAGCCCGTTCGACGCCGCGGTCGTCGAGCGGCTGGCCGCGGCCGGCGCGGTCTGCGTCGGCAAGACGAGCTGCGACGAGTTCGCGATGGGCTCGTCGAACGAGCATTCGCACTTCGGCCCGGTGCGCAACCCGTGGGATCCGGCGGCGGTGCCCGGCGGCTCGTCCGGCGGCTCGGCGGCGGCGGTCGCCGCGCGGCTCGTTCCGCTCGCCACCGGCACCGACACCGGCGGCTCGGTGCGCCAGCCGGCGGCGATGTGCGGCATCACCGGCGTGAAGCCGACCTACGGCCGGGTGTCGCGCTTCGGGATGATCGCGTACGCGTCGAGCCTCGACCAGGGCGGCGCGTTCGGCGCGTCGGCGGCCGACTGCGCGGCGCTGCTGACCGCGATGGCCGGCTTCGACCCCCGCGACTCGACCAGCCTCGAGCGACCGCCCGAGGACTTCGTCGCCGGGCTCGCGGCGTCGCCGGTGCCCGAGGGCCGCGGCGAGGCCGGCCCGTCGCGCCCGCTCGCCGGGCTGCGCGTCGGCGTGCCGCGCGAGTGGTTCGGCGAGGGGCTCGCCCCGGGCGTCGAGCGCGCGGTGCGCGGGGCGCTCGGCACGCTCGAGTCGCTCGGCGCGGCGCTCGTCGAGGTGTCGCTGCCGCGCACGCGGCTGTCGATCCCGGCGTACTACGTGATCGCGCCGGCCGAGGCCTCGAGCAACCTCTCGCGCTTCGACGGCGTGCGCTACGGCCATCGCGCGGCCGACCCCGCCGACCTGAAGGACCTGTACCGGCGCACCCGCGCCGAGGGCTTCGGGCCGGAGGTGCGGCGCCGCATCATGGTCGGCACCTACGTGCTCTCGCACGGCTACTACGACGCCTACTACCTGCAGGCCCAGAAGCTGCGGCGGCTGATCGCCGAGGACTTCGCCGCCGCGTTCGCGCGCGTCGACGTGCTCGCCGGGCCGGTCTCGCCGACGGTCGCGTGGAACGTCGGCGAGCACGTCGAGGATCCGGTGCGCGACTACCTCGCCGACGTCTACACGCTCGGCGCCTCGCTCGCGGGCCTGCCCGGGCTGTCGATGCCGGCGGGCTTCGGCGAGGGCGGCCGGCCGGTCGGCCTGCAGCTGATCGCCGACCGCTTCGCCGAGTCGCGGCTGCTCGGCGTCGCCGACCGCTTCCAGCGGGCGACCGACTGGCACGCGCGCCGGCCGCCGGAGTAGCCGACATGCCCGGCCGCCCGCGCCGCGCGCTGCCCGCCGCCCTGCTGCTCGCCGCGCTCGCGGCCGGCTGCGGCGGCGCGCGCTCGCCCGCCCCGATCCCCGACCGGCCGATCGACGTGGCCGGCCGCTGCGAGCAGACCGAGGAGGACGGCTTCCGCGAGGCCGCCCGGCTCACGGTGCGCGCCAACCGCGTCGACGAGCTGTCGTGGCAGCTGTGGGTCGGGCGGCGCGGCAGCTGCCGCTTCGAGCTCGCCGACTTCCGGCAGACGAAGAGCCGGCCGTCGATCGAGCTCGCCGCGCGCGACGGCAGCGCCTGCCGGCTGATGGTCTGGCAGGAGCCGCGGCGCGTGACGCTCGCGCACGCGAACTGCGAGGCGCGCTGCACGGGTGGGATCTACGAGGAGGCGTGGCCGGTGATGTTCGAGCCGCGCACCGGCGCGTGCGCCGACCGATGAAGGACACGACGACATGACGACAGGCTGGGAGGTCGTGATCGGGCTGGAGACGCACGTCCAGCTCGCGACCCGCTCCAAGATCTTCTCGGGCGCCTCCACCGCGTTCGGCGCGCCGCCCAACACGCAGGCCTCGCCGGTCGACCTCGCGCTGCCGGGCGTGCTGCCGGTGATGAACGCCGCCGCGGTCGAGTGCGCGGTGCGGCTCGGCCTCGCGGTCGGCGCGAGCATCGCGCCGCGCTCGGTGTTCGCGCGCAAGAACTACTTCTATCCGGACCTGCCGAAGGGCTACCAGATCAGCCAGTACGAGATCCCGGTCGTCGCCGGGGGCGGGCTGCAGGTCGTCTGGCAGGAGAACGGCGAGCCGCGCGAGACCTTCGTGCGCCTGACCCGCGCGCACCTCGAGGAGGACGCCGGCAAGTCGCTGCACGAGGACGCGATGCGCGCGCTCGGCGGCGCCTCGCTCGCCGGCACCTCGGGCATCGACCTCAACCGCGCGGGCACGCCGCTGCTCGAGATCGTCACCGAGCCCGACATGCGCTCGTCCGCCGAGGCGGTCGCGTACGCGCGGACGCTGCACGGGCTGGTCACCTGGCTCGGCATCTGCGACGGCAACATGCAGGAGGGCTCGTTCCGCGTCGACGCGAACGTGTCGGTGCGCCCGCGCGGGCAGGCCGGGTTCGGCACCCGCTGCGAGATCAAGAACCTGAACTCCTTCCGCTTCATGGAGCGGGCGATCGACCACGAGGTGCGCCGCCAGATCGAGCTGATCGAGGACGGCGGGCGCCTCGTGCAGGAGACGCGGCTCTACGATCCCGACCGCGACGAGACCCGCTCGATGCGCTCCAAGGAGGACGCGCACGACTACCGCTACTTCCCCGACCCGGACCTGCCGCCGCTCGTCGTCGAGCCGGCGCTCGTCGAGCGGGTGCGCGCGGCGCTGCCCGAGCTGCCGGGCGCGATGCGCGAGCGCTTCCGCGCCGAGCTCGGCCTGACGGCGTACGACGCGGCGACGCTGACCGCGAGCCGCGCGGTCGCCCGCTACTTCGAGGACGCGGTGGCCGCGCTGCCCGAGCCGGCGACGCAGGCCAAGCTCGCCGCCAACTGGGTGATGGTCGACGTCGCCGCGCAGCTGAACCGGGAGGGCCTCGAGATCGACGCGTGCCCGGTGTCGCCGGTGCAGCTCGCGCGGCTCATCGCGCGGATCGCCGACGGCACGGTCTCGGGCAAGATCGCCCGCGAGGTGTTCCAGGCGATCTGGGACGAGCGCCGCACCGAGCCGGACGCCGCCGATCTCGTGATCGAGGCGAAGGGGCTGCGGCAGATCAGCGACGCCGGCGCGCTCGAGGCGATCGTCGACCAGGTGCTCGCCGCGAACCCGAAGTCGGTCGAGGAGTTCCGCGCCGGCAAGGAGAAGGCCTTCAACGCGCTGGTCGGCCAGGCGATGAAGGCGACGCGCGGCAAGGCCAACCCGCAGCAGGTCAACGAGCTGCTGCGCCGCCGGCTCGGGGGCTGACGCGATGGTCGCGCGCCTCCGTCCGACCCGTCGCCGCGCGCTGGGCGCCGCGGCCGCGCTCGCCGCGCTCGGCACGCTCGGCGCTGCCGGCTGCACGGCGCCGCTGTCGCTCGACTCGCCGTCGGTGGCCGAGCTGCCGGCGCCGGTGCCCGACTGGATCGCGATCCGCGCCGGCCTCGAGGACGACGGCCGGCGCTACGAGCTCGCCCCCGGCGAGACGATCGCGATCGCGCTGCGCGCGCCGAGCGGCGCGGGCGCCGGCTGGGCGGTCGTCGAGGCCGCGTCGATGCTGCGCCAGACCGGGCGCACGAGCGCGCCGGTCTGGCCGCCCGGCGCGCCGGCGAGCCGCGTCGCGCCGGCCCCGCTGTGGCAGGTGTTCGCCTTCGAGGCGACGCGGCCGGGCGAGGGCATCGTCGAGCTCGCGCTCGCCGGCCCCGACGGGCCGGTGCGTCGCTGGACGATCCGGGTCTCGGTCGCCGCGCGCTGAGACGCCGGGACGCCGAGGCCGAGAGACACGCGCGCCGCGGGCGCGGTGCGTGCCGGCGACGCGCCCGCGGGGCACGGCGATTGCTGGACGGTGGCATCCCCCGCACACCCTCCGGAGCAGCGTCATGGCCAAGACCGTCGTCGGATCCTTCGACTCGTTCGAGCACGCGCGCGACGTCGTCGACGCGCTCGAGCGCAGCGGCGTCGCCACGGGCGACGTCAACCTCGTCGCGCACGACGGGTCGCGGCGCGGGGCGGGCGGAGCGGTCGGTCGAGCGGGCCTCGCGTCCGAGACCACCGCCCCGGACAGCACCATCGGGGCGAACGACACGAACGGCACGACGTCCGCCGCCGGCCTGCACGCCGCCGGCATGACGCCGATGGCCGGCGCCGTGCCG
Organism: Burkholderiaceae bacterium; assembly: GCA_035628395.1. Classification (GTDB taxonomy): domain Bacteria; phylum Pseudomonadota; class Gammaproteobacteria; order Burkholderiales; family Burkholderiaceae_E; genus UBA4615. The sequence goes on along the minus strand of DASPJX010000272.1, from coordinate 58,542 downwards.
ACCGCCGGCACCAGCGCCGACGCCACCTCCGAGGGCGGCGCCTCCGACGGCGGCGCGGCCTCGGGCGTCGCCAAGGGCGCGGTCGCCGGCGGCATGATCGGCGGCACCGCCGGCCTGCTCGCCGGGCTCGCCGGCCTCGCGATCCCGGGCGTCGGCCCGCTGGTGGCGGCCGGCCCGATCGCCGCCGCGCTGACCGGCGCCGGCATCGGCGCGGTCGCCGGCGGGCTGATCGGCGGGCTGCGCCACGTCGGCGTGCCGGACACCGACGCCGAGTACTACGCCGAGTCGGTGCGCCGCGGCGGCGCGCTGGTGATCGTGCGTGCCGAGGACGACCGCGCGCAGTCGGTCGCCGACACGATGCGCGCGCACGGCGCGGTCGACATCGAGTCGCGCGTCGCCGCCTGGCGGCAGTCGGGCTGGACCGGCTTCGACGCCTCGGCCGAGCCCTGGGACGCCGAGCGGATCGAGTCCGAGCGCGTGATCTGGCGCAGCACGGCGGGCGGCGTCGTGCGCGAGGAGGACGGCCGCGCCGACCTGCGCAGCGGCGGCAGCACCTCGACCCCGATCGCCGGCACGACCGTCGGCTCCGGCCCGGGCCGCGACGCGGCGATCGGCGGCTCCACCACCGGCACCGGCCTCGGCACGGGCACCGGTCTCGGCGGCTCGACCGTCGGCGGCCCGCCCGGGGGCGGCACCTTCGGCGGCACGACCGGCGGGCCCGGGCTCGCCGCCGGCGACGTCGGCACCTCGGGCGGCAGCGGCACCTCGGCCGGCAGCGGCACGCTGTCGGGCGGCTACGGCGGCACGACCCGCGGCGGCTCGACGTCCGAGCATCCGAACCTGGGCGCGCCGTCGGACCGGCCGGGCATCGACACCCGGGGCCGCGACCACGCGCGCGTCGACCGCTCGTCGATGGCGGGCGGCACCGAGTCCTCGCCCGGCTCGTCGGTCCGCGAGGGCCTGCAGCGCGCGAGCGACGCGGTCGAGCGCCGCATCCCGGGCGACTCGGACGGCGACGGGCGCTGACGCGCCGGGGCCGCGGTGAGCGCTCCGCCAGATCCTCCCTCCCGCCCGCCCCGGCCGCCGGGCTCGGTCGGCGTCTACGACCGGCCGGCGTCGGCCGACCGGCGCCCGATGCTGATCCGGGTCGCCGTCGCGGTCGTCGCCGCGGCGGCCGGCGTCGCCGGCTGGTGGTGGTTCGGCCCGGGCTGAGCCCGGGCCGGCGCGCCGGTCAGGCGCCGGTGCCGTAGCGCGCGCGGTACGCGGCGATCGCGTCGCGGTACGACGCGTGGCCGGCGTCGCCCTCGCCGGCCTCGAGGTAGCCGAGCAGGTCGTCGAGCGACGCGATCGACAGCACCGGGATGCCGTACAGGCGCGCGACCTCCTGCGTCGCCGAGGTGGCGGTGGGCGCGTCCGCCGTGCCGCCGCGCTCCTGGCGGTCGAGCGCGATCAGCACCGCCGCGGGCTCCGCGCCCTGCGCGCGGATCAGGTCGACCGACTCGCGCACCGAGGTGCCCGCCGAGATCACGTCGTCGACGATGACGACGCGTCCCCGCAGCGGCGCGCCGATCAGCGTGCCGCCCTCGCCGTGGTCCTTCGCCTCCTTGCGGTTGAACGCGAAGGACACGTCGCGGCCGCTCGAGGCGAGCGCCACCGCGGTCGCCGAGGCGAGCGTGATCCCCTTGTACGCGGGGCCGAACAGCATGTCGAAGCGGGCCTCGCCCTCGCGCTCGGCCCGCAGCAGCCGCCGCGCGTAGAAGCCGGCCAGCCGCCCGAGGCGCGCGCCGTCGTCGAACAGGCCCGCGTTGAAGAAATACGGCGAATCGCGGCCCGCCTTGGTGCGGAAACTCCCGAATCGCAGCACGCCGGCCGCCAAGGCGAACCGGATAAACTCTCGGCGCTCGTCCATGGCCCGCGACTATACCGACAACCCCCGATGATGCGGATCGTCTCCCTCAACCTGAACGGCATCCGATCGGCGTGCCGCAAGGGCTTCCTCGACTGGATCCACGCCCAGCGGGCCGACGTGATCTGCGTGCAGGAGGTCAAGGCGCACGAGGTCGATCTCGACGACACGATGCGCGCGATCGGCGAGGCGGCCGGCCACTTCCACTTCGCCCGGCAGAAGGGCTACAGCGGCGTGGGCCTCTACGCGCGCGACCGGCCGCAGGCGGTGCGCTCGGGCTTCGGCTGCGACGAGTTCGACGCCGAGGGACGCTACGTCGAGGCCGACTTCGGGCCGTACACGGTGATCTCGGTGTACGTCCCCTCGGGCTCGTCGTCGCCCGAGCGCCAGGCGGCGAAGTTCCGGTTCATGGAGCGCTTCGAGCGGCACCTGCTGGAGCTGAAGGCGAGCGGGCGCGAGATCGTGCTGTGCGGCGACTGGAACATCGCCCACAAGGAGATCGACCTGCGCAACTGGAAGGGCAACCGGAAGAACTCCGGCTTCCTGCCCGAGGAGCGCGAGTGGCTCACGCGGCTGTTCGAGCAGCACGGCTGGGTCGACGTGTTCCGCCGCCTCGACCCGAACCCCGAGCGCTACACCTGGTGGAGCAACCGCGGCCAGGCATGGGCGAAGAACGTCGGCTGGCGGCTCGACTACCAGATCGCGACGCCGACGCTCGCCGCCGCCGCGCAGCGCGCGGAGATCTACACCGCGCAGCGCTTCTCGGACCACGCGCCGCTGACGATCGACTACGCGGTCTGACGCGGCGGGCCGCGCCTCCGTCCGGGCCCGGGCGGCGGCGGCTCAGCGCACCGGCTGGCCGAAGTTCGACCCGTAGGGCGGCAGCGCCTGCGGCGCGACGCCCTTGGTGCGGGCGTAGAGCGGCAGCACCTTCGGCAGCGCCGCGCGGATCGTCTCGATCCGGGTGCCGTGCGCCGGGTGGGTCGAGAGGAACTCCGGCGACCCGCCCTGGCCCTGCGACAGCTGCGACATCTTCTGCCACAGCGTGACCGCGGCGCGCGGGTCGAAGCCGGCGCGCGCGGCGATGTCCATGCCGACCAGGTCGGCCTCGGTCTCGTCGCCGCGGTTGAACTTCAGCAGCGTCAGCTGCGACGCGCCGCCCACGACCTGCCCGCCGAGGTCGCCGTAGCCGAGGATCGCCGAGAACACCGTCGCGCCCACCGTCGCGATCTGCGCGAGCCGCTGCTGGCCGGCGCGCTCGCGGCCGTGCTCGATCAGCGCGTGCGCCATCTCGTGGCCCATGATCATCGCGATCTCGTCGTCGGTCAGGCGCAGGCGGTCGATGATGCCGGTGAAGAACGCGATCTTGCCGCCCGGCATCACGAACGCGTTGACCTGCTTCGAGCCGATCAGGTTCACCTCCCAGCGCCACTCGTCGGCGCGGTCGCTGAAGCGGTGGGTGTACGGGATCAGCTTCTGCGCGATGCCCTGGAGCCGGATCAGCGGCGGGTAGTCGGCGGGCGCGAGCGCGCGCTGGGCCGCGGCCGCCTTCAGCAGCTGGGCGTACTGCTGGGTCGCCTGCTTCTCGAGCGCCTCCGACGACGCCAGCGAGGCCGCGCGGCTGCGCTTCGGGGGCGCGATGCCCTCGTCCTGCGACAGCGCCTCGCGCTTCCTCTGCTCGGCGCTCGGCGCCTGCTGCGCGGACGCGTCGGGCACCGCGCCGACGAGCGCGGCCGCGGCGAACGTCGCGGCGAGCGCGCGCCGGGCGCCGCCGAGGGATCGAGCGAAGCGAGCGGGTTCCATGGTGCCGAGGTTAGCAATGCGCGTTCCCGAACGTCGAGCGCCCGGTGCGGGTCTTCGGCGCGTTCCGGCGGACGCGACGGGTCCGCCCGGAGATCGCGCCGAACCATGGCCCGCGTCGCCGCGGGCTCGCTCCGGCGCGACGGACTCGGGCGACGCGGCCGGCCCGCTCCGGCGGCGCGACGGACCCCGTCGGACGCCGCGGGCCCGCTGCTACACTGCCTCGCCCTCGCCGCCCTCCATGTCCGCCGACCGCTCCGCCGCCCTTCCCGCGATCGCCCAGGTCTTCGTCTCCCGCCGCATCGCCGCGATGCTCGGCCTGGGGTTCGCGAGCGGGCTGCCGCTGGCGCTGTCGTCGGGCACGCTGCAGGCGTGGCTGACGGTCGAGGGCATCGACATCCGGACGATCGGCTTCTTCGCGCTCGCCGGGCTGCCGTACACCTTCAAGTTCGTCTGGGCGCCGCTGCTCGACCGCTTCGAGCCGCCGTGGCTCGGCCGCCGCCGGGCGTGGCTGCTGGTCACGCAGCTGCTGCTCGCGGCCGCCTGCTGGGCGATGGCCTCGTTCGACCCGAAGGACGCGATCGGCGTCGTCGCGGGGCTCGCGGTCGCGATCGCGTTCCTGTCGGCGTCCCAGGACGTGGTCTTCGACGCGTACCGGGCCGACCTGCTCGAGCCGCGCGAGCGCGGCGCGGGCGCCGCGGTGTCGGTCCTCGGCTACCGGCTCGCGATGCTGGTCTCCGGCGGGCTCGCGCTGATCCTCGCCGACCAGTGGCTCGGCTGGCCGGCGACGTTCCGGCTGATGGGCGCGCTGTTCGTCGCGATGGCCGGGATCACGCTGCTCGCGCCGCGCACCGGGGTCGACGCGCTGCGGCTGCGCAGCGACGCCCGGCGCGAGTGGCGGGGCTTCGTCGCGATGGTGGCGGCCGGTGCCGTCGCGTGGTTCGTGCTCGACCGGACGTTCGGCGCGCTGCTGCCCGCGAAGCCCGACCGATTCGCGAAGCTCGCGGCCGACACCGTCACGCTGCTGGTCGCGTTCTCGGCGGCGCTGTGGGCGGCGCGGCGCGCCGGCTTCCCGTCGTTCGTCGAGCCCTGGGACGCGTTCTTCCAGCGCCGCGGCGCGGTCGCGCTGCTCGCGCTGATCGTGCTCTACAAGCTCGGCGACGCGTTCGCGGGCAGCCTGTCGACCGCGTTCCTGATCCGCGGCGCGGGCTTCACCGCGACCGAGGTGGGCGCGGTCAACAAGGTGCTCGGGCTCGCCGCGACGATCGTCGGCGCGCTGGCCGGCGGCGCGCTGCTCGCGAAGCTGAGCCTGTGGCGCGCGCTGCTGTGGTTCGGCCTGCTGCAGGCGGTCTCGAACTTCGGCTACTGGCTGATCGCCATCTCGCCGAAGGACCACGCGCTGATGGCCGCGGCGATCGGGGTCGAGAACCTGTGCGGCGGGCTCGGCACGGCCGCGTTCGTCGCGTTCCTGATGGCGCTGACCGACCGGCGCTTCACGGCCGCGCAGTACGCGCTGCTGTCGGCGCTCGCCGCGATCGGGCGGGTCTACGTCGGGCCGGCCTCGGGCGTGATGGTCGAGGCGTTCGGCTGGCCGACCTTCTTCCTGACCACGATCGTTGCGGCGCTGCCCGGTCTCGTGCTCCTATATCGGCTTCGCCCGGAGATCGACGCGCTCGACCGCAGCGGCGCCACCCCCGAGGAGGATCCCGCATGAACGACATCGCCCGTCACCAGGATCTCGCCCCCGTCGCGGCCGCGACCGGATCGAGCCTGGACGCCTTCTGGATGCCCTTCACCGCGAACCGGCACTTCAAGGCCGCGCCGCGGCTGCTGGCGCGCGCCGAGGGCATGCACTACTGGACCCCCGACGGGCGGAAGATCCTCGACGCGGTCGCCGGGCTCTGGTGCACGAACGCCGGCCACTGCCGCACCCCGATCGTCGAGGCGATCCAGCGCCAGGCCGCGACGATGGACTTCGCGCCCACGTTCCAGATGGGCCATCCGCTCGCCTTCGAGCTGTCCGACCGGCTGCTCGAGATCCTGCCGCCCGAGTTCGGCCAGGTCTTCTACTGCAACTCGGGCTCCGAGGCGGTCGACTCGGCGCTGAAGATCGCGCTCGCCTACCACCGGATGCGCGGCGAGGGTCAGCGCACCCGGCTGATCGGCCGCGAGCGCGGCTACCACGGCGTCGGGTTCGGCGGCATCTCGGTCGGCGGGATCCCGGGCAACCGCAAGCACTTCGGCACGATGCTGGGCGGCGTCGACCACCTGCCGCACACCCACGACCTCGCGCACAACGCGTTCGCGAAGGGCCAGCCGCAGTGGGGCGCGCACCTCGCCGACGAGCTCGAGCGCATCGTCGCGCTGCACGACCCGTCGACGATCGCCGCGGTCATCGTCGAGCCGGTCGCGGGCTCCACCGGCGTGCTGATCCCGCCGGTCGGCTACCTGCAGCGGCTGCGCGAGATCACCTCGAAGCACGGCATCCTGCTGATCTTCGACGAGGTGATCACCGGCTTCGGTCGCCTCGGCTCGCCGTTCGCGGTGCAGCACTTCGGCGTGACGCCCGACCTGGTGACGGTGGCCAAGGGCATCACCAGCGGCACGGTGCCGATGGGCGCGGTGTTCGCGCGGCGCGGCATCTACGACGCGTTCATGCAGGGGCCCGAGCGCGCGATCGAGCTGTTCCACGGCTACACCTACTCCGCGCATCCGCTCGCCTGCGCGGCGGCGATCGCCACGCTCGACGTCTATCGCGACGAGGGCCTGCTGACCCGCGCGGCCGCCCTCGAGGCGCGCTGGCAGGAGGCGGTGCACTCGCTGCGCGACTGCCCGAACGTGATCGACGTGCGCAACATCGGGCTGATCGGCGCGGTCGAGCTCGCGCCGCGCCCGGGCGCGCCGGGCGCGCGCGCGCTCGACGCGTTCATCCGCGCGTTCCACGAGCAGGACCTGCTGATCCGCGTGACCGGGGACATCGTCGCGATGTCGCCGCCGCTGATCGTCGAGGAGGCGCAGATCGACGAGATCGTCGGGCGGCTGCGCACGGTGCTGACCACGCTCGACTGACCGACCGCGCGGCGGCCTCGCGCCGCCGCGCGACCACGGACGCCCCCGCCGGCCGCCACGCGCGGCCGGCGTCGCGTCGGGAGGCCCGAATGCGCATCGCCGCGATCAGCGACATCCACGGCAACGCGCACGCGCTGCGCGCGGTGCTCGCCGACGCCCGGCGACAGGGCTTCGACGTCCTGTGCCAGATCGGCGACGCGTTCTCCGGTCCGCTGTGGCCGCGCGAGACGGCGGAGATCCTGCGCGGGCTCGACGCGATCCACGTGCGCGGCAACCACGACGTCTCGCTCGTCGACCCGGGCACCTACGCCCCGGGCCGCGCCGACCGCTTCGCGCTCGCCGAGCTCGACGCGGCGACGCTCGACTGGATCCGCGGCTGGCCGAGGACGCGCGCGGTCGGCGACGAGGTGCTGCTGTTCCACGGCGCGCCGCACCACGAGGACTTCTACCTGCTCGAGGAGGCGCCCTCGGGCGATCCGAGGCTGCGCCCGGTCGCCGACGTCGAGCGCGACCTCGGCGGCGTGCGCGCGCGGGTGATGGTCTGCGGGCACTCGCACACGCCGCGCGTCGTCGAGCTCTCGGACGGCACGCTGGTCGTCAACGACGGCAGCGTCGGGCTGCCCGCGTACGAGGAGCCGCTGAACGGCACGCAGGCGTTCGTCCAGTCGGGCAGCCCGCACGCGCAGTACGCGATCGTCGACGTGACGCCCGGCGAGGTGTCGGTGACGCTGCGCCGCGTCGCCTACGACTGGCGCGAGGCGAGCGCGAAGGCCGCGGCCGAGGGCTTCGGCGCCTGGGCGCGCTGGCTGTCGGGCCGCTCGCGCGGCTGACCGGCCGTGCGCCCGGCCGCGCGTCGCGGGGACGCGCGGCCGCCGGGGGAGGGGAGCGGGCCGGCGGCCGCCGCGAGGGCGGGCGAGCGGCAGCCGGGTGAGCGGAGGATGGGCGGCCGCCGGGCGAGCGGAGCCTCAGGTCCGCCAGGGCAGCGGCAGCGCCGCGCCGTCGGGCAGCGTCGTGCCCACCGGCGTCGCGCCGAACACGCCGAGGAGCTCCATCGGCTCGTCGCCCACGTTGAAGATCTGGTGGGTGCCCCCCTTGGGCAGCACGACGGTGGAGTCGGGCCCGAAGCGGTGCACCGCGCCGTCCACGTGCACCTCGCCCCGGCCCGCCATGCAGAGCACCACCTCGTCGCAGTCGTGCGCATGGGGCGGCGTCGCGGCGCCCGCCGCGAGCGTCTGGCGCCACAGCGAGATCTGGGTCAGGCCCTCGGCCGCACCGGCCCAGGTGGCGTGGGAGACGCCGGGGATCGGCATCGGCTCGGGGCGGGTCTGTCGGATCACGGTCATGGTTCTCTCCGGGTGTCGGTCGGTCGGTCGGTGGGTTCGGTCGGCGTCCGCGGCGCCTCGGACGACGTGGATCTTCGGCGCGTCCGAGTCGAGACGGAAGATGCGCGAACGTCGTAACATCGAGGACGGAATGTCCTGAACGAGGCGAAGCGGATGGACAGCCTGCCGCAACTGCTGGCGTTCGCCGAGACCGCGCGTCACGGCGGCTTCGCGGCCGCCGCGCGGCGCGTCGGCGGCACCCCGTCCACGCTCGCCAAGTCGGTCGCTCGACTCGAGCGGGCGCTCGGCGTGAAGCTCTTCCATCGCACCACGCGGCAGGTGAGCCTCACGCCCGACGGCGAGCGCCTGTTCCTGCGCTGCCAGCGCGTGCTCGAGGAACTGGAGTCGCTGCAGGCCGAGGCGTCCGGCGCGCGCACCGAGCCGGCCGGCACGCTGCGCGTGGACCTGCCGATCACGTACGGCAAGTCCGTCGTGATGCCGGTGCTCGCGGGCCTGGTCCGCCGGTATCCGGGCCTGCGGCTCGAGGTCCGGCTGCAGGACGCCTACGCCGATCTCGTCAAGGACCGGATCGACCTCGCGGTGCGCGTCGGCGACCTCGGCGACTCGTCGCTGGTGGCGCGCCGCATCGACAGCCAGCAGCTGATCGTGCTCGCGAGCCCCGACTACCTCGCCGAGCGCGGCACGCCGCGTCGCATCGAGGACCTCGCCTCGCACGTGGCGCTCGCGTTCCGCATGCCGAGCAGCGGCCGCGAGCGCCCGTGGCAGTTCCGGCATCGCGGCCGCGCGCTCGAGATGCCGCCGCCCGCCCGCGTGCACGTGAACGACGGCGAGGGGCTGGTCAGCGCCGCCCGGCTCGGCGCCGGGCTGTGCCAGGTGCCCGACTACATGGCGACGGGCGAGCTCGCGGACGGCTCGCTCGTCGAGGTGCTCGCCCCGTTCCGCCCGGCGCCGATGCCGATCAGCGCGGTGGTGCCGTCGGGTCGGCTGCTGCCCGCGCGCGTGCGGGTGGCGATCGACGCGCTCGCGGCGGCGACGCGCGAGCGCGCCGGCGGCCCGTCACCGCGACGACCGGTCCGCGCGGGCCGGGGCGCGCGCGCGGGCGGCGTCGGTGCGGCGGGCCGCTGAGCCGTCGGCCGCCAGCCGCTCGACGGGCAGCGCCATCACGCGCGCGACCTCGCGCAGCGCCTTCGGATGCGCGACCAGTCCCATGTGGCTGACGCCGGGCACCTCGACGTCCACGCCGTGGCGGCAGTCCACCCGGCAGCTCCGCCACGCGACCACCCCGTCGGTGCGCGACCAGATCGACACGTGCGGCACCGGCAGCGCGCGCTCGAGCCGCGCGCGCATCGCCGCGTCGAGCCGCGCGGGCGTGCCGCTCAGCACGCGATAGAGCGGCCCGGCGCGCGTCGACTCGGGCCCGCCGCGCACCGGCGAGCCGAGCGTGATCACGCGATCGACCGCACCGCGCCGCCGGCGCGCGATCTCGCGCGCGAACACGCCGCCCAGGCTCCAGCCCACCAGGCTCGGCGCGCGGCCGGCCTCGTCGGCGATCCGGTCGACGCGCTCGGCGAGCCCGTCGATCCACGCGTCGAAGTCGCCGCGCGGGCCGCGGTTCAGCCCCAGCCCCCAGTCGTGCGTCGACCAGCCGAGCCGATCGAGCGTCGAGCGCAGCCGCGCGGTCGCGTGCGCGGTGGCGCCGAGGCCGGGATAGACGATCACCGGGCGGCCGTCGCCGCGGGGCAGCCCGTCGACGTCGAGGAAGAGGCCGGCGACGTGGTCGAGCATGCCGCGCAGCGGCTCGGTGGCGAGGAGCGCGAGCGGCGGGGCGGAGAAGGTGGGCAGGATCTGCGCGTGGGAAGCCATGGAGGAGGAGCCGGGACGGAGCCGAGGTACGGAAGGCGGGGCAAGCGGCGTGCCGGCCGTGGCCCGTTCCGCGCACGACCGGTGCCCTCCCACGCCGCGGCCTCCCGTCACGCCCGCCGACGACGGGGCGGGATGCTCGGCACCCGTGCCGGCGCGGCGCGCCGAGTGCACCGGACGGGCGGGACGGGCCGGACGAGCGAAAGAAGCGTGACGAGCCGGACGAGCGGAACGAGCGACCCGAGCGACCCCGAGCGACCCCGAGCGACCCCGAGCGGACCGTGCGGACCGTGCGGAACGAGCGAACCGAACGAACCGAACGACCCGAGCGAACCGGGCGGACCGAGCTGAGCGTTCGGAACGAGCGAACCGAGCGAACCGAGCGAACCGAGCGAACCGGGCGGGCCAAGCGGAACGAGCTGAAAGAGCGGACCGAGCGGACCGAACGGACCGAACGGAACGAACGGAACGAACGGAACGAACGGAACGAACGGAACCGACGAGACCGCTAGGACGCCGCCGGCGCGTCGTGGCACACCGCCTCGATCCGGTTGCCGCCCGGGTCGACGAGGAAGGCCGCGTGGTAGTCCGCGTGGTGGTGCGGCCGCAGGCCCGGCGCGCCGGCGCCGACGCCTCCGTGGGCGAGGCCCGCCCGATGGAACGCGTCGACGTGCGCGCGCGACGGCGCGCGCAGGCACACGTGCCGTCGCGCGTCGCCCGACGCCTGCGGCGACTCGAGCACCGACAGGTACGAGCCGCGCGACCGGCTCGCCGAATTCCGGGCGCCGTAGCCGAGCGCGTCGGGCCGGTCGTGCACCTTCGGCACCTCGAGCGCGCCCGGCACCGCGTCGCGGAACGGCCGGGCGCGCGCCGGGTCGGCGACGGTGATCGACGGGTGATCGAGCAGCTGCATCGGGGCGCCCCGCGGCGTCAGTCGATCGAGGCCGGCGCGCCCAGCGCGCGCGAGACCGCGCGCGCGGTCTCGCGCAGCGCGGGCAGGATCCGGCCCCGCAGGTCGTCGAGCGGCACGCGCGTCGCGTGGGTGCCGACGTTGAGCGCGGCGACCACCGCGCCGCCGGGCCCGTGCACCGGCACCGCGACCGAGCGCAGCCCGGGCTCGAGCTCCTGGTCGAGGATCGCGAAGCCCTGCGCGCCGGCCTTCGCGATCGCCCGGCGCAGCGCGTCGGCGTCGACGAGCGTGCGCTCGGTGCGCGGCGCGATCCGCCCGAGCGCCGCGAGCCGCGCGTCGAGCTCCGCGGCGGGCAGCGCGGCGAGCAGCACGCGGCCCATCGAGGTCAGGTGCGCGGGCAGCCGCGAGCCCAGCCCGAGGCTGATCGACATGATCCGCGTGCGCATCGGCACGCGGGCGACGTAGACAATGTCGTCGCCGTCGAGCACCGCGGCCGAGCAGCTCTCGTGGATCCGCTCGACGAGCTCGACCATGTACGGCTGCGCGACGTCCCAGAGCCCGGTGCCGTGCAGGTACGAGAAGCCGAGCTCGAGCACCTTCGGGCGCAGGCGGAAGAGGCGGCCGTCGGTCGCGGCGTAGCCGAGCCCGACCAGCGTGTGCAGCAGCCGGCGCGCGGCCGCGCGCGAGACCCCCGCGCGGCGGGCGACGTCGGACAGCGTCTGCGCCGGATGCTCGGCGTCGAACGCGCGCAGCACCGCCAGGCCGCGCTCGAGCGACTGCACGAAGTCGCCGCGACCGGCCTCGTCGTCCGGGTCGGAAGGCGGCGTTGACAGGCCGGGAGCCGTCGGGTCCAATCCGGTCCTCGTTCGTATATCGAACAAGTGTGCGCTATGCGCACAACCTGCGCAAGCGCGCATCCATCGCCCCGAGGCCGACGATGATCGACAAGACCGTGAAGAGCCCGGCCGAGGCCGTCGCCGGCATCCCGGACGGCGCCACCGTGATGATCGGCGGCTTCGGCGGCGCCGGGCAGCCGACCGAGCTGATCGACGCGCTGATCGAGCAGGGCGCGCGCGACCTGACGATCGTCAACAACAACGCCGGCAACGGCGAGACGGGGCTCGCGGCGCTGCTGAAGTCGGGGCGGGTGCGCCGGATCGTCTGCTCGTTCCCGCGCCAGGCCGACTCGCACGTGTTCGACGCGCTGTACCGCGCCGGGAAGATCGAGCTCGAGCTGGTGCCGCAGGGCAACCTCGCCGAGCGGATCCGCGCGGCGGGCGCGGGCATCGGCGCGTTCTTCACGCCGACCGGCTACGGCACCGAGCTCGCGGCCGGCAAGGAGACGCGCCGCATCGACGGGCGCGACTACGTGCTCGAGCATCCGATCCGCGCCGACTTCGCGCTGATCAAGGCGCTGCGCGGCGACCGCTGGGGCAACCTCGTCTACCGCAAGGCCGCGCGCAACTTCAACCCGATCATGGCGACCGCCGCCGCGTGCACGGTCGCGCAGGTCGCCGAGATCGTCGAGCTCGGCGCGCTCGATCCCGAGCACGTCGTCACCCCGGGCATCCACGTGACGCGCGTCGTGCGCGTCGGCTGAAGGAGCGGACACGATGGCCTACGAGAAGCTCGACCGGAACGCGATGGCGGCGCGCGTGGCGCGCGACATCCCCGAGGGCGCGTACGTGAACCTCGGCATCGGCCTGCCGACGCTGGTGGCGAACCACCTGCCCGCCGGCCGCGAGGTCTTCCTGCACAGCGAGAACGGCATCCTCGGCATGGGCCCGGCGCCGGCGAAGGGCGAGGAGGACTGGGACCTGATCAACGCGGGCAAGCAGCCGGTCACGCTGCTGACCGGCGGCGCGTTCTTCCACCACGCCGACTCGTTCGCGATGATGCGCGGCGGCCACCTCGACATCTGCGTGCTCGGCGCGTTCCAGGTGTCGGCGCAGGGCGACCTCGCGAACTGGCACACCGGCGCGCCGGACGCGATCCCGGCGGTCGGCGGCGCGATGGACCTCGCGATCGGCGCGAAGGCGACCTTCGTGATGATGGAGCACGTGACCAAGTCCGGCGAGCCGAAGATCGTCGAGCGCTGCACGTATCCGCTGACGGGCGTGGGCTGCGTGAAGCGGATCTACACCGACCTCGCGGTGATCGACGTGACGCCGCAGGGCCTGCGCGCGATCGAGTGGGTGCGCGGCCTCGACTTCGACGCGCTGCAGCGCCTGACCGCGGCCCCGCTCGGGAGGGCGGCGTGAAGCCCTTCGCGTGGACCGGCCAGCCGGGCCGCGTCGTCTTCGGCGCGGGCGCGGTCGCGCAGCTGCCCGCCGAGGTCGAGCGCCTGGGTGCGACGCGCGCGCTCGTGCTCTGCACGCCCGAGCAGCGCGCCGGCGCCGAGGCGATCGCCGCGGCGCTGGGCGCGCGCGCGGCGGGCGTCTTCGACCGCGCGCGGATGCACGTGCCGGTGGAGATCGCGCGGGCGGCGCGCGAGCGCGCCGCCGAGCTCGGCGCCGACTGCTGCGTGGCGGTCGGCGGCGGCTCGACGATCGGGCTCGGCAAGGCGATCGCGCTCGACGCGTCGCTGCCGATCGTGGCGGTGCCGACCACCTACGCCGGCTCGGAGATGACGGCGATCTGGGGCATGACCGAGGGCGGCGTCAAGCGCACCGGGCGCGACCCGAAGGTGCTGCCGCGCACCGTCGTCTACGACCCGGAGCTGCTCGTCACGCTGCCGGCCGCGATCGCCGGCCCGTCGGCGATCAACGCGATCGCGCACTGCGTCGAGGCGCTGTACGCGGTCGACGCCAACCCGATCGTCTCGCTGATGGCCGAGGAGGGGATCCGCGCGATCGCCTCGGCGCTGCCGCGCGCGATCGCCTCGGCCGACGACGTCGAGGCGCGCGGCGACGTGCTGTACGGCGCCTGGCTGGCCGGCGCGTCGCTGAACGGCGCGTCGATGGCGATCCACCACAAGCTGTGCCACACGCTCGGCGGCACCTTCGACCTGCCGCACGCCGACACCCACACCGTCGTGCTGCCCTACGCGACCGCGTACAACCGCGACGCCGCGCCCGAGGCGATGGCCCGCGTGCGCCGCGCGCTCGGCGCGTTCGACACCGGCGACGCCGCGGGCGGGCTGCTGGCGCTCGCGAAGGCGGTCGGCGCGCGCACGACGCTGCGCGAGATCGGCATGCCGGCCGACGGGCTCGACCGTGCCGCCGACCTCGCGGTGCAGAATCCCTACTGGAACCCGCGGCCGATCGAGCGTGCCGCGATCCGCGACCTGCTGGCCCGCGCCTTCGACGGCGCCGCACCCTGACACCCGAACCGGGAGGAGTGTTCCCATGAGAGACGTCTTCATCTGCGACGCGGTCCGCACGCCCATCGGCCGCTACGGCGGCGCGCTGGCCTCGGTCCGCGCCGACGACCTGGCCGCCGTCCCGATCGCCGCGCTGATCGCGCGCAACCCGAAGCTCGATCCCGCCGCGATCGAGGAGGTCATCCTCGGCTGCGCGAACCAGGCGGGCGAGGACAACCGCAACGTGGCGCGGATGGCGCTGCTGCTCGCGGGGCTGCCGCAGGACGTGCCGGCCGCGACGATCAACCGGCTGTGCGGCTCGGGCATGGACGCGGTCGGCACCGTCGCGCGCGCGATCCGCTGCGGCGAGATCGACCTCGGGATCGCCGGCGGCGTCGAGAGCATGTCGCGCGCGCCGTTCGTGATGCCGAAGGCCGACTCGGCGTTCTCGCGCACCAACGCGGTCTACGACACGACGATCGGCTGGCGCTTCGTCAATCCGAGGATGAAGCAGCTTTACGGCGTCGACGCGATGCCCGAGACCGCCGAGAACGTGGCGACCGACTTCAAGGTCGGGCGCGAGGACCAGGACGCCTTCGCGCTGCGCAGCCAGCAGCGCGCGGCGGCCGCGCAGCGCAACGGCTTCTTCGAGCGCGAGATCGTGCCGGTGACGATCCCCTCCAAGAAAGGGGATCCGACGGTGGTCTCGAAGGACGAGCATCCGCGCGAGACCACGATGGAGGCGCTCGCGAAGCTGAAGGGCGTCGTGCGGCCCGACGGCACCGTCACCGCCGGCAACGCGTCGGGCGTCAACGACGGCTCGGCCGCGATCCTGCTCGCCTCGGGCGACGCGGTCGACCGCCACGGCCTGACCCCGCGCGCCCGCGTCGTCGCGATGGCCACCGCCGGCGTCGCGCCGCGGATCATGGGGATCGGCCCGGCGCCGGCCACGCAGAAGCTGCTCGCGAAGACCGGCCGCACGATCGGCGAGATCGACGTGGTCGAGCTCAACGAGGCCTTCGCCGCGCAGGGGCTGGCGACGATGCGGATGCTCGGGCTGCCGGACGACGCGGCGCACGTGAACCCGAACGGCGGCGCGATCGCGCTCGGGCACCCGCTGGGCGCCTCGGGCGCGCGGCTCGTGCTCACCGCGGTCAGCCAGCTGCACGCGAGCGGCGGCCGCCTCGCGGTCGCGACGATGTGCATCGGCGTGGGCCAGGGCATCGCGATGCTGGTCGAGCGCGTCTGAGCGCGGGCGAGGGCGCGACGATGGGCTGGCGAGAGCGTCCGAACGCCCCCGCGCCGGGCACCGCGCTCGCCGCCCTCGACGAGGTGCCGGCCGACAACGGGCTCGAGCGCGTCTTCGGCGAGGGCCCGGGCGCGTTCCGGCTCGTGCTGTTCAGGATGCCCGACGGCGTGCGGGCCTACGTCGACGAGTGCCCGCACGCGCGGATCCCGCTCGGGTTCTCGCCGGGCGTGTACTGCGTGATCGAGGCGGACGGCCGGCGCGACCTGCTCTGCCCGCATCACTCGGCGATGTTCGCGCTCGACGACGGCGCGTGCTGGGACGGCCCCTGCCGGGGCGACCGGCTGCAGCGGATCGAGGTCGCCGTCGGGGACGGCATCGTGCGCGTCGCCTGAGCGCGACGCATGGACGGCCGGACGCGCGCGCCGCGGTCCGCCGTGAGGAGGGGAACGATGGCGGCACGGACGCTGCTGCGCGGCGCGACGATCGTGACGATGGATGCGGCGACCGGCACGCTGCCGCGCGGCGACCTGCTGGTCGAGGGCGACCGGATCGCGGCGATCGCGCCGCGCCTCGAGGTCGACGACGCCGAGGTCGTCGAGCTCGGCGACCGGATCCTGATCCCCGGCCTGGTGAACGCCCACCTGCACACCTGGCAGACCGGGCTGCGCGGCGTCGCCTCGGACTGGACGCTGCCCGAGTACTTCTCGAAGATGCACGCGGGCCTCGCCACGGTGTTCCGTCCGGAGGACCTGCACGCGGCGACGCTCGCCGGCGCGCTGAACCAGCTCGACGGCGGCACGACGACGCTCGTCGACTGGTGCCACGCGAACCCGACCCCCGCGCACGACGACGCCGCGCTCGACGCGCTGCACGCGAGCGGGCTGCGCGCGTGCTTCATGCACGGCACACCGAAGCCCGACCCGAAGCCGGGCGAGCCCGGGTTCTGGGAGGTGCCGCATCCGCGCGCGAAGCTCGAGCGGCTGGTGCGCGAGCGCGCGCACGGCCTGGTGTCGGTCGGCGCGGCGATCCTCGGCCCGCACTACTCGACGATGGAGGTCGCGCTGCACGACTTCCGCCTGGTGCGCGAGCTCGGCCTCGTCGGCTCGATGCACCAGGGCGGCGGGCCGGCCCGCACGCCCGAGGGCTGGGACCGGCTCGAGGCCGAGGGGCTGCTCGGGCCGCGGATCAACATCGTGCACGGCCACGCGCTCGACGACCGGCGGCTCGCGCGCTTCTGCGCGCTCGGCATGAGCTTCTCGGTGACGCCCGAGAACGAGATGACGCAGGGCCACGGCTTCCCGATCACCGGGCGGCTGCGGCGGCTCGGGCGCGCGCCCTCGCTCGGCGCCGACCTCGAGTCGGTGCACTCGGGCGAGATGCTGGCGGCGGCGCGGATCGCGCTCGGCATGCAGCGCGCGCTCGACAACGCCGCGCACCGCGACGCGCACGGCGCGATCCCGCCGACCACCACCGTGCCGGCGCGCGACGCGCTCGCCTGGGCCACGATCGAGGGCGCCCGCATGCTGGGCGTCGAGGACCGCATCGGCTCGCTCGCCGTCGGCCGGCAGGCCGACCTGGTGGCGATCCGCTGCGACCGGCTGCACCTGCAGCCGGTGCACGACCCGATCGCCACGGTGGTCATGCAGTCGGGCCGCGGCGACGTCGACGCGGTGATGGTCGCGGGTCGGTGGAGGAAGCGCGACGGGCGGCTGCTCGACGCGGACGTCCCGGCGCTCGTGGCGCGGCTGCGCGCCTCGGGCGAACGGATCCTGTCGGAGATGGGGCTGCGGCCGGGCGCCGCGCTCGGGGGGTGAGGGGATGAGGATCGCATTCGTCGGAGTCGGGAAGATGGGCCTGCCGATGGCCGGCCACCTGCGGCGCGCGGGCCACGCGGTGCGCGCGCACGACCCGTCGCCCGAGCGGCGGGAGGCGGCCGCGGCCGCCGGGCTCGAGGTCGCCGACACGCTCGCGCGGGCGCTCGACGGCGCCGCCGTCGCGTTCTCGTCGCTGCCGAACGACGGCGCGCTCGAGGCGGTGGCCGACGCGCTCGCCGCCGTGCGCTTCGCCGGCATCTGGGTCGACACGAGCACCGTGTCGCCCGAGGCGTCGGCGCGCGCGGCGGCGGTCGCCACCGCCGCGGGCGCGCGGCACGTGCGGATGACGGTGTCGGGCAACAACCACATGGCCGAGGCCGCCCAGCTGACGCTGATCGGCTCGGGCGACCGCGCGGCCTGGGACGAGGTCGAGCCGCTGCTGCCGCTGCTCGGGCCGACGCGCTTCTGGGTCGGCGACGCCGAGCAGGCCCGGCTGATGAAGCTCGTCGTCAACCTGATGATCGCGGTGACCTCGGGGATGCTCGCCGAGGCGCTCGTGCTCGGTCGCAAGGGCGGGCTCGCCTGGGAGGACATGTGGCGCGTGCTGACCGCGAGCGCGGTCGCCTCGCCGATCGTCAAGGCGAAGTCGGTGCAGCTGTCGGCGCGCGACTTCACGCCGACCTTCACGGTCCCGCAGATGAACAAGGACGTCGACCTCGTGCTGTCGGCCGGCCGCGCGCTCGGCGTGCCGCTGTCGCTCGTCGCGCAGGTCCGCGAGCAGATGGTCGCCGCGATCGCGCAGGGCGACGCCGAGCTCGACTACGCGACGGTGATCCGCGTGCTCGAGCGCGCCTCGGGGCTCGATCCGGAGCGGCTCTGAACGTCCGGCCCGGACCGCCTCCGGGGCCTCAGCCGAAGCGGGCGGTCCAGCGCCGCTCGTAGCCCTGCCGCGCGAAGTGCTCGCTCATGTGGTCGATGAAGCTGCGCACCTTCGCGGGCAGGTGACGGCGGCTCGGGTACGCGAAGCTGATCGTGAGGCGCGGCAGGTCCCAGTCCTCCAGCAGCGGCACCAGCCGCCCGCCGACCAGGTCGTCGTGGATGATGTAGGTCGGCTGCACGAGGATGCCGAGCCCGTTCAGCGCGGCCTCGCGCACCACCTGGCCCTCGTTCGACTCGAGGAAGGGCTCGATGCGCACGGTCTGCGTGCCCTGCGGCGAGCTCAGCCTCAGCTCGTCGGGACGGTTCGCGTACGAGTAGATCAGCATCCGGTGGCCGGCCAGGTCCTCGGGGCGGCGCGGCGTGCCGAAGCGCGAGAGGTAGGCGGGCGAGGCGGCCAGCAGCCGGCGCGTCGTCGCGAGCCGCCGGATCGTGAGCCCCGAGTCGGCCTCGTACTCGCGGGTGCGGATCGCGAGGTCGATGTTGTTGTCGACGACGTCGACGTAGCGGTTCGCGGTCACCACGTGGACCCGCACGTTCGGCCAGCGCGCGGTGTAGCTCGGCAGCAGCGGCGCGACGTGGTGCACCGCGAAGGACACCGACGCGGTCAGCCGCAGCGTGCCCGTCGGGTTCAGGGTCGCGGCGTTGACCTCGTTCTCGGCCTCCTTGATCTCCGCCATCGCGCTGCGGCACTGGCGCACGAAGCGGTCGCCCTGCTCGGTCAGGCTGAGCCGCCGCGTGCTGCGCTCGACCAGCCGGGCGCCCAGCCGGGCCTCGAGGGCGGCGAGCGCGCGGCTGGCCGCCGCGTTCGACGTGCCCATCGCCTCCGCGGCGCGCGTGAGGCTGCCGAGCTCCGCGAGGTGCACCATCAGTTCGAGTTCCCGCCAGCGGTCCATGCGCGTCCATTGTTGCCGCCGGCGGAAACGAGTTTTACCGCGGCGGCTCTTCATTGCCGACGACGCAAAGTCTATCCTGCCGGAAAAGCGGGGCGGCACGCCCCCGGGAGAGGAGACATGAGGAACCTGGACGAGGACAACATCACCCGCGCGGTGATCGCCCGCCTCGAGAAGACGCCCGACCCGCGGCTGAAGGAGATCCTCACCAGCCTCGTGCAGCACCTGCACGCGTTCGCGCGCGAGACGCGGCTGACCGAGGCCGAGTGGTTCGAGGGGATCCGCTTCCTGACCGCGGTGGGCCACACGACCACCGACACGCGCCAGGAGTTCATCCTGCTGTCCGACACGCTCGGGCTGTCGATGCTGGTCACCGCGCTCAACCAGCGCAAGCCGCCGGGCTGCACCGAGGCGACGGTGTTCGGGCCGTTCCACGTCGAGGGCGCGCCGCAGTACGCGCTCGGCGACGACGTGGCGAACGGCGCCGCGGGCGAGCCGTGCTTCGTGCGCGGATCGGTGCGGGGCGTCGGCGGCGAGCCGGTGCCGGGCGCCGACATCGAGGTCTGGCAGGCCGACGCGGAGGGCTTCTACGACGTCCAGCGCCCCGGGCTCGACGGGCACCGCGCGCGCGGCCGCCTGCGCGCCGACGGCGACGGGCGCTTCCACTTCCGTTCGATCGTGCCGGTCGCCTACCCGATCCCCACCGACGGCCCGGTCGGCGACATGCTGGTCGCCACCGCGCGCCATCCGTGGCGGCCCGCGCACCTGCACTTCATGATCACCGCGCCCGGCTACGAGCGGCTGATCACCCACGTGTTCCGCGACGACGACCCCTACCTCGACTCCGACGCGGTGTTCGGCGTGCGCTCCTCGCTGCTCGCGTCGTGGCGGCGGCACGAGGCGGGCACCGCGCCCGACGGCACGGCGCTCGAGCGGCCGTTCCACACGCTCGACTTCGACTTCGTCCTGGCGCCGTCGGCCTGAGGAGCGCGCGATGCACACCGCACTCGGCCCCGAGGCCGACCCGTCGATCGCCGCGGGCGCGCCCGCGCTCCTCGCCGCGCTGCGCCCGCTGCTCGGCGATCGCGTCAGCGCCGGGCGCGCCGTCCGCGAGCACCACGGCCGCAGCGAGGCCTGGCACCACGTCGAGCCGCCCGACCTGGTGGCGTTCCCGGAGTCGACCGCCGAGGTCGCCGAGATCGTCCGGCGGGCCGCCGCCCTCGACGTGCCGGTGATCCCGTTCGGCGCGGGCACCTCGCTCGAGGGCAACACCTCGGCGCCGCGCGGCGGGATCAGCCTCGACATGGGGCGCATGAACCGCGTGCTCGCCGTCGACGCCGCCGACCTCGACTGCCGCGTGCAGCCGGGGCTGACGCGCAAGCAGCTCAACGCGCAGCTCGGCGGCACCGGCCTCTTCTTCCCGATCGATCCGGGCGCCGACGCCTCGATCGGCGGCATGAGCTCGACCCGCGCGTCGGGCACGATGGCGGTGCGCTACGGCACGATGCGCGACAACGTGCTCGGCCTGGAGGTGGTGCTCGCCGACGGCCGGACGATCCGCACGAGCCGGCGCGCCCGCAAGTCGGCCGCGGGCTACGACCTCACCAAGCTGTTCGTCGGCTCCGAGGGCACGCTCGGCGTGATCACCGAGATCACGCTGCGGCTGCATCCGCTGCCCGAGGCGGTGTCGGCCGCGACCTGCGCGTTCGCCTCGCTGCGCGACGCGGTCGAGTGCGTGATCGCGACGATGCAGGCCGGCGTGCCGATGGCGCGCATCGAGCTGCTCGACGAGACGATGATCCGCGGCGTCAACCTGCACTCGAAGCTCGGGCAGGCCGAGCGTCCGACGCTCTTCCTCGAGTTCCACGGCTCGCCGGCGGCGGTCGCCGAGCAGGTCGCCGCGGTCGAGGCGATCGCCGCCGAGCACCGGGGCGAGGGCTTCCGCTGGGCCGACCGCCCCGAGGACCGCAGCCGCCTCTGGCACGCGCGCGACAACACGCTGTACGCCGGCATGGCGCTGCGCCCGGGGGCGCGCGCGATGATCACCGACGTCTGCGTGCCGATCTCCCGGCTGGCCGACTGCCTGCTCGAGACGAAGCGCGACATCGACGCCTCGGGGCTCGTCGTCCCGATCGTCGGGCACGTCGGCGACGGCAACTTCCACCTGCTGATCCTGGTGCGGCCCGACGACGCCGACGAGGTCGGGCGGGCGCGGGCGCTGCACGACGCGATGGTGGATCGCGCGCTGGCGATGGACGGCACCTGCACCGGCGAGCACGGCATCGGCACCGGCAAGATCGACTTCCTCGAGGCCGAGCTCGGCGACGCGGTCGACGTGATGCGGATGGTGAAGCGGGCGCTCGATCCGCGCGACCTGATGAACCCCGGGAAGATCTTCAGGAGGGCGCCGTGAGCGCGGCCGCGGTCGCCGTCGAGCCGACGCGCGACGGCGCGCTCGCGTCGCCGCCGCTGCTCGAGCTCGAGGGCATCGTCAAGACCTTCCCCGGCGTGCGTGCGCTCGACGGCGTGTCGTTCGCGATCCGCCCGGGCGAGATCCACATGCTGCTCGGCGAGAACGGCGCCGGCAAGTCGTCGCTGATGAAGGTGCTGTGCGGCGTCTACCGCGCCGACGAGGGCCGCTTCCGGCACCTCGGCCGCGAGGTGACGATCCGCGGGCCGGCCGACGCGCGCGCGCTCGGCATCGCGGTGATCTTCCAGGAGTTCTCGCTGGTGCCCTACCTGGACATCGCGCAGAACGTCTTCCTCGGGCGCGAGCCGCGCGGCCGGCTGCCCGGCACCGTCGACCGCGCGGCGATGCACCGCGAGGCGCGCCGCCTGCTCGACACGCTCGGGCTCGACCTCGACACCCGCACGCCGGTGCACCGCCTCGGCGTCGCGCAGCAGCAGATGGTCGAGATCGCCAAGGCGCTGTCGCAGCAGGCCCGGGTGCTGGTGCTCGACGAGCCGACCGCGGCGCTGAGCGACCGCGAGTCGGAGCGGCTGTTCGCCGCGATCGCGCGGCTGAAGGCCGAGGGCGTCGCGATGGTGTACATCTCGCACCGGATGGCCGAGGTCTTCGAGCTCGGCGACCGGATCACCGTGCTGCGCGACGGACGCCACGTCGGCTCGTTCCTGCGCGGCGAGACCACGCCCGAGTCGCTGGTCTCGCTGATGGTCGGGCGCAAGGTCGACATGGCCTACAGCCGCGAGTACTGCACGGCCCCCGGCGAGGTCGCGCTCGAGGTGCGCGGCCTGAACGCCGGCGAGCGCGTGCAGGACGTCTCCCTGACGGTGCGGGCCGGCGAGATCGTCGGGCTGTGCGGGCTGGTCGGCTCCGGGCGCACCGAGGTCGTGCGGGCGATCTTCGGGGCCGATCCGGTCACCGGCGGCGAGGTCCGGGTGTTCGGGCGGCCGCGCACCGGCGGGCCCGACGACGCGGCCCGCCTCGGCGTCGCGCTGATCCCCGAGAGCCGCAAGACCGAGGGGCTCGCGCTGATCCGCTCGGTCGGCGACAACCTGGTGATGTCGGCGCTGCAGGGCGCGCTCGGCTCGCGCTGGTTCTCGCCGGCGGCCGCGCTGCGGCTGTCGCGCGAGCAGATCGACGCGCTGCGCATCGCCACGCCGGGCCCCGGCCAGCGGGTGCAGCTGCTGTCGGGCGGCAACCAGCAGAAGGTCGTGATCGGCAAGTGGCTGGCCGCGAAGGCGCGGCTCTTCATCTTCGACGAGCCGACCCGCGGCATCGACGTCGGCGCGAAGGCCGAGATCTTCGCGCTGATCGACGGGCTGGTGAAGGCGGGCGCCGCGGTGCTGATGATCAGCTCCGAGCAGTCCGAGATCGTCAAGGTCTGCGACCGCGCGTACGTGATGCGCGGCGGACGCATCGTCGGGGAGCTCGGCCGCGACCGGCTCACCGAGGAGAACATCGTCGGACTGGGGATGCACGATGGCTGAACACGCACTCGCCGCCGCGCCGGCGGCCCGCGCGCCGCGCCGGGAGACCCCGGGCGCGGCCTGGATGCTGGGCGCGCTCGCGCTCGCGTTCGCGCTGCTCGCACCGGGGTTCCTGTCGTCGCAGAACCTCGTCAACATCGCGAACCAGTCGGCGATCCTGCTGATGATCGCGCTGCCGATGACGCTGATCATCATGACCGAGGGGCTCGACCTGTCGGCGGGCTCGGTGCTGACGCTGTGCAGCGTCGTGCTCGCCGCGATGCTCGTGCGCACCGGCGGCTCGATCGGGCTGTCGCTGCCGGCGTCGCTCGCGGTGGGCGTCGCGTTCGGGGTGGTGAACGGCCTGCTCGTCGCGCGGGCCGGCGTGCCGCCCTTCGTCGCGACGCTGGGCACGCTGGGCGCCGCGCAGGGCCTCGCGCTGGTGGTCACCGACGGCCAGAGCATCGTCGGGCTCGGCGAGTCGCTCGGCCCGCTCTACACCGGCACCGTCGCCGGCCTGCCGGTGCCGCTGCTGTTCGCGCTCGCGTCCTGGGCGGCGCTGCACGGCCTGCTGTACCACACGCGCTTCGGCACCTACGTGTTCGCGCTCGGCGGCAACCGCGACGCGCTGCGCTTCGCCGGCGTGCGGGTCGAGCGCTGCCTGGTCTGGGTCTACGTGCTCGGCGGGGCGATGTCGGGCCTCGCCGCGCTGCTGCTGACCGCGCGGATGAACGCCGGCCATCCGACCAGCGCGATCGGCATGGAGTTCGACGCGATCGCGGCGGTGGCGGTCGGAGGCACGTCGTTCGAGCGCGGCAACGGCTGGCTGTTCGGCACGGTGCTCGGCGTGTTCGCGATCGGCGTGCTGCGCAACGGCCTGAACCTGATGGCGATCCCGTCGTCGGTGCAGGTCGCCGCGATCGGCGTGCTGGTGATCGTCGCGCTGCTGATCGACGGATTCGGGAGGAAGCGATGAGCGCCGTCGCCACCGGGGCCCGCGGCCCCTCGTTCGAGATCCCCGCCGCGGCCTACCGGCTGCTCGCGGTGCTGCTGCTGTGCGTGGCGCTGACCTTCGCGAGCGACGCGTTCCTGACGGTCAACAACCTGCTGAACGTGCTGCGCCAGGCGGCGCTGCTGTTCCTGCTGGCCGCCGGGCTGACGCTGGTGGTGCTGACCGCCGGGCTCGACCTGTCGATCGGGGCGAACGTCGCGATGTCGGCCTGCCTCGCGGCGGCGACGATGAAGGCGACCGGATCGCCCTGGCTCGGCGCCACGGTGGGCCTGGGCGCCGGCACCGCGATCGGCCTGCTGAACGGCGCGATGGTCACCGCGCTGCGCATCCCGCCGTTCATCGCCACCTACGGCATGCTGTGGGTGCTGCACGGCGTCACCTACTGGTTCATGGCCGGCGAGACGATCCACGGCTTCCCGCAGGGCTTCCGCCAGATCGGCAGCGGCTACTGGCTCGGGATCCCGGTGCCGGTGTACCTGATGGCGCTGGCGCTGGCGGTCGGCACGGTGTTCGCGCAGCGCACGTCCTGGGGCCAGCAGATCTACTCGATCGGCGCGAACCCCGAGGCGGCGCGGCTGTCGGGCATCCCCGTGCGCGCGCGGCTCGTGCTGGTCTACGCGCTGAGCGGCGCGATGGCCGGGCTGGCGAGCCTCGTGTTCCTCGCGCGCCTGAACTCGGCCGAGGGCGACATCGGCGAGGCGATGACGCTGCCGGCGATCGCCGCGGTGCTGATCGGCGGCACCTCGCTGTTCGGCGGCGTCGGCACGATCGGCGGCACGCTGATCGGCGCGCTGCTGCTCACCCTCGTCATCAACGGCATGAACCTGCTGGCGATCCACGCGAACTGGCAGCCGCTGGTGACCGGGGTGATCGTCATCGTCGCCGTCTGGCTCGACTCGATCACGAGGCGCCGTCTCGGCGACGCCCGATGACCCGTGCTGCAGAAACCCAACCGGAGGAGACCCCGATGAACCGACCGTCCCGCACCGCCGCCCGCACGCTCGCGCTCGCAGCGCTGGCCTGCGCCGCCACCACCGTCGCCGCGCAGGAGCGCATCGCGGTGTTCACCAAGAACCAGACGAACCCGTACTTCCAGGTCGTGCGGCTGGGCGCCGAGTCGGCCGCGAAGCAGATGGGCGCGTCGGTCACGCACTACGTGCCGACCAAGCCCGACAGCATCCCGGAGCAGATGAGCCAGATCGAGGACGTCGTCGTCAAGAAGCCGAGCGCGATCGTCTTCATCCCGGTCGACTACAAGGCGATGGCCCCGGGCGTGCAGAAGATCAACGCGGCGAACATCCCGGTGGTCAACGTGACCGACCGCAGCGAGTCGGGCAAGTTCGTCTCGTTCGTCGGGGCGAGCGACTACCAGCTCGGGCTCGAGACCGCGCGCGCGCTGCTGCGCGGCATGGGCGGCAAGGGCAACGTGATCGCGCTGGAAGGCGTGAAGGCCTCGCTCACCAACATCGATCGCATGAAGGGCATGACCGACGCGCTGAAGGAGTTCCCGAACGTGAAGCTGCTCGCCTCGCAGCCGGCGAACTACCAGCGGCTGCAGGCGCTCCAGGTGATGGAGAACCTGATGCAGACCCATCCGCAGGTCGACGGCGTGTTCGCCGCGAACGACGCGATGGCCACCGGCGCGATCGAGGCGCTCGAGGGCGCGAACCGCAAGGCGCAGGTGGTCGGCATCAACGGCACCAAGGAGGCGATCGACATGATCAAGGCGGGCAAGATGCTCGCCACCGGCGACTACAACGGCTTCCTGCAGGGCTGCATCGGCACGATGGCCGCGATCCGGTCGCTGCGCAAGATGCCGGTGCCGGCCGAGATCGTGTTCCCCGCCACCGTGATCGACAAGTCCAACTACCAGCCCGCCGACGTGCCCGCCGACAAGCGCGCGTGCCCGAAGTGGGAAGAGATCGTCCGCAACTGACCGTCCGGCCGCGCCCCGCCGCGCCGCGGGGCGCGGCCGCTCCTCCCCGACACGACCCCCATCCGAAGGGACCCGCATGACCGCACCGACCCTGATCGCCGAGCTCGAGGCGCTCGACGACCGCCGCGCCGCCGCCGCCGTCGCCAAGGACCGCGAGGCGCTCGAGGCGCTGCTCGCCTCCGACCTGCACTACGTCCACTCCTCGGCGATCGACGAGGACAAGGCGACCTACATCGAGCGCGCCTGCACCGGCTGGTACGACTACAAGGGCCTGACCCCGATCAGGCGCGAGTGGCGCGTCTGGGGCGACACCGCGCTGTGCAACGGCGACGTGCGCATCCAGGTCGTCGTCAAGGGCACGACGAAGGACTTCGTCAGCCGCTACCTGCAGGTCTGGCGCCGCGAGGGCGGCGCGTGGCGGATGGCATCATGGCAGTCCACGCCGGTGCCCGCCGCCTGAGAGCGGCCGCCCGCCGCTCCTCCTCCTTCCCGAGCTTCCGACCATGATCGACACGAACGCCCTGCGCTCGCTCTTCCTCGACGCCCGCACGCAGAACGGGTGGCTGCCGACGCCCGTCACCGACGACGAGCTGCGCCGCGTCTTCGACATCATGAAGATGGCGCCCACCTCGGCCAACACGCAGCCCGGGCGCTTCGTGTTCCTGCGCACGCCCGCGGCGAAGGAGCGGCTGCGCCCGATGCTCTCGCCGGGCAACGTCGACAAGACGATGAGCGCGCCGGTGGTGACGATCGTCGCCTACGACGTCGACTTCCACGAGCACATGCCGAAGGTGTTCCCGCACAACCCGGCGATGAAGGCGGGCTTCGACGGCGAGGAGAAGCGCCCGGTGCGCGATCGCTTCGCGTTCCGCAACGGCACGCTGCAGGGCGCGTACTTCATGCTCGCCGCGCGCGCGATCGGGCTCGACGTCGGTCCGATGTCGGGGTTCGACAACGCGCGGGTCGACGCGGAGTTCTTCCCCGACGGCCGCTTCAGGTCCAACTTCCTGGTCAACCTCGGGCACGGCGACCCGTCGAAGGTGATGCAGCGGCTGCCCCGCTTCGACTTCGACGAGGTGTGCTCGCTGCTGTGAGCGCGGCCGCCGCGATCCGGCCGGGGCCGTCCGGCCGGTGATCGGCGACCCGCTGTTCTGGGCCGCCGCGGCGCCGGCGGTGCTGCTCGCCGGCGTGTCCAAGGCGAGCGGCAACGGCCTCGGCATGGTGGCCGTGCCGCTGATGGCGCTCGCGATGCCGCCGCCGGTGGCCGCGGCCGTCATGCTGCCGATCCTGTGCGCGATGGACCTGCTCGGCCTGTGGGCCTGGCGCGGCCGCGCCGACCGCGCGGTGCTCGCGACGATCCTGCCCGGCGCGATGCTCGGCATCGGGATCGGCACGCTCGCGTTCGGGCTGCTCGACGTGCGCTGGGTCGAGGGGCTGCTCGGCGCCGAGGCGGTGGCCTTCGCGCTGCACCGGATCGCCGCCCGGCACGCGATCGCCGCCCGGCCGCCGGGCGCGCCCTCGCGATGGGCCGGCGGGTTCTGGGGCGCGGTCTCGGGCTTCACGAGCACGCTCGCGCACGCCGGCAACCCGCCGCTGATGCAGTACCTGCTGCCGCTGCGCCTCGACAAGGAGCGCTTCGTCGCGACGACGGTGGTGTTCTTCACCGCGGTCAACGCCGTCAAGCTGGTGCCGTACGCCTGGCTCGGGCTGTTCGACGGCTCGAACCTGCTCGCCTCGGCGGCGCTGCTGCCGCTGGTGCCGGTCGGCTACCGGGCGGGGGTGCGGCTCGTGCGGCGGCTGCCCGAGGCGGTCTTCCAGCGCGTTCTCGTCGGCTCGCTGCTGGTGATCGGGACGAAGCTGCTGGCAAACGCGTTCGTCGGGTGAGGGCGCCCCGGGGGCGCTTGAAATCCGTCGCCCGCGTCCCTAAGTCGGGTCCATGGGCGGCGAACGTCCCGCCCGACATCCGCACGAACAGGAGCGACACACCATGACCCGAGTTTCCATCTACGATCCGTTCGCCGACGTGTTCCCGACGCTGTTCCGCAGCCTGCTGTCCGATGCCGCCGAGCCGCGCACCGGCGAGCGCGACGGCGCCGCGCAGGCGGTCCCGATGCGCGTCGACGTCAGCGAGGTCGACGGCGCGTACACCGTCCGGGCCGACCTGCCGGGCGTGCCGAAGGACGCGATCCACGTCGACATCGACGGCAACCGCGTCACCATCCGCGCCGAGGTCAAGCGCGAGGCCGAGCGCAAGGAAGGCGAGCGCGTGCTGCGCAGCGAGCGCTACTACGGTCAGTTCGCGCGCAGCTTCGCGCTCGGCGACGAGCTCGACGACGAGCGGGCCGCCGCGCGCTTCGAGAACGGCGTGCTCGAGCTGACGCTGCCGAAGAAGGCCGTCGCCGGCGCGAAGCGGCTGGCGATCCAGTAAGCGCGTCGCCCCGCCGATCGGGCGCGCCCGCGCCCGATCCCTTCCGGCCGTCCGGTGCGTCCCCGCGCACCGGACGGCCGTTTCGCGTCCGGCGTCGGCCGGTCCCGCCGCGCCCGTCCGGCCGACCCCTCGGCCGGCGCGCCGCCCCGGTCGCGTCGCATCGTCCGACAGCTCGGCCGTCGCGTCTCCGATCCGCCGGTGCTCACGGCTCCGCTGCCGGCCGACGGCCGGGCCGGGCATCGTGGCTCGACCGACGAACGGACGAGGCGGGCCGACATGCGCGACGGGGACGGGGTGACGGAGCGGGGGGCGCGGCGCGCCGTCCGTGCGGCGGGACGCGCGGCGGCGATCGCGGTCGCGGCGGCGGCCGGGCTGGGCGCGCCGGCGGCGCACGCGCAGTCGGACTCGTGGTTCGGCCGGGACAAGGCCGCCCACGCCGGCGTGTCGGCGCCGATCGGCGCCTACGCCGCGGGCCTCGCGGGGCCGGACGCGAGCACCGCCCAGCGGGTCGCGCTGGGCACGGTGATCGGCGGGCTGCCGGGGCTCGCGAAGGAGTTCGTGGACATGCGCACGCCGGGGCGCGACCCGTCGGCGCGCGACATGGTCGCGAACCTCGCCGGCGCGGCGCTCGGCGCCCTGCTGGTCGACTGCTGCATCGTGCGCCCGCTGACGCGCCACGGCCGGGTCGACGGCATCGGGATCGAGTACCGGCTCGACTTCTAGGCGGGGACGGCGCGCGGCCGAGCCGGGGTCGGGACGGCCCGGCTCGGGGAACGCATCGTGCCCGCATCGGGGAATCGGCCACCGGCATTCCCCGTGCGCATCCACCACCTGAACTGCATCTCCACCTGCCCGCTCGGCGGACGGCTGATGGACGGGCGCAGCGCGTCGATCCTGCAGCGCGGCGAGCTCGCCTGCCACTGCCTGCTGGTCGAGCTCGCCGACCGGCTGGTGCTGGTCGACACCGGGCTCGGGCTGCGCGACGTCGAGGATCCGCGCGGCCGGCTGAGCGCGTTCTTCCTCGCGCTCGTGCATCCCGACTTCCGCCCGGAGATGACCGCCCAGGCGCAGGTGCGCCGGCTCGGCTTCGACCCGCGCGACGTGCGCGACATCGTGCTCACGCACCTCGACTTCGACCACGCCGGGGGGCTCGACGACTTCCCCGAGGCGACGGTGCACCTGCTGTCCGACGAGCGCGACGGCGCCTTCGCGCAGCGCACCTGGCTCGACCGGCAGCGCTTCCGTCCGCAGCAGTGGAGCTCGCGCTCGCGCTGGCGCACGTATCCGGCGATGGGCGGCGAGCCCTGGTACGGCTTCGCGCGCGCGCGTCCGCTCGAGGGGCTGCCGCCCGAGATCGCGATGATCCCGCTGCTCGGCCACACGCTCGGGCACGCCGGCGTCGCGGTCGACCTCGGCGGGCGCTGGCTGCTGCAGGCCGGCGACGCGTACTTCTGCCGCACCGAGCTCGACCCCGAGCGTCCGCGCTGCACGCCGGGGCTGCGGATGTACCAGTGGATGATGGACAAGGACCGCACGGCGCGCGTCGAGAACCAGCAGCGGCTGCGGACGCTGTGCGCGACGCACGGCCACGAGGTCCAGGTGTGCTGCGGCCACGACCCCGGCGAGTTCGAGGCGCTGACCGGGCGCTCGGTGCGCCGGCCCGCCGACTGGAGCGTGGTGCCGGGCACCGGCGCGGCCTGAGCCGCGCCGGTCGCGGGGGCTCAGTCGCGCTGCAGCGCGACCCAGCGCGGCGCGCCGTCGGGCCCGGGCACGGCGACGATGCGGATCGCGTCGTCGAAGGTCCGCTCGAGCGCGTCGCGCAGCGCCGCGTCGCCGGGCGCGCCCTCGGCGACGACGCGTCCCGCGGCCATCGCGACGACGCGGTCGGCCGCCAGCGCGAGCCCCAGGTCGTGCACCACCGCCGCGATCGCGGCGCCCTCGCGCGCGCGCCGTCGCAGCGCGTGCACCAGCACGCGCCGGTGCGGCGGATCGAGGTGCGCCGCCGGCTCGTCGAGCAGCAGCGTCGGCGCCCCGGCGGCGAGCACGCGGGCGAGCAGCACGCGCTGGCGCTCGCCGCCCGACAGCGCGCGCAGCGGTCGGGCCGCGAGCGCGTCGGCGTCGAGCTCGCGCAGCGCGGCGTCCGCCGCCGCGCGGTCGGCGGCGTCCGGCGCGCCGAACAGCCCGTGGCGCGGCAGCCGCCCGAGCAGCGCGACCTCGCGCACCGGCAGGTCGCCGTCGGCCTCGCCGTGCTGCGACAGCCACGCGAGCCGGCGCGCCCGCTCGCGCGCGGTCCAGGCGCCGATCGGCCGGCCGTCGAGCCTCACCTCGCCGCGGTCGGCGCGGTGCAGTCCGGCGAGCACCGACAGCAGGGTGCTCTTGCCGGCGCCGTTCGGCCCGACGATCGCGGTCAGCGCGCCGCGCGGGATCGCGACGCTCGTGCCGTGCAGCACGCGGCGCGCGCCGTGCGAGGCCTCGACGTCGCGCGCGACGAGCGCGTCGGTCGCGCCGGTCGCGCCGGTCGGCGCGGCGCTCACGCGCGCACCCCGCGGCGCAGCAGCACGAGCAGGTAGGGCCCGCCGAGCAGCGCGGTCAGCACGCCGACCGGCAGCTCCTGCGGCGCGGCGAGGACGCGCGCGGCGACGTCGGCGGCCCCGAGCAGCGCGGCGCCGGCGAGCGCCGACAGCGCGAGCGCCGGACCGTGACGCAGCGTCGCGAGCCGGCGCACCAGGTGCGGCGCCGCGAGCCCGACGAAGCCGACCATCCCGCACTGCGAGACCGCGGTGCCGGTCGCGAGCGCCATCGCGGCGACGAGCGCGAGCCGCAGCCGCGGCAGCTCGAGCCCGAGGCTCGCGGCCCCGGCCTCGCCGAGCACCAGCGCGTCGAGCGCGCGCGCGAGGCGCAGCGCCGTCGGCAGGCACACCGCCAGCGCGCCGGCGAGCAGCGCCACGCCGCTCCAGCCGACGAAGCCGGTCGTGCCGAGCATGAACGCCTGCCGGCCGCGCAGCGCGTCGGGCGCGCGCAGCAGCAGCAGGTCGGACAGCGCGCCGAGCGTGACGCCGACCACCACGCCGGCGAGCAGCAGCACGACCGGGCGCGACGCGCCCCCGGCCAGCGCGAGCGTCGCCGCGACGCCGGCGAGCGCGCCCGCGAACGCCGCGCCCGCGAGCCCGAGCCCCGCGCCCGCCGAGGCCGCCCCGAGCGCGAGCCCGCCGCCGGCGAGCGCGAGCGCGGCGGTCACGCCCAGCGCCGCGCCCGAGGCCGTGCCGAGCAGCCAAGGATCGGCGAGCGGGTTGCGGAACAGCCCCTGCGCGATCGCGCCCGCCAGCCCGAGGCAGGCGCCGGCGAGCAGCGCGCCGAGCGTGCGCGGCGCGCGGATGCCGGCGACGAGCCCGGCGTCGTCCGGCCAGGGCGCGGACCAGCCGTCGGCGCCGGCGGCGAGGCCGGCCGCCAGCACCGCGGCGCACGCCGCCGCGAGCGCGAGCGCGACGCGCGGTGCGTCGCGCGTCACGACGCCGGGCCGCCGAGCGCCGACAGGCAGGCGGCGATGCGCTCGGCGCCTTCGCCGAGCCGCGGGCCCGGGCGCACGAGCAGGTCCCAGTCGGCCGGCCCGAGCCCGCAGGTGCGCCCCGCGCGCAGCGCGGCGAGCCCGCTCCAGCCCGGACGCTCGGCCATCCGCGCGAGCGTCCGCGCGTCGGCGACGATCAGCTCGGGCGCGGCGCGCACCAGGTACTCGGGGCTCATCGCCGGGAACGGCCCGAGCGAGGCGGGCACGACGTTGCCGAGCCCGAGCCGCGCGAGCGTCTCGCCGACGAACGACGCCTCGCCGGCCGCGTGCGGCACCTCCGAGACCTCGACGTACGCGCGCCGGCCGCGCCACGACGGCGGCACGCGCGCGGCGGCCGCCTCGATCCGCGCCTCGACCGCGCGCCAGAGCGCCTCGCCGTCGCGCGGCCGACCGAGGATCGAAGCGACCGCGTCGAGCACGCGCCGCGTGTCGGCCAGACCGCGCGGCTCGAGCGCGAGCACCGGCACGCCGAGCGACTCCAGCCGCGCGAGCGCCCGCGTCGAGCCGGCGGCCAGCACGACGTCGGGCCGCAGCGCGACGATCCGCTCGATCGAGGTGTCCTCGAGCCCGCCGACGCGCGGCAGCGCCGCGGCCGACGCCGGCCAGTTCGACCAGCGGTCGACGCCGACGAGCCGATCGCACGCGTCGAGCGCGCACACCGTCTCGGTCAGGGACGGCAGCAGCGTGACGATCCGTGCCGGCGGCGCGGGCAGCCGCAGCGTGCGCCCGCGGTCGTCGACGGCCGACACCGGGGCGGGCGCCGCGCGCGCGCCGCCGGGCGCGTCGGCCGCGACCGCGACGCCCGGCGCGCCCGCGCACGCGATCGCCGCCGCGCCCGCGAGCGCGACGGCGAGCGCGCGCGCGACGCCGCTCATCGCGACGGCGGCGCCCAGCTCAGCACGACGTAGGCGCCGCGACCGAGCTGGGCGAAGCCCAGCGCGGTCTCGTAGCGCTTGTCGGCGACGTTGTTGAGCCGCAGGCCCACGGTCCAGTCGCGGTCGACGCGCCGGTCGGCCCGCAGGTCGAGCGTCGAGAAGCCGCCGATCCGGCGCGTGTTGGCCGCGTCCTCGAAGCGGTCGGAGTACGCGGTCGCGGTGCCGCCCGCCGACCACGCGCCGAACTCGCGGTCGACGCTCGCGCGCAGCGCCTGCTTCGAGCGGCGCTGCAGCCGGTTGCCGAAGTTGGGGTCGCCCGGCGCGTCGTTGCGCGGATCGAGGTGCTCGTACGAGGCGCCGAGCAGCCACCCCGGCAGCCGGCCCGCGTACGACAGCACCGCCCCGTCGACGCGCGCGCGGTCGACGTTGATCGGCACGAAGCCCGGGCCGTTGACGAAGTAGTCCTCGATCCGGTTGTCGACCCAGGCCGCCCGCAGCGTGTGCCCGCCCGCGCTCCAGCGGACGGCGAGCTCGGCGTGCCGGCCCTCCTCGGGACGCAGGTTCGGGTTCGAGAAGCCCGGGAAGTACAGCCGCCCGAAGTCCGGCGCGACGAAGCTCGTGCCGTACGTCGCGCCGACGCGCAGCGCCGGCGTCAGCGCGTAGCCGTAGCCGATGCTGCCGGTCGACTGGTTGCCGAACTGCGAGTTGCGGTCGTGGCGCGCGCCGAGCTGCCACGCGTGCCGCGCCGCCTCGCCGCTCAGCCCGAGGCCGACCGCGTCGATGCTGCGGCGGGTCGTCGGCAGCACGAAGTCGCCGTAGTCGACGCGCTGCTCGATCCGCTCGACCAGCGCGACCGCGGTGCCCACCGGCGTCGCCACCGTGTTCTCCCACGCGTACTGCTCCTGCGCGGTGCGGAACAGCCCCTCGCCGAACGCGCTGCCGACCGAGCGGTAGCCGTCGGACGAGGCCGCGGCGGTCAGCCGGGTGGTCCAGCCGTCGGCGAGGCGCCCGCTCGCCTGCAGCGAGCGCACGCGGGTGCGCAGCTCGCCGCGCGGGTCGCTGCCCGGGCCCTCGTCGGCGCGCACGGTGCCGCGCGAC
Organism: Burkholderiaceae bacterium; assembly: GCA_035628395.1. GTDB lineage: Bacteria > Pseudomonadota > Gammaproteobacteria > Burkholderiales > Burkholderiaceae_E > UBA4615. The sequence goes on along the minus strand of DASPJX010000272.1, from coordinate 24,617 downwards.
TCGAGCGAGGTCGCGTCCAGCCGCCAGTCGCTCGTCAGCTGCCAGCCCAGCCGCAGCGTGCCGGCGGTCTGGCGGAAGCCGTCGCGATCGGGCTCGTAGGTGAACGCGTCGGCGTTCGGCGTGGTCGCCGAGATGCCGTCGGTCGTGAAGCGCGTGAGCTGGACCGCGCCGTCGAACGCGCCGCCGCGGAAGCCGAAGCCGGCGCTCGCCTGCGCGGTGCGCTCGGTGCCGAGCAGCAGCGAGGCGTTCGGCGAGAAGCCGGGCCGCGCGCGCCGCGTGAAGCCCTGGATCACGCCGCCGACCGCGTCGCTGCCGTACAGCGCCGACAGCGGGCCGCGGACGATCTCGACGCGCTCGAACGCCTCGATCGGCAGGTTGTTGAACGGCGTGGTGCCGCCGAGCGCCGAGCCGAGCCGCACGCCGTCGACGAGCAGCAGCGTGTGGCGCGACTCGAGGCCGCGCACGAACACCGAGGCCGACTGCCCGGGCCCGCCGGTGGTGCCGATCTGCAGGCCGGGCTGGCGCGCGAGCAGCTCGGCGAACGACAGGCTGCGCGCCCGCTCGATCTCCTCGCGCTCGATGACGGTGACCTCGGCGACGGTCTCGTCGACGCGCGACGGCGAGCGGGTGGCGGTGACGCTGACCGCGTCGAGGCGCGTCGCGCCGGCGGTCTGCGCCGAGGCGACGGGCGAGACGCCCTGCAGGGCGGCGGCCACGAGCGCCGCGAGGGCGGTCGGTGCCGGGCGACGGACGCCGGGACGGGACGGCGAGGGGGACGCGGGGGTGCCGCGCGCGTCGACGCGACGCGCGGGGTCAGGGCGGCACGGGCCGCGGCGACCGGACGGGGACATGGAAGAAGGCTCCGGAAATCGCCCGGACCCGCTTCCCCGCAGGTCCGGACACACGGTGCGCGGCACGAGGCCGCGAACCACCCGTTGGCCGGTATCCGGGCTGGCGGATCGACCCGTGCGGCCTTCCCAGAGCCGCGAGGCTCCAGTGGCAGCGTGCACGAGCGGGGGCGCGAGGCCCCGTCCGCTTACCGTTGCGGGGGCAGCGCAGGTTGGGCCGGACCGGAGCGCGCGTCCGACCTCCCTGCTTCCCGTTTACCCCGGACGACGACGACGCGCCGGCCGGGCACCAACGGCGCGAGCGTACCACCCCGCGCGTCCGGCCGGCCCGCGGCGTTCCGGGCCCGCTCCGACGGAGCGCCGCGCACTGCGCCCGCCCCACGGCGGCCGGTCCGCACGGGGCGGCGGCGGCCGCGGCCTCCTACCCTCGACGGGTGAGCACCCCCGCCCCGGTCGCCGATCCCGTCAACACCGCCGCGCCGCCGGTGCTGCACGTCGTGATGAACGCCGGCTCCGGCGCGACCGCCGCCGCCGCGCGCCGCGAGACGCTCGAGCGCGTGTTCGGCGAGGCGGGGCGACGCTTCGACGTGACGCTGGTCGAGCATCCGGCCGACCTCGCCGCGCGCGCGCGCGAGGTCGTCGCCCGCGCGCGGGCCGACGGCGGCGCGGTGATCGCCGCCGGCGGCGACGGCACGATCGCCACCGTCGCGCAGGCGGTGCTCGGCAGCGGCTGCGCGCTCGGGCTGCTGCCCCAGGGCACGTTCAACTACTTCGCGCGAACGCACGGCGTGCCGCAGGACATCGAGGCCGGCGCGCGCGCGCTGCTCGACGCGCGCACGAAGCCGGTGCGGGTCGGCCTGGTCAACGACCGGGTGTTCCTCGTCAACGCGAGCCTCGGGCTGTACCCCGCGCTGCTGCAGGACCGCGAGGCCTGGAAGCGCGCCTACGGGCGCAGCCGCGCGGTCGCGGCGGTCGCGGCGATCGCGACGGTGCTGCGCGGCGCGCGTCCGCTGCGGCTCGAGCTCGAGGCGGGCGGCGCGCGCCGCGCGGTGCGGACGGTGACGCTGTTCGTCGGCAACAACCCGCTGCAGCTCGATCGGGTCGGGCTGCCGCTCGACGACGCGATCGGCGCCGGCCGGCTCGCGGCGGTCGTCGTCAAGCCGATCGGGCCGTGGGGACTGCTGTGGCTCGCCGTGCGCGGCGCGCTCGGGGAGCTCGGCGAGTCCGAGCGCGTCGACGGCTTCGAGTTCGAGCGGCTCGTCGTGCACCCGTGGCGGCCGCTGCGCGATCGGCCGATCAAGGTCGCCTCCGACGGCGAGGTCTCGTACATGCGGCCGCCGCTGCGGTTCTCGGTGGCCCCGGAGCCGCTGCCGCTGCTCGTGCCGGCCGAGCCGCTGCCGCCGCGATGACGTCGCTGGTGCAGCTGTCCGACCCGCACTTCGGCGCCGAGCGGCCGCAGGTGGTCGAGGCGCTCGTCGAGTGGGTGCGCGAGCAGGCGCCGGCGCTCGTCGTGCTGTCGGGCGACCTCACGCAGCGCGCGCGTCCCGAGCAGTGGGAGGCGGTGCGCTGCTTCGTCGGGCGGCTCGCCGCGCCCGCGGTGGTCGCGATACCGGGCAACCACGACATCCCGCTGTACGACGTGGCCTCGCGCGCGCTGCGGCCGTACGCGGGCTTCGCGCGCGTGTTCGGCGAGACGCTCGAGCCGGTGCACGCGGACGAGGCGCTGCTCGTCGTCTCGGTCAACACCACCCGGCCGTGGCGCCACAAGGACGGCACGGTCTCGTCGGCGCAGGTCGAGCGCGTCGCGCGCCGGCTCGAGCGCGCCGAGCCGGGCCAGCTGCGCGTCGTCGTCACGCACCAGCCGATCTGCACCGTGCGCGCGCAGGACGAGGTCGATCGGCTGCGCGGCGCCGAGGCCGCCGCGCGGCGCTGGATCGGCGCCGGCGTCGACCTGGTGCTCGGCGGCCACATCCACCTGCCCTACGTCGCGCCCATGCACGCCTGGCTGCCCGACGCGCCGCGGCGCGCGTGGGCGGTGCAGGCGGGCACCGCGGTCTCGCACCGGGTCCGCCACGAGGCGGACAACTCGGTGAACCTCGTGCGCCGGACCGGCGACGGCGCGACGATCGGCTGCGAGGTCGAGCGCTGGGACTGGTCGCAGCGGCGGGCGCGCTTCGAGCGCGTCGAGCGGCACGTGCTCCAGCCCGATCGCCGCGCGCCCGGCGTCGGGGCTGGCGGCGCACGCCCGGGCGCGCGATGATCGGCGGCTCGACCGGGAGCCGCCCCGATGGATCCGTCCGCCCTCGCCGTCTTCGCCGCCGCGCTGTTCGTGGCCGCCGCCTCGCCCGGACCGGGCATCGCCGCGATCGTCGCGCGCGTGCTCGGACGCGGCGCGCGCGGCGCGGTGCCGTTCGCCGCCGGCGTCGCGGCCGGCGACCTCGTCTGGCTCGGCGCCGCGGTCGGCGGGCTGTCGGTGCTCGCGCAGACCTTCCACGGCGTGTTCGTCGCGATCAAGTGGGCGGGCGTCGCCTACCTCGCGTGGCTCGCCTGGCGGATGTGGCGCGCGCCGGCGCCGGTGCGGGAGCTCCGGGCGGACGCACGGCCCGAGCGGCCGTCCGCGCTCTTCGCCGCGGGGCTCGCGGTGACGCTGGGCAACCCCAAGGTCATGGTGTTCTACGTCGCGCTGCTGCCGACGCTGGTCGACGTCGCGCGGGTCGACCTGCTCGGCTGGGCGTGGCTGTCGGCGATCACGCTCGCGGTGCTCGCCGCGGTGTTCGGCGCCTGGATCGGGCTCGCGGCGCGCGCCCGCGCGCTGTTCGGCTCGCCGCGCGCGCTGCGCCGGATGCAGCGCGGCGCGGCGGGCACGATGGCCGGAGCGGCCGCCTGGGTGGCGACCCGCTGAGCGCGGCCCGGACCGCGTCGCGTCAGCCGCCGGCGCGCGGCGCGGGCCGCAGCAGGGTCAGCGACAGCGCGGCGACGGTGCAGGCGATCGCCGCCCACTGCAGCGGGCCGAGGGGCTCGCCGTGCACGATCGCGCCCGAGATCATCGCGACCACCGGCACCGAGATCGACGACAGCCCGGCGACGTTCGCCGGCAGCAGCCCGACGATCGCGAACCAGGCGACGTTGCCGATGCTCATCGGCACCAGCGTGATGTACGCGATCACGGCGATCGACGCCCACGAGGGCACGAACCAGCGGTGGTCGCCGAGCGCGAACGCGACCGCGATGATCGGCACGGCGGCCGCGAGCAGCTGCCAGCCGGTCAGCACGGTCGCCGGCACGCCGACGTTCGCGCGCTTGACGATCAGCGTGCCGACCGCCCAGCCCACGCCGGCGAGCAGGCCGGTCGCGAGCCCGAGCGGCGCGTCCGCGTAGCTCGCGAAGCTCGGGACCATCAGCAGCGCGACCGCCGCCGCCCCGAGCGCCAGCGCGAGCAGCAGCCGGCCGGTGAGGCGCTCGCCGAGCAGCGCCCACGAGATCAGCGCCGCCCACAGCGGCATCGTGAAGCCGAGCACCGCGGACTGCCCCGACGGGATCAGCACCGCCGAGTAGGTGCTCGCGATGTTCCAGACGAGCAGGTAGCACGCCGACGCGGCGCCGACCGCCGGCCAGTGCCGGCGCGGCACCGCGATCGACTGGCCGCGCGCCCGGGCGACCGCGAGCAGCACCAGCCCGGCGACCGTCATCGACACCGCGCGGAAGGTCCAGACCGACACCTCGCGCACGGCCAGCGCGAACAGCGGCCAGTTGGTGCCCCAGACGAGGGTGAGGACGACGAGCAGCGCGAGCGCGCGCGGCGGCAGGGTGCGGGTCGGCATGGCGGGGCGCAGGCTCGCACGGGGCGGTCGGGGGGGCAAGCGGGCGTGCCGGGGGGGCGAGCCGGTTCCCGACGGGGCTCGGGGCTCGAGGGGTGTCTCTGCCCGGGACTGCGGGACCGGGTGGCCTTCGACGCGGGGGACGACGCGCGCGCGTCATCCCCCCGCGTCGAAGGCCCGCTCCGGGTGACGGAGGGCGGTCCTCGTCCTATGTGAGCGACGGGCGCAGGGTCGGGCTTCGAGCCCGACCCGGCGCCGCTGCCGCGCGGCTGCCGCGCAGCCGCCGCCGACACTCGCGTCGGGCCGCCGGGCGGTCGGGGGCGGAGGCGGTGTCCGTGGCTCGCTCGGGCCGGGCTCGGGGCGGTTCGCGGGCGGGCCGGGCCCGGAGCGGTTCGCGAGTGGGGCCGGGCTCGGGTCAGTCCTCGCGCGGGTCAGTCCTCGCGCGGGCGGGGGAAGCCGGCCTCGACCCACTTCGCGGCGCTCGCCGCGCTCAGGCGCCAGCCGGCCGACACGCGCTGGCGCGCGAGCTCGGCGCCGCCCGCGTCGCGCGCGGCCAGCATCGCGTACGGATCGTCCTCGTCGGGGACGACGTCGAGCGTCACGGTCACGCGGCCCGCGGCGGTCTCGACCGCGATCTCGCGGTGCAGCTGCGCGGCGAGCTGCTGCTCGTGCCGGCGCAGCACCTCGGAGGCGGTCTTCACCAGCGTGGAGAACGCGGGCCCGTCGAGCGGCTTCGGGTTGCGCTTGTCGCGGCCCATCGTCCACGGGCCGACGAGCGCGGGCTCGGACTCGCCGTCCTTGATCATCTCGACGGCCCAGCCGTCGTCGTCCTCGTTCTTGACGACGCGCGCGGTCCAGCCGTCGTCGCGCCACAGGCGCGGCTCGCGGATCGGGGCGTCGGGGTCGGGGGCCGTCGCGGACGGCGCGGAAGCATCGGTCATCGTCGTGCGGAAGTGCGGAAGGGAAGGGCGGCGCGGCGGCGCCGGCGACGTCGCCGAGCATACGCCCGGGACGCCGCCGCGCCGCGCCAAGCCGCCCTAGGCCGGATGGCCGAGCGCGCCGGCGGCGGGCGCGGCGCCTCGGCGCACCGGCTCCGTCACGCCGAACACCGCGACGGCGAGCCGCGCGTCGCGCGCGTCGAGCACGCGGGTCAGCCGCGAGGCCGGGTCGACGCAGGCGCGGCGCAGCGTGGCCGGATCGATGCCGCCGAGCCCGCGATAGCGGCGCGCGACCCAGGGCTCGCCGGGACGGGCGCGCGCGTGCTCGGCGAGCGCGCGGAAGTGGGCCTCGCCGAACGCGAGCTCGGGCGGCGCGCCGTCGGGGCCGCGCAGCTCGCCGATCGGGGCGTGCACGCGCTCGAGCCGTCCGGACTCGAGCAGCGGCGCGAGCCAGCGCGCGACGTGCATCAGCAGCAGCGCGCCGATGTGCACGCCGTCGGCGTCGGGGTCGAGCAGCAGCAGCACGCGCTCGTAGCGCAGGCCGTCGAGCGGGCCGCCCGGATCCCGGCCGGTGCCGAGCGCGTCGGCGAGCGCGCCGAGGAACGGATCGGCGGCGACGCGCGCGGCGCTCGCGCGCGCGCCGTTCAGCGGCTTGCCCTGCAGCGGCAGCACGGCCTGGCGGCGCGCGTCGCGCACGGCGAGCACCGATTCGGCCGCCGAGCGGCCCTCGACGACGAAGAGCTCGGCGCCCGACTCGGGGCCGTGCAGGGTGCAGTCGTGCAGCCGGGGCGGGGCGGGGCGGAAGCGCATCGGGATCTCCGGAAGGCGGGCGGGTCGATCGATGCTGGGCCCTCGGTGGCTCACCCGGCGAGCCCGGCCACGGTTTGCCGCGCGCCGACCCGGCAGGCAGAATGCCCGCGCCCCGGGGCGTCCCGGGCCCCCTCCCGTCCGCGAGGCGTCCCCATGTCCGCCGTGTCCACGATCCGATCGATCCGGGTGCGCCCGGTGCTCGCGCCGATGCGCCGGCCGCTGCGCACCGGCAGCGGCGCGGTCGAGCGCGCGCCGCTGCTGCTGATCGACCTCGAGACCTCCGAGGGCGTCGTCGGGCGCACCTACCTGTTCGCGATCTCGCCGGCGCACCTGAAGCCGCTCGTCGCGCTCGTCGAGGCGATGGCCGCGATGGTCGCCGGCGCGCCGCTCGTGCCGTTCGAGCTCGAGCGCACGCTGCGCGGCCGCTACGCGCTGCTCGGCGTGCACAACGTGGTGCTGTTCGCGATGGCCGGCATCGACATGGCCGCGTGGGACGCGCTCGCGCGGCTGCGCGGCGTGTCGCTCGCGCGGCTGCTCGGCGGCGCGCCGCGCCCGATCCGCGCGTACAACTCGAACGGGCTCGGGCTGATGCCGGTCGCCGAGCTGGCCGCCGAGGCCGAGGCGCTGGTGGCCGAGGGCTTCGGCGCGGTCAAGCTGCGGCTCGGCCGCCCCGACGCGCGCGAGGACCTCGCCGCCGTGCGCGCGGTGCGCGCGGCGATCGGGCCGGACGTCGCGCTGATGTGCGACTACAACCAGTGCCTGAGCGTCGGCGACGCGATCCTGCGCGGCCGGATGATCGACGACGAGGGCGGCATGGCCTGGATCGAGGAGCCGACGCGCGCCGACGACTTCGCCGGCCACGCGCGGATCGCGCGCGAGCTGCGCACGCCGGTGCAGCTCGGCGAGAACTTCATGGGCCCCGAGCAGATGGCGCAGGCCCTCGCCGCGGGGGCCTGCGACCTCGTGATGCCCGACGCCGAGCGCATCGGCGGCGTCACCGGCTGGATGCGGGCCGCCGCGCTCGCGCAGGCCGCGGGCCTCGAGATGTCCTCGCACCTGTTCCCCGAGGTGAGCGCGCACCTGCTCGCGGTCACGCCGACCGCGCAGTGGCTCGAGTTCGTCGACTGGGCCGCGCCCGTCCTCGCCGATCCTCCCGCCCCGCGCGACGGCGCGGTCGTCGCGTCCGACGCGCCCGGCAGCGGCATCGACTGGGACGAGGACGCCGTCGCGCGCTTCGCCGCCTGAGCCCGACCCGACCGAGCCCCGCCCCGAACCCGCTCCATCCGCCGAGCCATGGACCCGCCGATCTCCTTCACCACCGCCTTCACCGTCGAATGGGGCGACTGCGATCCCGCGCGGATCGTGTTCTACCCGCACTACTTCTACTGGTTCGACACCGCGTTCCAGCACTGGCTGCGCTGCGCGGGCCTGTCGCAGGCGGTGCTGACCGAGCGCTACGGCGTCGTCGGCACGCCGATCCTCGAGGCGCACGCGAAGTTCCTCGTGGCCTCGACCGACGGCGACCGGCTGCTCGCCGAGGCGAGGATCGAGAAGTTCGGACCGAAGCGCTTCCGGATCGACTACCGGCTGATGCGCGACCGGCAGCTGCTCGTCGAGGGCTGGGAGGTGCGCGCCTGGGTCGCGAAGGTCGGCGAGCGGCTGCGCTCGCTGCCGATCCCGCCCGAGTTCGGCGAGGCGCTCGCGAAGGTGTCGATCGACGAGGTGCGGCCGGTGCGCGTGGGACACGACCGGCCGCACTGGTGACCCGAGCGCACTGGTGACCCGAGCGCACGGGTGATCCGACCGCCGCGGTGATCCGACCGCCGCGGCGACGGAAACGCGACGCGCCGGGCGACGCGTCGTCCGGCGCCCGGCGGGGCCGCGCGCGGCGGCCCGCCGCGGGCTCAGGCCGCCTTCGGCAGCGCCGGCGGCTCGGCGGCCTTCGGCGCGTCGAGCCGCGCGTCGGGCAGCGCGCCGCCGAGCGCCTCGACGATCCCGGCGAGCATCGACGAGGTCTCGCCCGCCATCAGCGCGAAGTCCGACAGGAAGCGCTCCTCGGCGTCGGCGCCGGCCGCGCTGCCGGCCTCCGACTCCTTCAGCACGTCGAGCGGGCGCACGCGCCGGATCGACAGCGACTCGGTCAGCACGAAGCTCACGCGGTCGGCCCAGGTCATCGCGAGCCGCGTGCACTGCTTGCCGGCCTTCGTGTGCCGGGCGATGTCCTCGGCCTCGAGCGACTGGTTCGCGTAGCGCACCGTCGCCTTCGTGTCGCGCGCGGCGAGCACCGCGTCCTGGTCGATCGTGAAGCCCGCGGGCGCGTCGTCGTCGACGAGCCAGCGCGTCATCGACGCGGCCGGCGACTGCACGGTCTTCAGCGGACGCGCGGGGAAGCCGTCGAGGCACTTGGCGAGCAGCCCGATCACCGCGTCGGCGCGCGAGGGCGAGGCCGCGTCGACGGCGAGCCAGCCGCCCACCGGGTCGATCCACGCGCGCGTGTCGGTCGACAGGCTGAACGCGCGCGGCAGCAGCTCGTCGCGCACCGCCTCCTTCAGCTCCTTCATCCGCTTGCGACCGGGCTTGAAGCCTTCCTCGGCCTCGATCCGCTCGGCCCGCTGCTTGACGAACTGCGTGATCACGCGCGCCGGCAGCAGCTTGCGCTCCTGGCGCAGCGACACCAGCAGATGGCGGCCGGTCGCGACCACCAGCGAGGTCTCGCCGTCGCGCGGCGGCACCCAGCCCGCGCGCTCCTCCTCGACCGCTCCGGCCTCGACGAACGCCGCCGGCAGCAGCGCGTCGGCCAGCGTGTCGACGTCGAGCTCCCAGCCGGCGGGCACCCGCAGCACGATCAGGTTCTTGAACCACATGGAGGCGGACTTCCTTCGCGAAAAAAGCCGTGAGTATGCGCGATCGGCCGAGCCGTCCGCGCACGTCGTGGCGCGCGGCGCGTTGCGGACATCCGCAGGCTGCGCCGCGGTCGCGCACGGCTCCCGTCGCGGCGATCCGGCTCCCGGCGGCTAGAATGCGCGGGCCCTGGTTCCCGGATGCGCCCGTGACCGATCCGTTCGTGCTCCTGCAGCACCTGCTGCCCAAGCGGGCGATGACCGCGCTCGCCGGGCGGCTCGCGTCGGCGCGCGCGGGCGCCGCGACGCACGCGGCGATCCGCCGCTTCGTCGCGCGCTACCGGGTCGACATGAGCGAGGCGGCCGATCCGCGGATCGAGTCGTACGCGAGCTTCAACGACTTCTTCACCCGCGCGCTCGCGCCCGGCGCGCGTCCGCTCGCCGACGCCGACTGGATCTGCCCGGTGGACGGCGCGATCAGCCGGTTCGGGCGCATCGAGCGCGACCGCGTGTTCCAGGCGAAGGGGCACCACTACTCGACGGTGGCGCTGCTCGGCGGCGACCGCGAGCTCGCCGCGCGCTTCGACGACGGCTGGTTCGCGACGCTGTACCTGAGCCCGCGCGACTACCACCGCATCCACATGCCCTGCGAGGGGCGGCTGCGGGGCATGGTGCACGTGCCGGGCAGCCTGTACTCGGTGAACCCCGCGACCGCGCGCGGCATCCCGGGGCTGTTCGCGCGCAACGAGCGCGTGGTCTGCACCTTCGACACCGCGCACGGGCCGCTGGCGATGGTGCTGGTCGGGGCGACGATCGTCGGCAGCATGGCCACCGTCTGGCACGGCGTCGTCAACCCGCCGCGGCCCGGCACCGTGCGGCGCTGGGCCTACGACGAGCCGTCGATCTCGATCGGGCGCGGCGAGGAGATGGGGCGCTTCCTGCTGGGCTCGACCGTCGTGATGCTGTGGCCGTCGCAGCCGCTGCGCTTCGCCGAGGAATGGTCGCCCGGGCGCTCGATCCGGCTCGGCGAGGCCATGGCCCGCCGCGGCTGACGGCGGCGGGCGGGACGGCGCCCGACGGCGTCGGCCGTCGCGCGCGGCGCCCGCCGGCTCAGCGCCGGCGCGGCGACGGACCGGGGCCGCGGCCCTCGAGGTGCCGGAAGTTGATCCGACCCTTGGTCAGGTCGTACGGGGACAGCTCGATCGACACGCGATCGCCCGCCAGGATGCGGATGTGATGCTTGCGCATCTTGCCGGCGGTGTAGCAGACCAGCTGCAGACCGTTCTCGATCGTGACCTTGAAGCGCGAGTCCGGAAGCACCTCGTCGACGACGCCGGTGGTTTCGATCAGCTCTTCCTTCGCCATTGCCTGCCTTTCGCATCCGCGCACGGGCGCGATGCCTTGGGGGTGCCGCGTCGGCGCGGCGCCGGGTTCGTCCGCGCGGGTCGTGGTTCGGCTTCGAGGGCCGTCCGGAGCGGGCGCCCCGGCATTCGCGGCGAACGCTCGCCGCGCACGCACGGGCCGCCCCCGGGCGCGGGCCCGGACCACGATCCGCCAAACCCCATTCTACCATCCGGGGCGGCTCGGCCGGACATCGATCGGGCGGCTCAGGCGCCCGCCAGCAGGGCGCGCAGCAGCGGGTGCGCGAAGCGGCGCTGGCCGGTGATCGCGTAGAACCGCTCGGCGATCTGGGGGATCGAGCAGCGCTCGACCAGGGTCCCGGCCTCCAGCTCGTCGCGCACGACCACGGGCGGCACCAGCGCGAGCGCCCCGGTCTCGCGCGCCATCAGCCGCAGCATGGCCATGTCGTCGACCTCGGCGAGCAGCCGGGGCCTCACGTCGTGCTGCTCGAGCAGCGCGTCGAAGGCCGCCCGCACCGAGCCCGCCTCGCCGGGCAGCAGCATCGGCCGGTCGTGCAGGTCCTGCGGGAAGCGAAGCGGGCGGGGCCGGCCCCGGGGGCGGCGCGAGACGATCGCGACCGGCTGCTCGGCGATCAGCCGGCAGTGCCAGCCGGCGGCGCGGTCGCGCGGTACCGCCTCGTTGGCGAGCACGACGTCGAGCGAGTGCGCGCCGAGCTGCGCGAGCAGCTCGCGCAGCGAGCCCGAGTGCAGCACGACGCGCACGTCGCCGCGGGCCAGCACCGCGGCGAGCCACTGCATCTGGAAGTTGCGCGACAGCGTGGCGACCGAGCCGACGCGCAGCACCGGCTGCTCGGCGCGCGGGCGGCCCTTCAGCGTGCCGACCAGCTCGTCGCCGGTGCGGAAGATCGCGTCGGCGTGGTCGAGCGCGACGCGCCCCGCCTCGGTGAGCACGAGGCCGCGGCCGCGCCGCTCGAAGAGGGCGTGGCCGAGACGCTCCTCGAGGCGGCGCAGCTGCACCGACAGCGCCGACTGCGACACGTGGAGCCGCTGCGCGGCGCGCGTGAGCCCGCGCTCGTGCGCGATCGCCCAGAAGTAGCGCAGGTGGTGGTAGTTGAGCTCGGACATCCGACCGTTCTAGCAGAACGAACGATCGCATTCAAACGTTGAATTGGAGTCGAACGCCGCCGCTGCCTAGCATCCGGGCCGTCGATGCAAGAAACACGGACCCCGCGATGCCCGGACTCGATCTGCTCCTCGGAAACCTCCTCCAGCCCGTCGTCCTCGCGTTCGTGCTCGGCGCGATCGCCGGCGCCCTGCGCAGCGACCTCGAGCTGCCCGAACCGGTGATCAAGCTGCTGTCGATCTACCTGCTGTTCTCGCTCGGGCTGACCGGCGGACGCGAGCTCGCGCAGGCCGGGCTCGCCGGGCTGATGCCGCTCGTCGGCGCGACGCTCGCGATGACCTTCGCGATCCCCTCGATCGTCTACCTGGCGACCCGCCGGCTCGGCGGCTTCGACATCCCGAACGCCGCGGCGCTCGCCGCGCACTACGGCTCGGTGTCGACGGCGACCTTCTTCGCGTCGACGGCGCTCGCCGCCGCGATGGGCACGCCCGCCGAGGGCTACATGGCGGCGATGGTCGCGCTGATGGAGTTCGGCGTCGTCTACTCGCTCGCGCTCGCCCGGTTCGCGATCGGACGCGGCACGGGCGGCGTGCGCGCCGCGGACCTGGTCCTCGGGGTGGTCCGCGGGCGGGGCATCCTTCTGCTCGTCGGCGGCATGACGATCGGCTGGGTCGCGACCGACGCGCAGTGGGGCCAGATCAGGCCGTTCTACGAGGGGCTGTTCCGCGGGATGCTGATGCTCTTCCTGCTGGAGATGGGCATCACCGCCGCCCGCCAGGCCCGGGCGTTCCGCGAGGTCGGTCCCTTCATGATCGGCTTCGGCGTCGCGATGCCGATCGTCAACGGGCTGATCGGCACGACGCTCGGCGACGCGGCGGGGCTGTCGACCGGCGGCGCGTTCGTGTTCGGCGCGATCTGCGCGAGCGCGTCGTTCATCGACGCGCCGGCGGCCTGCCGCGCGTCGCTGCCGGAGGCGAACCCGGGCATCTACCTGACCGCCTCGCTCGGCGTCACGCTGCCGTTCAACCTGCTGGTGGGGCTGCCGCTCTACTACCGCTACGCGAACTGGCTCGCCGGCTGAGCGCGCGCGCGGCGCGTCGGAGCGCGCCGCGCCGCGGAGCGCCCGGCCGGGCCGGGCCCGCGGCGTGCCTGCCTCCGCGCCGCTTCCCGCCCTCGCCGCAGCCCCGCGCCGCGGCCCGCCCCGACGTGCTTCCACCCGACCCTCCCGAGCCCGGCAGCGCCGCGGCGCTCGCCGCACGCCACGGCCCGCGCTGGCGCGGCCTGCTGCTGATGACCGCGATGGTCGGCACGATCGCCTCGATCCTGTCGTCGACGATCGTCAACGTCGCGGTGCCGGACCTGATGGCGCACTTCCGGATCGGCCAGGAGCGCGCGCAGTGGGTGTCCTCGTCGTTCATGGCGGCGATGGCGGTCGCGATGCTGCCCACGCCCTGGCTGCTCGCCCGGCTCGGCTACCGGCGCGCGTACATGGGCGCGGTCTCGCTGCTGATGGCCGGCGGCATCGCGGGCGGGCTGTCGAACACCTACGAGCTCGTGCTCGCGATGCGGGTGGCCGAGGGGCTCGCCGCGGGCGTGCTGCAGCCGATCCCGTCGATCCTGATCCTGCGCGCGTTCCCGCCGGAGCGGCAGGGCCGCGCGATGGGCGTCTTCGGATTCGGCGTCGTGCTCGCGCCGGCGCTCGGGCCGACGATCGGCGGCCTGCTGGTCGAGGCCTTCGGCTGGCGCTCGATCTTCTTCGTGGTCGTGCCGTTCTGCGTGCTCGCCTTCGTGCTCGCCGCGCGCTACCTGCCGGTGACGGCGCCCGGCGGCGCGCGGGCCGGGGACGACGGCGCGCCGCTCGACCTGCCGTCGGTGGCGCTCGCCGCGGTCGCGGTGCCGGCGCTGCTCGAGGGGCTGGTGCGGCTGCACGACCCGCGGCTCGCGACCGCCGGCGCGCTGCTCGGCGTCGCGGCGCTCGCGACCGCGACCTTCGTCGCGCGACAGGCGCGCGCGGCCTCGCCGCTGCTGTCGCTCGCGCTGTTCCGCGACCGCGCGTTCGCGATGGGCGGCCTGGTCGCGTTCACCTACGGCACCGCGCTCTTCGGCTCGACCTACCTGGTGCCGGTCTACATGCAGACCGCGCTCGGCTTCCCGCCGTCGCAGGCCGGCGCCGTGCTGCTGCCCGCGGGCCTCGTGCTCGCCGTCGCGATCCCGCTCGGCGGCCGGCTCGCCGACCGCGTCCCGCCGCACCGCCAGGTGGCGAGCGGGCTCGCGCTGCTCGCCGCGTCGTTCGCGCTGATGGGCCTGCTGGGGCCGGCGCCCGCGCTCGGCACCATCGTCGCGTGGACGATCCTCGGGCGCATCGGGCTGGGGCTGACGATGCCGGCGCTCAACCTCGGGGCGATGCGCGGCCTCGCGCCCGCGCAGGTGCCGCAGGGCGCGAGCGCGGTGAACCTGCTGCGCCAGCTCGGCGGCGCGATCGGCGTCAGCGTCACCGGCATCGTCCTCGAGTGGCGGCTGCGCGTGCACGGCGCCGAGCCGCAGGGCGCGGTCCTCGCGTTCCGCGAAACCTTCTGGATGGTGGCCGCGGTGGTCGTGCTCGCGGTGTTCGCCGCGTCGCGGATGCGCGCGCCCGCGGCGCGGCGCTAGACTGGCCGGCACGCCGCCACGAGGAGAGCGCATGGCGCAGACCCGCGCGACCGACGGGGCCGACGTCCCGTTCCTGCACCACTACGACTTCTCGCCGTTCTCCGAGAAGGTCCGGGTCATGCTCGGGCGCAAGGGTCTCGCGTGGCGCTCGGTGACCGTGCCGTCGGTGATGCCGAAGCCCGAGCTGACCGCGCTGACCGGCGGCTACCGGCACGTGCCGGTGCTGCAGATCGGCGCCGACGCGTATTGCGACACGCGCTGCATCGCCCGCGAGCTCGACCGGCGCTGGCCCGAGCCGCCCCTGTCGGATCCGCGGGTCGCCGCGCTCGAGACCGCGATCGAGGCGTGGGTCGAGGGCGAGCTCTTCTGGGCGATCGCGCGCTTCGCGAGCGGCGTCAACGCCGAGACGGTCGACCCGCGCCTGCACGTCGACCGCGCGACGCTGCGCGGCAAGCCGCCGCCGTCGATCGACCGGCTGAAGGCCGTCGCGCGGCGCAGCCTGCGGACCGTGCGCGCGGCGCTGCCGGCCGCCGCGGGCCTGCTCGCGCACGGGCGGCCGTGGCTGCTGTCGGACGCGCCGGGCCGCGCCGACTTCGCCGCGTACCACACGCTCTGGTTCCTCGGCGCGTTCGAGATCGACTGCTCGGCGGAGCTCGACCCGTACCCGGCGCTGCGCGCCTGGATGGCGCGGATGGCCGCGATCGGCCACGGACGGCCCGAGCCGGCCACCGCCGCCGAGTCGCTCGCCGCGGCCGCCGCCGCGACGCCGGCGCCCGCGCGCGCGTCGGTCGACGACGACGCGATGCCGGCGCTCGGGCGCCGCGTCGCGGTGCGGCCCGACGGCTACGCGACCGAGGCGGTCGAGGGGGTGCTGCGGCACGTCGACGCCGACGACGTGTCGATCGGGCGGACCGACCCGGTGCTCGGCGAGGTGACGGTGCACCTGCCGAGGATCGGCTACACGATGACCGAGGCGCGGGACGCCTCGACGGGAGGATGGACATGAGCGGACACAGGCTCGACGGCAAGGTCGCCGTCGTCACGGGGGCGGCGTCGGGCATCGGGCTCGCGACGGTGCGGCGCTTCGTCGAGGAGGGCGCGCGCGTCGTCGCCGCCGACGTGCAGGAGGAGGCCGGGCGCGCGCTCGAGCGCGCGCATCCGGAGGCGGTCGCGTTCGTGCGCTGCGACGTGTGCCGGCTCGACGAGCTGCGGGCGGCGATCGACGCCGCCGAGGCGCGCTTCGGCGGGCTCGACGTGCTGTTCGCGAACGCCGGCCGGCTCGGCGCGCTCCAGCGCGTCGAGGACTTCGATCCCGACGCCTGGGACGAGACGCAGGCGCTGCTGCTGCGCTCGGTCGTCGCGGGCGCGTCGTACGCGGTGCCGGCGATGCGGCGACGCGGCGGCGGCTCGATCGTCGCGACGGCGTCGATCGCCGGGCTGCAGGCGGGCTACGGGCCGCTGTCGTACTCGGTGGCGAAGGCCGGCGTGCTGCACTTCACGAAGCTCGCCGCCGCCGAGCTGTCGCCGCAGGGCATCCGGGTCAACGCGGTGCTGCCCGGCTACGTCGCCACGCCGATCATCGGCCAGGTCTTCGGGCTCGACGCCGACGCGTCGCGACGCGTCGCGCAGGCGGTCGCCGACGACGGCGGCCGGACCAATCCGCTCGGCCGGGCCGGTGCGCCGCGCGACATCGCGGACGCGGTCGTGTTCCTCGCGTCGGACGAGTCGGCCTACGTGACCGGCGCGCACCTGGTGGTCGACGGCGGCATCACGATCGGCCCGCGGCACGCGTGGGATCGCGCCACGCGCGGGCCGCTCGCCGACACGCTGTCGGCCGCGCGCGCGGCGCTGCGCACGGAGCGCGGCGAGGGCTGAGCGCGGCCCCGCCCGGCGCTCGGCTCAGGCCGCGGCGACCGCGGCGTCGAGCCGCGCGAGCCAGGCCGCCTTGCGCGCCTCGCTCGCGAAGCTCGCCTCGAAGCCGTTGGCGGCGAGCGCGCGCGCCTCGCGCACGTTCAGCGACGGGTGCGCGTCGAACAGCGCCTCGTAGTTGTCGGCGAGGTAGCCGCCGAAGTACGCCGGATCGTCTGAATTGACGGTCACGCACAGCCCGGCCTCGAGCAGCCGCGGCAGCGCGTGCTCGGCCATCTCCGGATAGACGCGCAGCTTCACGTTCGACAGCGGGCACACCGTCAGCGGCACGCGGGTGCGCGCGAGCCGCTCCACCAGCGCCGGGTCCTCGACGCAGCGCACGCCGTGGTCGATGCGCTCGACGCGCAGCAGGTCGAGCGCGTCCCGGACGTACTCGGCCGGGCCCTCCTCGCCGGCGTGCGCGACGCGGCGCAGCCCGAGCTCGCCGGCCCGCGCGAACACGCGCTCGAACTTCGCGGGCGGATGGCCGCGCTCGCTCGAATCGAGCCCGACGCCGACGAAGCGCTCGCGCCAGGGCAGCGCCGCCTCGAGCGTCTCGAACGCGGCCTCCTCGCTCAGGTGCCGCAGGAAGCACAGGATCAGCTCGCTGCTGGTACCGAGCGTGCGCTCGGCCTCGACGCGCGCGCGGGTCAGGCCGTCGATCACCGCGCCGATCGGCACGCCGCGCTCGGTGTGGGTCTGCGGATCGAAGAACAGCTCGGCGTGCACCACGCCGTCGGCGGCGGCGCGCCGGAAGTAGGCGAGCCCCATCGCCTCGAAGTCCTCGGCGGTGCGCAGCACCGAGGCGCCCGCGTAGTACAGGTCGAGGAAGCTCTGCAGGTCGGTGAACGCGTACGCGCGACGCAGCGCCTCGACGCTCGGGTAGGCGAGCGGCACGCCGTTGCGCTCGGCGAGCGCGAAGATCGTCTCCGGCTCGAGCGAGCCCTCGACGTGGATGTGCAGCTCCGCCTTCGGCATCGTGCGCAGCAGCCGGCGCAGGCGGTCGGGGGGCAGGGTGTGCGGCGTCATCGCGTCTCCCTCGGGCGGCGCGCGCTCGGCGCACCGGTCGCGCCGATCATCGCACGCCCCCGCCCGCCCGCGCGGGGCCGCGCCGCCGGCGCCTACCGTCGCGTCGCGGGTACGTGGATTGCCGAAGTCGGGCGACGCATCCACGAACCACGAGGTGATCGCGATGGGACTGCTCGATCAACTGCTCGGCGGGCTGGCGGGCGGCCGGCCCGGGGGCATGGGTACCGGCTCGCCGCTCGGCGGCGGGGGCATCGGTGGCCTGGGCGGCATGGGCGGCATGGGCGGTTCGCCGCTCGGCGGCGGCGGCGGCTCCCAGCGCGTGATGATGGCGCTCCTGCCGGTCGTGCTGAGCATGCTCGCGAACCGCGGCGGCCGCGGCGCGGGCGGGCTGGGCGGCATGCTCGGCGGCGGCATGGGGGGCGGAGCCGGCGGCGGGCTCGGCGGGCTGCTCGGCGGTCGCACCGGGCCGGGCGCCGGCGGGGGCGGCCTCGGCGGCATGCTCGGCGGCGGCGGGATGGGCGGCCTGGGCGGCATGGCCGCGGCCGGCGGGCTCGCCGCGCTGCTGCAGCAGCTCTCGCAGCGCGGCTACGACCGTCACGCGAGCTCCTGGGTGTCGACCGGCCCGAACGAGCCGCTGCCGCCCGAGGCGGTGTCCGACGTGTTCGATCCCGACCAGCTGTCGGCGATCGCGTCGCAGGCCGGGGTCAGCGAGGACGAGGCGCGCACCGGGCTCGCCGAGCTGCTGCCCGAGGTCGTCGACCACTTCACGCCCGATGGGCAGGTGCCGGACGACGACACCTTCGCGAGCCGCGTCGACGAGTACGGCCGCCGCTGGGGCGGCTGAGCGGCCGCGCCGCCGTCAGGCCCCGGGCTGCGGCGCCGGGCGCGGCGCGAGCGTGCGGGCGAGGTGCTCGATCGCGTCGTCGAAGGCGGCGAACAGCGCGGTCGAGCGCGACAGCATCAGGTTGAGCGGCTCGCCGAAGCCCTCGACGAGCATGCCCTGCGCCTCGCACCACAGCCGACCCTCCGCGTCGCGGCGGGTCGGCAGGCTGCGCCGCACGCGCTCGGCGTAGGGCGTCCCCGGCTCCGGCAGGTACGCGGCGGCCGGCTTGCCGAGCGCGACCGCCACCCCGAGCTCGAACGCGGTGCCGCTGTCGGGCTCCACCGGCCCGCGGAACGGCAGCAGGTGGGCCACGATCGCGTCGCAGCGGCGGATCAGCGCGACGTTGCCCTCGTAGATGCGCTGCGCCATCGCGGAGCCGGGCAGCGGCTCGCCCGCGGACAGCCCTCCGTCCGACGGGCGCACGCCCACGAGCCCGAGCGCGCGGCAGCGCGCCTCCATCGCCTCGAAGCGCGCGTCGGCATCGGGCAGGAAGACGTCGGGACCGGCGAGATAGACGCGGGGCGCGGAGCGGAGCGTGACGAGCGTGGCCATGGCGTCGAACATGCCCGAACTCGGCGGTTCGCGCCACGACGCCCGACCGCAGTGGCGCGGGCGCGCGACGGACCCGCGATCCGGCGGGCCGCGCCCGGCACCTACGAGCACCCGGCCGGCCGGCGCCGATGTCCCGGGATCGCCCGTGGCGACGCGCCTCGCACGGAGTCGACGGTCGCGGAACCGCGGATCCGCGGCGCGAGGAAACGGCCACGCTACGCGTTTCTCACAGATTACGGCCGAGCCGGCGCGTCCTAGCCTTGCAGCGATCCGGTCGCCGCGGCAGGCCCGACGCGCCCCGCACGGGGGCCGGCCGGCGATCCTCCGGTCCGATCCCTCTCTCGCGGTGCCATGAACGCGATCGCCACGATGTACGCCGCCCCGGCCGAGCCGCGCGCCCTGTGGCGCACGCTCGCCGCCACCGCGCTGCTGGCGCTCGCCTACGCGCTCCTCGCGGCGCTCGGATTGCGCTGGGCGACCGTCCACGGGGCCGCGAGCGTCGTGTACCCGGCGGCCGGCGTCGGGGTCGCCGGCTTGTTCCTCCTCGGCCCGCGTCACTGGCCGGCGATCTCCCTGGGGATGCTGGCCGGGTTCGGGCTCTCGGGCAGCGCGATGTCGTGGCCCCTGCAGGTCGGCTTCGCCTGCGGCAACGCGTTCGCGGCCGCGATCGGCGCGGGCGCGATGCGCCGACTCGACGTCCGGGCGTCGCTCGAGCGGCCCCGCGACGTCGTGGTCGCGGTCGTCCTCGGCGCGTTCGCCAACGCGGCGCTCGCGGCGACCTTCGGCACGGCGGTGCTGTGGGCGGGCGTACCGCTGCCGGTCTCGTCGCTCGGCGCGGCCTGGGCGAACTGGTTCCTCGGCGACGTCGCCGGCGTCCTCCTGGTCGCGCCGCTGCTGATGGCGTGGAGCGCAGGGCGGCCCGCGCAGCGCGCGACGTGGTGGCTGCACCTCGGTGCCTGCGCGACGTCGACCGTCGCGGTCGCCTGGGCGGTGTTCGTGTTCGATCCGCACCGGCAACCGGTCGCGTGGTACGCGCTGGTGCCGGTGATCTGGGGCGCGATCGCGTTCCAGGCCCGCGGCGTGGCGATGGTCACCCTGACCGCGGCGATCGCGCTGTGGGGCACGTCGACGGGCACCGGTCCCTTCGCCCTCGATCGCGCCGGTCCGACCGGGCTGCTGACGCTGCAGCAGTTCATCGCCTTGTCCGCGATCGGCTCGCTGATCGTCGCCTCGCTGGTCGTCGAGCGCACCGGGCACCTGCGGCTGCGCGAGTCGCAGCGCCGGTTCGAGTCGCTGGTGAAGGCCACCCCGCGGCTCGTGTGGACGGCGTCGCCCGACGGCGGCTCGCTGCGGGAGGCGCCGGGCTGGCGGGCGGTGACCGGCCTGCCCGACGGCGCGTGGCGCGACTGGGGCTGGCTCGAGGCGCTGCATCCGGACGACCGCGACCGGACGCGCGCGCTGTGGCTCGACTGCGTCCGCGCGCGCCGCGTCTACGAGAACGAGGCCCGCATCCGCCGCGCCGACGGAGAGTACCGATGGGTGGCGATCCGCGGCGTGCCGGTGCTCGACGAGCAGGGCGCGGTGCGCGAGTGGGTCGGCACCTGCGCCGACGTCACCGACCGGCGCCGCGCGCAGGAGCTCCTCGCCCACAACGAGGCCGAGTTCCGCGCGCTCGCCGACACCGCGCCGGCGATGACCTGGGTGACCGAGCCCGGCGGCGCCACGACCTTCCAGTCCAGGCGCTGGACCGAGGTCACCGGGATGAGCGGCGCGGACAGCCAGGGATGGGGCTGGCTCGCGGCGCTCCACGAGGACGACCGGGCCCGGGTCGATCGCGGCTTCCGGGACGCGAACGCGCGGCGCGAGCCCTTCGCGGCGGAATACCGGCTGCGGCAGCGCGACGGCGGCTGGCGCTGGGTGCTCGACATCTGCCGCCCGCGGTTCTCCACCGACGGCGCCTTCCTCGGGTACGTGGGCAACGTGCTCGACATCCACGACCGCAGGCTCGCCGAGGAGGCGCTGCGGGAGGCCGACCGGCGCAAGGACGAGTTCCTCGCGACGCTCGGGCACGAGCTGCGCAACCCGCTCGCGCCGATCCGCACCGGCCTCACGCTGCTCGCGCGGGCGCCGGGCGACTCGCCGCTCGCGGTGCGCACCCGCGAGATGATGGAGCGGCAGGTCGTCCACATGGTGCGGCTCGTCGACGACCTGCTCGACGTGTCGCGGATCAGCCGGGGCAAGGTCGAGCTGGCCTTCGAGCCGGTCGACCTGTCGACGGTGGTCGCGAGCGCGGTCGAGGCGAGCCGTCCGCACGTCGAGGCGGGCGGCCACGAGCTGGTCGTCGAGCCGCCGTCGGAGCCGGTCGTCGTCGAGGGCGACGCCGCCCGGCTCGCGCAGGTGCTCGGCAACCTGCTGAACAACGCCGCGAAGTACACGCCCTCGGGCGGGCGGATCGAGCTGACGGTCTCGCGCGGCGCGTCCGACACGCTCCTGCGGATCCGGGACACCGGCATCGGCCTGCGGCCCGACATGCTCGCCCGCGTGTTCGACATCTTCGTGCAGGCCGACACCACCGCCGAGCGCGCGCAGGGCGGGCTCGGCATCGGCCTCGCGCTCGTCAAGCAGCTGGTCGAGCTGCACGGCGGCACCGTCTGGGCCGACAGCGACGGCCCGGGCCGCGGCAGCACGTTCAGCGTGCGGCTGCCGCTCGCGCGCGCGGGCGGCGGCCGACCCGCCTGAGCGCCGCGGCTCAGCCGCGCGCGGGCGCCGAGGCGATCGCCGCGGCGCGCGGATGCGCCTCGCGGATCGGCAGGTTGACCAGCGCCGCCGCGGCCGCGAGCGCCGCGTCGGCCCACCACATCCACTGGTAGTCGCCGGTGGTGGTGACCGCGATGCCGCCGAGCCAGGCGCCGAAGAAGCCGCCGACCTGGTGGGACAGCAGCGTGAGGCCGAACAGCGTCGCGAGGTAGCGGGTGCCGAAGAGCTTCGCGGTGATGCCGGCGGTCGGCGGCACGGTGGCGAGCCAGGTCAGCCCGAGCACCGCCGCGAACACGTAGAAGGTCCAGGGCTCCTTCGGGGCCGCGAGGTAGGCGAGCACCGCGACGGCGCGGGTCGCGTACATCCAGAACAGCAGCATCTTCATGCGCACGCGGTTGCCGAGCGCGCCCACGCCGAGGCTGCCGGCGATGTTGGCGAGCCCGATGATCGCGAGCGAGGTGGCCGCGACGCCGGACGCGAGGCCGCACAGCGCGACCTCGCCGGGCAGGTGCGTGACCAGGAACGCGATGTGGAAGCCGCAGGTGAAGAAGCCCGCGTGCAGGCACAGGTAGCTGCGGTCGCGCAGCGCGATCCGCAGCTGCGCGCGCATCGTCGGGCCCGCGGGCGCCGCCGCGGCGCCCGGCGCGGGGGTCGCCGCCGGCGCGGCGTCGCGCCCGCGCAGCCACCAGGCCATCGGGGCGGTCGCGAGCGCGGCGACCGCCATCATCCACATCGCGTGCATCCAGCCGAACGCCGACATCACCGCCTGGTTCAGCGGCGCGAACACGAACTGCCCGAAGCTGCCCCCCGCGTTGACGAAGCCGTTCGCGAACGAGCGCCGCTCCGGCGGCAGGCGCTGCGAGGTCGCGGCCATCAGGATCGAGAAGCTGCCGGCGCCGGCGCCGGCCGCGGTCAGCACGCCGAGCGCGAGGATCAGCCCGAGCTCGCTGGTGACCATCGTGGTGAGCACCGAGCCGAGCGCGAGCAGCACCGCGCCGAGCACGATCACGCGCACCGGACCCCAGCGGTCGGCCACCGCGCCGAAGATCGGCTGCGCCGCGCCCCAGACGAACTGCCCGACGGCCATCGCGAAGCTGATCGTCGCGATGCCGAGCCCGGTGTGCGTGTTGAGCGGCGACACGAACAGGCCGAGCGACTGTCGCGAGCCCATGGTGATCATCAGGATCGCCGCGGCCACGGACATGTAGAGCCAGGTGCCGCGCTGCGCGGACGGGGAGGCGCTCATCGATCTTCTCCTGGGGGGCGGAACGCGGGAATCGTCGCGTCGAGCCAGTCGTGCAGCGACGCGACCTGCGCCGCGCCGAGCAGCCGCTCGACCTCGAGCTGCGCGCGGCGCCAGTGCGGACGCGCGGCGTCGAGCCGCGCTCCGCCGTCGGCGGTGAGCCGCAGGCGCCGCTGCCGTGCGTCGTCGGGGTCGACGCCGATCTCGACCCAGCCCGCGTCGGCGAGCGGGCGCAGCGTGCGGGTGAGGGTGGTGCGGTCCATGTCGAGCCGCTCGGCGGCCTCGCCGAGCCCCAGACCGGCGGCGCCGGCCGCGTGGCGCAGCGTCATCAGGATCGAGTACTGCCCGACCCGCAGCCCGACCGCCGCGAGCTCGCGGTCGTAGAGCGCGCTGACCCGGCGGGTCAGGCGGCGCAGCCGCGCGCAGGTGCAGCCCGCGGGGCGGCTCGCGCCGCCCGGTCCTGCGGCCTGTACGTCGGATGCGTGCATATGCACCCTTTATAGCACGGGCCGCGTCCCGACGTCGGCGAGGGCGGTTCCACGATCCGCGCGGGGTGCCGAACGCCTCAGCGCGGCGCCACGCCCACCTGCTCGGCGAGCCACGCGCGGAACCGCGCCACCGCGGGGCGCTCCGCCTCGGTCTCCGGCGTGACCAGGTAGTAGCCGCGCCGGCCGGCGAGCGGCCGGTCGCAGATCACGGCGAGCTCGCCGCTCGCCAGCTCGCGCTCGATCAGCATCGGCGGGATCAGCGCGACGCCCATGCCCGCCGACGCCGCGTGCGCGAGCATCGAGAACAGCTCGTAGCGCGGGCCGCGCGTGGGGTCGGGGCACTCCGCGCCCATCGCCTCGAACCACTGTCGCCACGCCTCGGGGCGCGTCGACTGCTGCAGCAGCGGCAGGCGCGCGAGCTCGTCGGGCCGCCGGCGCCGACCGCGGCCGAAGCGGGCCGGGCTCGCGACCGGCACCACCTCCTCGGGCATCAGCAGCGTCGGGACCGTGCCCGGCCAGCGCGCGACCTGCTCGGGCGTGCCCGCGTACAGCGCGCCGTCGAACGGCGTCTCGCCGAACAGGAAGGGGCGCGTGCGCGTCTCCAGGTGGACGACGATGTCGGGATGGCGTGCCGCGAGGTCGGGCAGCCGGGGGATCAGCCAGCGCGTGGCGAAGGTCGGCACGGCGGCGAGCTGCAGCGAGCCGCCCGAGCCCTGGCCCGCCATCGCGTCGAGCGTGTCGCGCTCGAGCCCGTCGAGCCGCCCGCCGATCCGCCGCGCGTAGTCGAGGCCGTGGGGCGTGAGCGCCACGCCGTGCCGCGTGCGGCGGAACAGGGCGACGCCGAGGAAGTCCTCGAGCGACGCGATCCTGCGCGAGACCGCCCCCTGCGTCAGCGACAGCTCCTGGGCGGCGCGGGTGTAGCTGCCGTGGCGGGCCGCCGCCTCGAAGCAGCTCAGCGACCGGAGCGAGGGAATCCTGCGGGCCATGGGGAGGCGCGGCGAGTCTCGGCCGGACATTCTGCCAGCGCATGGCTCGCCGCGGCGCCCCGGGCGGGCGCCGCCCGCCACGGATCAGAAGAAGGCCTGGATGCCGGTCTGTGCGCGCCCGAGGATCAGCGCGTGGATGTCGTGCGTGCCCTCGTAGGTGTTGACCACCTCCAGGTTCACCAGGTGGCGCGCCACGCCGTACTCGGCCGAGATGCCGTTGCCGCCCATCATGTCGCGCGCCGCGCGTGCGACGTCGAGCGCCTTGCCGCAGCTGTTGCGCTTCATGATCGAGGTGATCTCCACCGCCGCGCTGCCCTCGTCCTTCATGCGCCCGAGCCGCAGACAGCCCTGCAGCCCGAGCGTGATCTCGGTCTGCATGTCGGC
>DASPJX010000271.1:0-2818 GCA_035628395.1 Burkholderiaceae bacterium | reverse complement strand
CGAGCAAAGTCGCCCGGCCTCTATGCCGGCCGGCCGAGCCCGCCCGTCGCGGCTCGCCCGGCCCGACCGACCCGGCCCGACCGACCCGTCCCGGCTCGCCTGGATCCGCTCACCCGAATCCGCTCGCCCGATCCCGATCCCGCTCCCGAGCCCGACGCCCGGGCCGGGCCGGGCCGGCGGACCGGGTCGCGGGTCGGCTCTGCCGGGGCGAATCTCGCCGCACGGCCGCCGACCCGGCGCCCCGCCGGGCCGGCGCCGCCGCGCTCAGTACGTCTCGAAGTGCAGCCGCCCCTGCTGCTTCATCCGCTGGTGCAGCGCCGGCCAGTCGATGCCGTGGGTGGCCGACACGTCGCGCAGCGCCTCGAGGACGCCCGCCTCCATGCCCTTCAGCCCGCAGACGTAGACGTGGGTCTGCTCGTCCTTCAGCAGCGCGGCGACGTCGGCCGCGCGCTCGCGCATCGCGTCCTGCACGTAGCGCCTCGGCCGTCCGGGCGTGCGCGAGAACGCGAACTCGATGTCGATGAAGTCCTTCGGCAGCTTGGTGAGCGGCCCGAAGTACGGCAGCTCCCGCTCGGTGCGTGCGCCGAAGAACAGCATCAGCCGGCCGCCCTCGTCGCGGCCGCGCCGGCGGCGCCGCCGCTCGGTCATCGCCCGCATCGGCGCGCTGCCGGTGCCGGTGCAGATCATCAGCAGGTTCGCGCCGGCGTGGTTCGGCATCAGGAAGCTCGCGCCGAACGGCCCGATCACCCGCACCGTGTCGCCCTTCCTCAGGTCGCACAGGTAGTTGGACGCGACGCCGCGCACCGGGTTGCCCTGGTGGTCGGCGAGCACGCGCTTCACCGTCAGCGACACGTTGTTGTAGCCGGGCCGCTCGCCGTCGCGCGGGCTCGCGATCGAGTACTGGCGGGCGTGGTGCGCGCGGCCGCTCGCGTCGGTGCCGGGCGGCAGGATGCCGAGCGACTGGCCCTCGAGCACCGGGAACGGCGTCGTGCCGAAGTCGAGCACGATGTGGTGGGTGTCGCTGTCGGTGCCGAGCTCGGTCACCCGGTAGTTGCCCGCGACGGTGGCGACCACCGGGTCGCGGTGCCCGTACAGGTTCAGGTACGGATGCGCGGCCGACCACGGCGGCACCTGCGACCCGGGCACCAGGTCGGCGCCGAGCGGCGCCGGCACGACGACGTCGGCCGACGCGCCCGCCTGCTCGGCGGCGGCGCGGTCGGCGGCCGCCTCGACCTCGGCCGTCACCGGCAGCCCGAGCGCTTTCTCGGCGGGCAGCTCGTCCCAGCCCAGCTGGTCGTCGAGCGAGTACGCCTCGACCTTCAGCACGGTGCGCCAGTTGTCGATCGAGCCGGTCGGGCACGGCGGCACGCAGGCCATGCACAGGTTGCACTTGTCGGCGTCGACGACGTAGTTGCGCGAGTCGTGCGTGATCGCGTCGACCGGGCAGGTCTCCTCGCAGGTGTTGCAGCGGATGCAGATCTCGGGGTCGATCAGGTGCTGCTTGATGACCTCGGGCAGCGGTGCGTTCATGCGGTTCTCCGGCCTGGAATGCGACGCGGGCGGCGCCGCGGGACACGTCCCCGCGGGCCGCCCGGCGGGCCGCGGCGTGTCAGTTGAAGCGAACGTACTCGAAATCCACCGGCATGCGGTTGATCCCCATGACCGGCGGCGCGATCCAGTTGGCGAACTTGCCCGGCTCGACGACGCGGCCCATCAGCGAGGCGACGAACGCCCGGTCCTCGGCGCTCGGCAGCCAGGCGCGCTCGTTCTGCGCCCACTCGGCCTCGCTCACCACGCGGCCGTCCGGCGAGACCTTGACGCCGGCGAGCGTGCCGATCTTCCGGTTGAACGCCTTGTGCGGCGCCTGCAGCCGGAACGGGATGCCCGCCTTCTCGATGACCTTGTTCCAGCGGCCGACGCCGCCGATCGAGTCGCGGATGTAGTCGTCGCGCAGCACCTCGTTCAGCGCGTTGAGCATCGGCACCTCGCGCTCGATCAGCTTGCCGTCCTGCACGCCGAGCACGGTGTAGCCGCGGCCGTGCAGCTTGTGGTCGTCGTCGCGCTTGGTCTCCTCGAACCGGCCCTTCAGGCCCGAGTTGTAGAAGATCGCGGCGTTGCTCGACTCGTCGGCGCCGAACAGGTCGATCGTCACGCTGAAGTGGAAGTTCAGGTAGCGCTGGATCGTCGGCAGGTCGATCACGCCCTCGGCGCGGACCTTCGCCGGATCGTCGCTCTTGATCCGGTTCATCACGTCGCAGGTGCGCTGGATCACGCGCGAGATGCCCGACTCGCCCACGAACATGTGGTGCGCTTCCTCGGTCAGCATGAACTTCGTGGTGCGCGCGAGCGGGTCGAAGCCCGACTCGGCGAGCGCGCACAGCTGGAACTTGCCGTCGCGGTCGGTGAAGTACGTGAACATGTAGAACGACAGCCAGTCGGGCGTCCTCTCGTTGAAGGCGCCGAGGATCCGCGGGTTGTCCTCGTCGCCCGAGCGGCGCTGCAGCAGCGCCTCGGCCTCCTCGCGTCCGTCGCGCCCGAAGTAGCGGTGCAGCAGGTAGACCATCGCCCACAGGTGGCGGCCCTCCTCCACGTTGACCTGGAACAGGTTGCGCAGGTCGTACTGGCTCGGGGCGGTGAGCCCCAGGTGGCGCTGCTGCTCCACCGAGGCGGGCTCGGTGTCGCCCTGCGTGACGATGATGCGGCGGAGCGCGTTGCGATGCTCGCCCGGCACTTGCTGCCAGACCGGCTCGCCGAAGTGATCGCCGAAGCCGATCGTCCGGTCCTTCTCGGGATCCGCGAGGAAGATGCCCCACCGATA
>DASPJX010000270.1:0-6689 GCA_035628395.1 Burkholderiaceae bacterium | reverse complement strand
CGTCGGGGGCGGCCGGCGCGCGAGCGTGGTCGTGATCGTGATCGTGGTCGTGGTCGTGCGGCGGATGCGCGGGCATGCGGGCCTCGGGCCGGGGGGCGGCCGCCATCGTACCCCGCGGGCCGCGGGCGCCGGCCGGCGCGGCGAGGACTCCGGGGCGCCGCGGGGAGGGCTCCGGGGCCGCCGCGACGAGCGCTCCGGTCCGCCGCCGCGAGGACCGGTCCGCCGCGACGAGGGTCCTGGTCCGCCGCGACGAAGGCTCCGGTTCGCGGCGACGAACGCTCCGGTCCGCCGCCGCGAGGACCCGGTCCGCCGCGCTCAGGGCAGGAAGGGCGGCGACAGCAGCCGCAGCCCGAGCGTCGCCCAGCGTCCGATGCCGGCGGAGCCGGTCTGGTCGCCGACGGTCGCGTCGACCTGCACGCGGCCCGGCACGAGCCACACGCGCACGCCGAATTGCCACAGCGGGCGCTCGTCGTGCACGCCGTAGGTCTCGCCGACGAGCAGCAGCCTCGGCACCACCGCGCCCTCGACGCCGACGCCCCAGGTGCCGCGCAGCCGGCGCGCCTCGCCGCTGCCGTGGGTCGCGCCGGCGTTCAGGTGCCAGACCACCCGCTCGCCGAGCGTCGCGATCGACACCGGCACGTAGACGTACGGATCGCGGGTCGAGCGGCCGCGGTCGCCGGGAAAGAGGTTCAGCGTGCCCACCGCGAGCCCGATGCCCCAGGAGTCGGGCTCGAGCGCGCGGAACAGCGTCTTCACCTGGCCCTGGAACGCGCGGTCGCGCGGGCCGTCCGCGAACGCCGGCAGCGTCGCGCCGCCCAGCGTGAGCTCGAACGGGCCGAACGGGTTGCAGCCCGGCAGCGCCCAGTACTCGGTGCCGCCGGCGTCGAGGCGGCGCAGCCAGGTCTCGACCTGGCAGGCCTTCGCGTCGACGATCCGCGCGTCGTCGGTGACCATCGGCCGAGCCGCCCGCGCGGCGCCGGGCAGCGCGAGCGCCGCCGCGAGCAGCAGCAGCGGGACGCCGGTGCGGGCGGCGAGGCGGCGGAGTCGGGGCATGGTCGGGCGGGCCGGGGCGAGCCGCGAGTGTCGCAGACCGGCGCGACGTCGGCACGACCCGTCCGCCCGGGTGCGGCGTCGGCGGCCGGCGCTTCCGGCCGCGCCGCCGGGCGGCGTAGTCTCGTCGCGTCGCCCGGCGCGACGTCCGGACGCACCCACCCAGGGAGGATCGAGATGGCGGACACCCGAGAGCTCGTGGTCCTGATGACCCGCGGCGCCGACCACGAGCTGTCGTCGGTCGGGTTCACGATCGCCTGCGGCGCGATCACCTCCGGCATGACGGTCTACGCGTTCCTGACCAGCGCGTCGGTCGACCTCGTGCGCCGCGGCGCGATCGACGCCACGCAGGTGAAGCCGCTCGATCCGCTGCGCGCGCTGGTCGACGACTTCCTCGCGCGCGGCGGCACGATCTGGGCGTGCCCGCCCTGCGTGGCCGCCCGCGGCTACACGCAGGAGTCGCTGATCGAGGGCGTGAGGATCCAGGGCGCCTCGGCGATGCACGAGCGGCTGAAGGCCGGCGCCGCGTCGCTGTCGTTCTGACGCGCCGGCTCACCCGGCCCAGGGCCGGGTGCGGAACGCGTCGGCGAGGAACTCGATCAGCAGCCGCACCTTCGGCGTCACGTGCCGCCGGGTCGGGTAGACCGCGTGCACGCCGAGCTCCGGTGCCCGCCATCCGGGCATCAGCTCGACCAGCGTGCCCGCGCGGAGGTCGGGTCCGACGAGGAAGTCGGGCTGCACGACGATGCCGGCGTCGGCGAGCGCCGCGGCCCGGCAGGTGTCGCCGCTGTTCGTGCGCATCCGCGGCGCGACCTCGACCGACACCGGCCCGCCGGGGCCGACGAACTCCCAGCGCTCGCCGGTGGCGAGCAGGCTGTAGGCGATCGTCGCGTGCCCGGCGAGCTCGCCCGGATGCGAGGGCGCGCCGTGCGCGCGCAGGTAGCCGGGCGACGCGCATGCGACCATCCGCGTCGAGGTCAGGCGCCGCCCGACGAGCGAGGAGGGACCGAGCCGGCCGATGCGCACCGCGAGGTCGTAGCCCTCGTCGACCAGGTCGACGAGCCGGTCCGACAGCGTCACCTCGAGCTCGACGGCCGGATGGCGCGCCATGAACGCCGGCCACAGCGGCGCGAGGTGCAGCAGCCCGAAGGTCACCGGCACGTTGACGCGCAGCCGTCCGCTCGCGATCCCGCTGCGCGAGGTGATCTCGGCCTCGGCCTCGTCGAGCCCGGCGAGCAGCTCGCGGCAGCGCGCGTGGAAGAGCCCGCCCTCGGGCGTGACCGACAGCCGGCGCGTGGTGCGATGGAGCAGCCGCACGCCGAGGCGCGCCTCGAGCTCGGCGACCTGGCGCGAGACCGCGGCCTTCGACAGGTCGAGCGCGCGCGAGGCGGCGACGAAGCTGCCGGCGTCGACGACGGCGGCGAACACCCGCATTGCCTGGAAGCGGTCCATCGGTGGGCGGAGGAAGTCCGGACGCCGGACTTCAGCACGGGCGCGGCCGGCCGGGCAACCGGGCGGCCCCGGCGGCGATCGGGGTGCCGGAAAAGCGAACGGCCGCATCGCTGCGGCCGTTCGTCGTGCATTCCTGGTCGGGGTGAGAGGATTCGAACCTCCGGCCTCTACGTCCCGAACGTAGCGCTCTACCAGGCTAAGCTACACCCCGTTTCCCGGCACCGTCGAGGACGGCGCCGCGAAGCCCGACAGTCTATCAGAGTTTCCGGCGCGAAGGGCGAGCCGGGGAAAACCGACGTCAGCGGTCGCGATCGACCGCGTGGCCGGCGATCGCGACCAGCGCGTCGCGGTGCTCGGACGGCGGCAGCACCTCGATCGCGGCGAGGCCCGCGGCGGCTTCGGCACGGGCGCGCTCGCGCGTGTAGTCGAGCGCGCCGGTCGCGCGGATCGCGTCCATGATCGCCTCGAAGTGCTCGGTGCGGCCGTTCTCGATCGCCGCGCGGACCATGTCGCGCTGCACCGCGCTGCCCTCGCGCATCACGTGGATCAGCGGCAGCGTCGGCTTGCCCTCGCGCAGGTCGTCGCCGACGTTCTTGCCGATGTCGGCGGTCACGCCCGAGTAGTCGAGCACGTCGTCGATCAGCTGGAACGCGGTGCCGATCCGCCGGCCGTACTCGGCGGCGGCGGCCTCGACCGCGGACTCGGCGTCGACGAGCACCGCCCCGAGCTGCGCGGCGGCCTCGAACAGCCGCGCGGTCTTGAAGCGGATCACCTGCAGGTAGCGCGCCTCGTCGACGTCGGGGTCGTTGCAGTTCATCAGCTGCAGCACCTCGCCCTCGGCGATCGTGTTGGTCGCGTCGGCGAGGATCCGCATCACCGCCATGCGGTCGACCTCGACCATCATCTGGAACGCCCGCGAGTACAGGAAGTCGCCGACCAGCACCGAGGCGGCGTTGCCGAACGCGGCGTTGGCGGTCTGGCGGCCGCGCCGCAGCTCGGACTCGTCGACGACGTCGTCGTGCAGCAGCGTGGCGGTGTGGATGAACTCGACGACGGCGGCGAGCAGCACGTGGTGCGCGGCCGCGTGGGCGGGCAGCCGGCCGTAGCCGAGGCCGCGCGCGAACAGCAGCAGCGTCACCGGGCGCAGGCGCTTGCCGCCCGAGCCGACGATGTAGTCGGCCACGGTGTTGACCAGCGCGACCTCCGAGCGCAGCCGCGTGCCGATCAGGCGATCCATGTCCGCCAGGTCGGTGACGATCGCGGAGGGCAGCGGGGCGGGGATCAAGGCGTGGCCGGACGGATGGACGGCGGCCGCACAGGGACGCGGGCGCAACCGTCGGATTATAGCGAGACGCGGCGTCGGCGAGGCCCGGGGTTGACCCGCGAGTCGGGTCTTCATACAATCGCGGGTTCGCCGCCGTCCGGGCACGCTTCGCGCGCGTCGGCCGCGGCGAGCTTTCCATCCCATTCGAGGTTCCCCAATGTACGCGGTCATAAAAACCGGCGGGAAACAGTACAAGGTTTCCGCCGGCGAAAAACTCAAGGTAGAACAGATACCTGCGGACGTCGGGACCGAGATCGTGATCGACCAGGTGCTCGCGGTCGGCGAGGGCGACAAGCTCTCCGTCGGTGGTCCGCTGGTGTCCGGCGCGACGGTCTCGGCGACGGTCCTGTCCCACGGTCGGGGCGACAAGGTCCGCATCTTCAAGATGCGCCGGCGCAAGCACTACCAGAAGCGCCAGGGCCATCGCCAGAACTACACCGAGCTGTTCATCGCGGGCATCGCCTCCGAGCTCGGCACCGTGCGTGCCGAAGCCCCGGCGGCGGCCCCCGCGCCGACGGCCCAGGCCTGACGATCAGGAGCGACTGACATGGCACAGAAGAAAGGCGGCGGCTCCACGCGAAACGGCCGCGATTCCGAGTCGAAGCGACTCGGCGTCAAGGCGTACGGCAGCGAGGCGATCCACGCCGGCTCGATCATCGTGCGCCAGCGCGGCACCCGCTTCCACGCCGGCCCGAACGTCGGCATGGGCAAGGACCACACGCTGTACGCGCTGGTCGACGGCACGGTCCGCTTCTCGGTGAAGGGCTCGGCGCGCCGCCACATGGTGAGCGTCGACCCGATCCAGTAAGCCGCGCCGGCCCCGGCCGCGCAGCGAGGGCCCCGCCGACGGCGGGGCCTTTCTTTTGTGCGCCCGGCGGCCGCGACCATGGAACCGTTCCTCGTCTCCACGGGCATCGTCGCCCTCGCTGAGATGGGCGACAAGACGCAGCTGCTGTCGCTGCTGCTCGCCGCCCGCTACCGCCGGCCGGTGCCGATCGTGACCGGCATCCTGGTCGCGACGCTGCTCAACCACGCGTTCGCCGGTGCGGTCGGCGCGTGGGTGCAGCAGGCGGTCGGCGCGGATCGGCTGCGCTGGATCCTCGGGGCGTCGTTCGTCGCGATCGGCGCGTGGATGCTGGTGCCCGACGAGCTCGAGGACACCGACCGCGGGCCCGGCCGCTTCGGGGTGCTCGGCACGACGCTGATCGCGTTCTTCGTCGCGGAGATGGGCGACAAGACGCAGATCGCCACCGTCGCGCTCGCCGCACGCTACGATGCGTTCGTCGCGGTCGTGTCGGGCACGACGCTCGGCATGATGATCGCCAACGTGCCGGCGGTGCTGCTCGGCGAGCGCATCGTCCGGATCGTGCCGATCCCGGTCGTGCACCGGATCGCGGCCGCGGTCTTCGTGATCCTGGGCGTGCTCGCCCTGCTGGACATCGGGCGCCCGGTCTGACCGGGCGCCGGGAACCCCCCACACCATGAAGTTCGTCGACGAAGCGCGCATCGAGGTCATCGCCGGGGACGGCGGCAAGGGCGCCGTCGCGTTCCGGCGCGAGAAGTACATCCCCAAGGGCGGGCCGAGCGGCGGCGACGGCGGTCGCGGCGGCTCGATCTGGGCCGAGGCCGACCTCAACGTCAACACGCTGATCGACTACCGCTACGCGCGGATGCATCGCGCGCGCAACGGCGACCAGGGCGGGGGCTCGGACCGCTACGGCCGGGGCGCCGAGGACATCGTGCTGCGGATGCCGGTCGGCACCCAGGTGTTCGACGAGGACACCGGCGAGCTGCTGCACGACCTCACGCGCCACGGCGAGCGCGTGGTGCTGGTGCGGGGCGGCGAGGGCGGCCTCGGCAACCTGCACTTCAAGTCGAGCACCAACCGCGCGCCGCGCCAGTCGACGCCGGGCACCCCGGGCGAGCAGCGCCGGCTGCGGCTCGAGCTGAAGGTGCTCGCCGACGTCGGGCTGCTCGGCATGCCGAACGCCGGCAAGTCGACCTTCATCTCGCAGGTCTCGAACGCGCGGCCGAAGATCGCCGACTACCCGTTCACGACGCTGCATCCCAACCTGGGCGTCGTGCGCGTCGCCGAGGAGCGCAGCTTCGTGATCGCCGACGTGCCGGGCCTGATCGAGGGCGCGGCCGAGGGCGCGGGGCTCGGCCACCAGTTCCTGCGCCACCTGCAGCGCACGCGGCTGCTGCTGCACCTGGTCGACCTGTCGCCGTTCGACGACGAGCGCGATCCGGTCGCCGAGGCGCGCGCGATCGTCAAGGAGCTGCGCAAGTACGACGCCGAGCTCCAC
The DNA here is from genome assembly GCA_035628395.1 of Burkholderiaceae bacterium. Classification (GTDB taxonomy): domain Bacteria; phylum Pseudomonadota; class Gammaproteobacteria; order Burkholderiales; family Burkholderiaceae_E; genus UBA4615. Next base: position 557 of record DASPJX010000270.1, on the reverse strand, counting down.
GAGAAGCCCCGCTGGCTGGTGCTGAACAAGCTCGACACCCTCGAGGGCGCGCCCGGGGCGCGCGGCACGCCGCGCTCGCAGCGCGTCGCCGACTTCCGGCGCCGGCTGCGCTGGAACGGCCCGACCTTCGAGATCTCGGCGCTGACCGGCGAGGGCTGCGCCGAGCTCTGCCGCGCGATCTGGGAGCACCTCGACGCGCACCGCGAGCGTCCGCCGGCGCCGCTCGACGAGGCCGCCGATCCGCGCTTCGCGGCGTCCGCGCCCGAGGCGGCGGCCGAGGACGCGCCCGCCGCGCCCGATCCCGACGATCCGCGGTTCCGCCCGCTCGATTCCCGATGACCGAAGCCTCCGTCTCCTGCATCCGCGACGCGCGACGACTCGTCGTCAAGGTCGGCTCCGCCCTCGTCACCAACGAGGGACGCGGCCTCGATCCCGAGGCGATCTCGATCTGGGGCGCGCAGCTCGCGCGCCTGCGCGCGCTCGGCAAGGAGGTGGTGATGGTGTCGTCGGGCGCGATCGCCGAGGGCGTCAAGCGCCTCGGCTGGCCGAAGCGCCCG
>DASPJX010000269.1:0-2415 GCA_035628395.1 Burkholderiaceae bacterium | reverse complement strand
CGGGCCTCGTAGACCTGGTACGGATCGATCAGGAAGTCCTTGCGCAGCGCCGGCAGCGAGCACGCCGCGCGCGCGGCGCGCAGGTACGCGGGCGCGCCCTGGAAGAAGCGCACGTCGGTGAGCACCGACAGGCAGGCCGCGCCGCCGCGCTCGTACGAGGCGGCGATCGCGGCGGGGTCGAAGTCGGCGCGCAGCACGCCCTTGCTCGGGCTCGCCTTCTTGACCTCCGCGACGACCGCGCTGCGCCCGGCGGCGATCGCGGCGCGCAGCGCCGACTCGAAGCCGCGCGGACGCAGCGCGCCGGCGTCGGCCGCGGAGGCGGCCTCGGCGTCGCGGCGGATCGCGGCGAGCGGGACGGCCGCGCGGGCGGCCTCGAGCTCCTCGGCCTTGACCGCGAGGATGCGCTGCAGGACGTCGGACATCGCGGGCTCCGTCAGGCGGCAGGCCGGGCGAACCGGCGCGTGTAGCCGACGAACTCCTCGAGCTTGGCGCGCGCCGCGCCCGAGGCGATCGTCTCGCGCGCGAGCGCGATGCCGGCCGGGATGGTGTCGACGAGGTTCGCCGCGTACAGCGCGGCGCCGGCGTTCAGCGAGACGATCTCGCGCGGCGTGCCCGGCACGTTCGCGAGCGCCTCGAGCAGCATCGCCTTCGACTCGATCGCGTCGGCGACCTTCAGCCCGCGGTTCGAGATCATCGCCAGGCCGAAGTCCTCCGGGTGGATCTCGTACTCGCGGATCTCGCCGTTCCTCAGCTCGCCGACCATCGTCGCCGCGCCGAGCGAGACCTCGTCCATGCCGTCCTTGCCGTAGACCACGACGACGTGGTCGGCGCCGAGCTGCTTCATCACGCGGACCTGGATGCCGACGAGGTCGGGGTGGAACACGCCCATCAGCGTGTTCGGCGCCGACGCGGGGTTGGTCAGCGGCCCGAGGATGTTGAAGATCGTGCGCACGCCGAGCTCGCGGCGCACCGGCGCCACGTTCTTCATCGCCGGATGGTGGTTCGGCGCGAACATGAAGCCGATGCCGGTGGCCTGCAGGCACTCGGCGACCTGCTCGGGAGCGAGCGAGATGTCGGCGCCGAGCGCCTCGAGCACGTCCGCCGCCCCGGACTTCGAGGACACGCCGCGATTGCCGTGCTTGGCGACCTTCGCGCCGGCGGCCGCGGCGACGAACATCGACGCGGTCGAGATGTTGAAGGTGTGCGAGCCGTCGCCGCCGGTGCCGACGATGTCGACGAAGTGCGGCATCGGCGGCACCTCGACCTTGGCCGAGAACTCGCGCATCACCTGCGCGGCGGCGGCGATCTCGCCGATCGTCTCCTTCTTCACGCGCAGGCCGGTCAGGATCGCGGCGGTCATCGCGGGCGACATCTCGCCGCTCATGATCATCCGCATCAGCTTGAGCATCTCGTCGTGGAAGATCTCGCGGTGCTCGATGGTCCGCTGCAGCGCTTCCTGGGGGGTGATCGGCATGTGGGGCTCCCTGCTGGTCCGTTCGGGGTGTCGGGAAGGTCGTCAGGCTCGGAGGAAGTTGCGCAGCAGCGCGTGACCGTGCTCGCTCGCGATCGACTCGGGGTGGAACTGGACGCCCTCGACGGGCAGCTCGCGGTGCCGCAGGCCCATCACCTGCCCGTCGCCGCTCCACGCGGTGACCTCGAGGCAGGCGGGCATCGACTCGCGGTCGACGACCAGCGAGTGGTAGCGGGCGATCTCGAAGCGTCGCGGCAGGTCGCGGAACACGCCCTCGCCGGTCGTCTCGATCGTGTCGGTCTTGCCGTGCATCACCTGCCGTGCCCGGACCACCCGGCCGCCGAAGGCGTGGCCGATCGCCTGATGGCCGAGGCACACGCCGAGGATCGGGACGCGGCCCGCGAACCGCTCGATGACCGCGAGCGAGACGCCGGCCTCGGTCGGCGTGCACGGCCCGGGCGAGATGACGATGCGCTCGGGCGCCAGCGCGGCGATGCCGTCGAGGTCGATCGCGTCGTTGCGCACGGTGCGCACGGTCTCGCCGAGTTCCCCGAAGTACTGCACGAGGTTGTAGGTGAAGGAATCGTAGTTGTCGATCATCAGCAGCATGGCTCGCCTCCGGCAGGGGTGCGGCGGGGCCCCGGCTCCGGTCCGGCGACGGCGGCGGATCGCGCCCGCGAGGGCGGCCGACGGGACTCGGGATCGGGGGGTGCGCCGTGGAATCGCGGGCGCGCGCGGGCGGGGGACGTCAGGCGGCAGGCTTGCGCCAGCGCCGGAAGCGGGAGGTCAGCAGGCGAGCGTGAGCGGCATGCATGGACCGCATTATCGCCACCGCCCGTGCGCCAGGCAAATCGGCTCGGCCGGTCGTGTGGGAGCCCACCGCCGCGGCACGCTTCTTGCCCCAATCCGACCGGGACCTTCACCACTGGCTAAGGAGTGTCGGC
>DASPJX010000268.1:0-7029 GCA_035628395.1 Burkholderiaceae bacterium | reverse complement strand
CCGGGTCCTCGCGGCGGCGGACCGGAGCCTTCGTCGCCGCGAACCGGAGCCTTCGTCGCCGCGGACCAGGACCCTCGTCGCGGCGGACCGGGCCTCGCGGCGGCGGACCGGAGCCTTCGTCGCGGCGGACCAGGACCCTCGTCGCGGCGCACCGGAGTCCTCGCCGCGCCGGCCGGCACCTGCAGCCCGCGGGGTACGATGGCGGCCGACCCCCGGCCCGAGGCCCGCATGCCCGCGCATCCGCCGCACGACCACGATCACGATCACGACCACGCTCGCGCGCCGGCCGCCCCCGACGCCTGCGGCATCCCGCGCCGGGGCGGGTTCGATCCGGCCGCGTTCGAGCGCGCGATCGGCGACCTGCTCGCCGCCTGCGGCCTCGCGCCCGACGCGGAGCACATGGGCCGCACGCCTCAGCGCGTGCGCGAGCTCTGGCAGCGCCGGCTGCTCGGCGGCTACGAGCTCGATCCGGCGGGCGCGCTCGGCGACGGCTTCGCCGACCCGCGCACCGACCTCGTCGTGATCCGGGGCATCGCGGTCCACGGCGTGTGCCCGCACCACCTGGTGCCGTTCCGCGGCGTCGCGCACGTCGGCTACCTGCCGGGCGGCCGGCTGCACGGCTTCGGCCGGATCGCGCGGATGGTCGACGCGATCGGCCACCGCTTCACCTACCAGGAATGGATGACCCGCGACGTCGCCGACGCGCTGGTGAGCCACGGCCGCGCGCGCGGTGCGGCCTGCGTGATCGAGGCCGAGCAGCTGTGCCTGCTGCTCGGCGAGGACCGCCGCGGCGACGAGCGCGTCGTCACGCAGGCGTTCGCCGGCGAGTTCGAGCGCTCGGACCGCGACCGCGCCGAGTTCCTGCGGGCGATCGGCGGCGCGCGCTGATCGGCGCGCGGTCGGCCCGCCGCCCGCGCGTCAGCCGCGTGCGCGCCGCGCCGACACCGCGTCGGCCAGCCGCTCGAGCACCTCGACCGAGTCGTCCCAGCCGAGGCACGCGTCGGTGATGCTCTGTCCGCGGCGCAGCGCCGCCGGATCGTCGCGCCCGGGGACGAACGGCTGCGCGCCCGCCTCGAGGTGGCTCTCGACCATCACTCCGAAGATGCCCCGCCCGCCCGCGGCCACCTGCGCGGCCACGTCCGCGGCGACCTCGCGCTGGCGCTCGTGGCGCTTGCCGCTGTTCGCGTGCGAGCAGTCGACCATCACCGCGGTCGGCAGCCCGGCGGCGGCGAGCGCCTCGCCGGCCTGCGCGACGCTCGCCGCGTCGTGGTTGGGCGCGCGACCGCCCCGCAGGATCGCGTGGCAGTCGGGGTTGCCGCGGGTGCGCACCATCGCGACGCGGCCGTTCTTGTGGACGCCGAGGAAGTGGTGCGGCCGCGACGCCGACTGGATCGCGTCGATCGCGATCCGGACGTTGCCGTCGGTGCCGTTCTTGAAGCCGATCGGCGCCGACGCGCCCGAGGCGAGCTCGCGGTGCACCTGCGACTCGGTCGTGCGCGCGCCGATCGCGCCCCAGGCGACCAGGTCGCCCACGTACTGCGGCGAGATCGTGTCGAGCAGCTCGCAGCCGGCGGGCACCCCGAGCCGCGCGACGTCGATCAGCACCTGCCGCGCGATCCTCAGCCCCTCGTTGATGCGGAAGCTGCCGTCGAGGTACGGATCGTTGATCAGGCCCTTCCAGCCCACCGTCGTGCGCGGCTTCTCGAAGTAGACGCGCATCACCACCTCGAGCCGGTCGGCGAGGCGCGCGCGCTCGGCGGCGAGCCGGCGCGCGTACTCGAGCGCCGACTCGGGATCGTGGATCGAGCACGGGCCGATCACGACGAGCAGCCGGTCGTCGCGGCGCTGCAGGATCGCGCGGACCCGCTCGCGGGTCGCGGCCACCAGCGCCTCGACCGGCGTGCCCTGGATCGGGAAGAAGCGGATCAGGTGTTCGGGCGGCGGCAGCAGCTGGACCTGGTCGACGCGAGCGTCGTCGGTGGCCGAGGTGCGGTCGTCGGGAGCGTCGAGCAGCGGGTCGTGCGCGGGCATGGCGGGGGCCGGTCGGGAAGCGAGCCGGGAGTCTAGCGCCCGCGCGCGGCCGCATCGCCGCGGCCGAGCTCGTGCCGCCGCGCCCGTCGACGGTGCCGCACCGGCCCGGCCGTCCGCGTCGGCTGCCGTGCCCGCGGACCGGGTCCGCGCGGCGCGCGCCGAGGCCGTCACCCGGCGCCCGGCGACGCGCGCCGGGCCGGCACCGCGGCTTGACCCGCCCGCGGGCATCGCGAAGAATCGGCCGGACAGACCCCGCGGGCCGCTCCGGCCGACCGGGGCCGCAACGGGAGACGGTGCGTGAGCCTGCAGATCGAACCGAGCGGCGCGGCCTGCGGCGCGACCGTCCGCGGCGCGGACCTGTCCTCGCCGCTGTCCGACGCCACCGTCGCCGAGATCCGGGCCGCCTGGCTCGAGCACGGCGTCGTGGCCTTCCCCGACCAGCGGATGTCGATCGAGGACCTCGAGCGCTTCACGCTCGCGCTCGGCCCGCGCGGCGACGATCCGTACATCGCGCCGATCCCCGGCCACCGCCACGTCGTCGAGATCCGGCGCGAGCCCGACGAGCAGGCGCCGATCTTCGCCGAGACCTGGCACTCCGACTGGAGCTTCCTGCCGATCCCGCCGGCGGCCACCGCGCTGTACGGCACGATCATCCCGCCGGTCGGGGGCGACACGCTGTTCGCCTGCCAAGCGGCCGCCTGGGACGCGCTGCCCGATCGCACGAAGGCCCGGCTGCGCGGGCGCCTCGCCGTCCACTCCGCGCGCCGCGGCTACGCGCGCGACGGCATGTACGGCGAGCGCGACCGCGCGAAGGGCCGCTCGATGGCGATCCGCTTCGGCGACGACGCGCTCGCGACCCGCTCGCACCCGATCGCGCGCGTGCACCCCGAGACCGGCCGCACCGTGCTCTTCGTGAGCCCGGGCTACACGATCGGCATCGAGGGCATGGACGAGGCCGAGTCGACGCCGCTGCTGATGGAGCTCTTCGAGCACCAGAAGCGGCCCGAGTTCGTCTACCGGCACCGCTGGTCGGCGGGCATGCTGCTGCTGTGGGACAACCGCCGCCTCGTGCACGCCGCCACCGGCGGCTACGAGGGCCACCGCCGGCTGCTGCACCGGATCACGATCGCCGAGCGCGCGCCGCTCGCGCGCGAGGCCGCGTGAGCGCGCTCTCCGGCGCGCCGGTCTACGACCCGGCCGATCCGGCCGTCCGTCGCGACCCCTTCCCCTTGTACGCGCGGCTGCAGGACGAGGATCCGGTGCACTGGAGCCCGGCGCTGCGCACCTGGGTCGTGACCCGATACGACGACGTGCGCGGCATCGCGATGGCCGGCGAGCTCTCGCCGAACCGCCTCGCGCCCTTCTACGCGTCGCTGGGCGAGGAGCGCCGCCCGGTGCTCGCCGAGGTGATGCGCTACCTGTCGGTCTGGCTGGTGTTCCGCGACCCGCCCGAGCACACGCGGCTGCGCCGGCTGCTGAACACCGTGATCAACCCGAAGATCGTCGCCGGCATGCGCCCGGCGATCCGGCGCACGGTCGACGACGTGCTCGACCGCGTGCACGGGCGCGACGCCATCGACTTCGCCTCCGAGGTCGCCGCGCTCGTGCCGGCCTGGGTGATCCTCGACATGCTCGGCATCCCGCGCGAGCGCTTCGACGAGATCAAGGTCTGGTCGGACGACCTGCGCGCCTTCATCGGCACCTCGCGCGGCGACGCGAGGCGCTACGAGCGCGCGCAGCGCGGCGCGATCGGCATGTCGGCGTTCTTCCGCGAGCAGATCGCCGAGCGCCGGGCCGCCCCGCGCGACGACGTGATCAGCGCGATGATCGCCGCGCGCGACGAGGGCGGCGCACTGACCGAGGACGAGATCGTCGGCACCTGCATGCTGATCCTGTTCGGCGGCCACGAGACGACCACCAGCCTGCTGACCAACTCGGTCGACGCGCTGCTCGACCATCCCGACCAGCTCGAGCGGCTGCGCGCCGACCCGTCGCTGATCGAGTCCGCGGTCGAGGAGTTCCTGCGCTACGACGGCCCGAGCAACTCGATCGCCCGCGTGGTCGCGCGCGACCACGCGATCGGCGACACCGTGCTGCGCGCCGGCGACCGCGTGTTCGCGATGATCAACGCCGCCAACCGCGACCCGCGCCAGTTCGAGCGTCCGCAGGCGCTCGACCTCGGCCGCACGCCGAACCGGCACCTGACCTTCGGCTTCGGCATCCACTTCTGCCTCGGCGCGCCGCTCGCGCGGCTCGAGGGGCAGGCCTGCGTCGCGGCGCTGCTCGAGCGCTTTCCCCGGATCGAGCGCGGCGAGGGCGAGCGCGAGTGGATGGACGCGATGGTGATGCGCGGCCTGACCCGCTTGCCGCTGCGGCTCGGCCGGACCTGATCCCGCCAGGAGATTCCCGATGTCCACGACCTACCGCTACGCGCTCCCGGTCGAGCAGACCGGCTGGCGGATCGACGCCGCCATGGAGGCGAGCTTCGCCTGGGAGTACGAGGACGGCCGCGCGCGGCTGCTGAACCTGTACGACACCGCGAAGAAGCAGCAGTGGGACGCGGCGCTGCGGATCGACTGGGACCAGCCGCTCGACCCGGGCAACCCGATGCGCCTCGACGACCGCGGCCTCGCGATCGCCGAGAGCCCGGTCTGGGCGCGCATGGGCGAGGACGACCGCGCCCGGGTGCGCCGCCACGTGCAGGCGCACACGATCTCGCAGTTCCTGCACGGCGAGCAGGGCGCGCTGATGGTCGCCGCGCGCCTCGTGCAGTGCGCGCCGCAGATGGACGCGAAGTTCTACGCGGCCACCCAGACGATGGACGAGGCGCGCCACGTCGAGGCGTACTCGCGGCTGCTGCACGAGAAGTTCGACCTGGTCTACCCGATCACGCCCGGGCTGCGCTCGCTGCTCGACGACATCCTGTCCGACTCGCGCTGGGACATGTGCTACCTCGGCATGCAGGTGCTGATCGAGGGGCTCGCGCTCGCCGCGTTCCAGCGCTACCGCGACAGCGCCCAGAACCCGCTCGCGCGGCAGGTCAACGCCTACGTGATGCAGGACGAGGCGCGCCACGTCGCGTTCGGTCGGATCGCGCTGCGCGACCTGTACCCGGAGCTGACCGACGCCGAGCGCGCCGAGCGCGAGGAGTTCGTCATCGAGGCCTGCCGTCACATGCGCGATCGCTTCGACCAGCGCGAGGTCTGGGAGAACCTCGGGCTGGGCGGCGAGATCGCCGACCTGGTGTCGCGCTCCGAGACGATGAAGGCGTTCCGCCGCCGGCTGTTCTCGCGGATCGTGCCGGTGGTCCGCGACATCGGGCTGTGGAGCCCGCGCGTGCGCCAGGCCTTCGTCGACATGCAGGCGCTCGAGTACGCCGACCTCGACGTCGACGCGGTGCTCGCCGACGACGCGCGCGTCGCCGAGGAGTTCGACGCGCAGCGCCACGTGGAGCGGGCGATCGCCGCCGCGCCCCGCCCTTCCCCCCGGACCGACGAACAGGTGGATCGATGAGCGACGTCTACGTGATCGGCGTGTCCTGCACGCCGTTCGGCAAGCGCCCCGGCGCGAGCTTCAAGGACCTGGCCCGCGAGGCCTACGAGGCGGTGCTCGCCGACGCCGGGCTCGACGACGGCGGCCGGATCGAGTCGTCGTGGTTCGGCAACTGCGGCATGGACAAGTTCGGCCAGCCGAACATCCGCGGCCAGGTCTGCTTCACGCCGCTGGTGCGCGAGGGGCGCTTTCCCGAGCGGGTGCCGATGGTGAACGTCGAGGGCGGCTGCGCGACCGCGTCGATGGCCTTCAACGGCGCCTGGAAGGACGTGCTGTCGGGCCAGGCGGGGCTGTCGCTCGCGATCGGCGTCGAGAAGACCTTCGTGCGCGACGATCCCGCCCGCACCCAGGCGATCTTCGCCGGCGGCATCGACCAGCTGGATCCGCAGGAGTGGCACGACTACTACCGGCGCGCCGGCGACGAGGCGGGCAAGCCGTTCGCGCCGGGCGCGGGCGGCGGCACGGTGTTCATGGACACCTACGCGATGCAGGCCGCCTGGCACATGAAGCGCTGGGGCACGACCGCCCGCCAGATCGCGATCGGCGCGTCCAAGAACCACGCGATGGGCGCGCGCAACCCGCTCGCGCAGTACCGCTTCGAGGTGAGCCCCGACGAGGTGCTCGCCGACCGGATGGTCAGCACGCCGCTCACCCGCTCGATGTGCGCCCCGATCGGCGACGGCGCGGCCGCCGCGCTGCTCTGCTCGGCCGAGGTGCTCGCCGGCCTGCCGGCGCGCGTGCGCGAGCGCGCGGTGAAGGTGCGCGCCTCGGTGCTGACCGGCGGCAAGTACCGCGCGCTGGACGAGCCCGGGCTGTCGCGGCTCGCGGCGCGGCGCGCGTACGCGGCCGCCGGCATCGGCCCGGCCGACGTCGATCTCGCCGAGGTCCACGACGCGACCTCGTTCTGCGAGATCTACCAGTGCGAGATGCTCGGCTTCTGCGACGACGGCGCCGGCGGCGCGTACGTCGGCTCCGGGGCCACGTCGATCGACGGCGAGCGGCCGGTCAACCTGTCGGGCGGCCTGGTGTCGAAGGGCCATCCGGTCGGCGCGACCGGGCTGTCGATGATCCACGAGCTCGCGACCCAGCTGCGCCGCGAGGCCGGCGAGCGGCAGGCCCCGCGCGCCGACCTCGCGCTCGCCGAGAACGGCGGCGGCGTGATCGGCTTCGACGAGGCCGCGTGCTCGGTGATCGTGCTGCAGGCGCCGTCGCGCGGCACGGTGGTCGGCGGGAGCCGGGGCGCCGCCTGACGCCCCGGCGGCGGGGGCGCTGCCTGACGCCCCGGGGGCGGGCCGCCGCGCTGTTGCCGCGTCGGAACGCCGCGCTGATGCCGTATCGGAACGCCGCGCCGACCCCGCGTCGGGGGCGCCTCGCTGACTCCACGTCGGGGGCGTCGCGCCGACCCCGCGTCGGGGGCGCCTCGCTGACTCCGCGTCGGGGGCGTCG
>DASPJX010000267.1:0-9936 GCA_035628395.1 Burkholderiaceae bacterium | reverse complement strand
GCTGCAATGGGCGCGCCTTTCATTCGCGTACGCGCTCGCTGCGTTAAGCTATGGCGCCGGCCTCGCGTTGTCGGTGCTGTTGGATCTTCCGGCGGGACCGCTGATCGCGTGCACGATGACGGCGCTAGGCATTCTTCTTTTTATGGCCTCATCCTTGCTTTCCCGGAAAGCCTGACCCCATGGAACAGATGCACGGAACCACCATCCTTTCCGTTCGCCGCGATCGCAAGGTCGCCCTCGGCGGCGACGGACAGGTGACCCTTGGCAACGTGGTCGTCAAGGGCGGAGCGAGGAAAGTGCGCCGCCTCTACCAGGAGCGCATCCTCGCCGGCTTTGCCGGCGGGACCGCGGACGCGTTCACGCTGTTCGAGCGCTTCGAGGCGAAGCTCGACAAGCATTCCGGCCACCTGCTGCGGGCGGCGGTCGAGCTCGCCAAGGACTGGCGGACCGACCGGATGCTGCGTCGGCTGGAGGCGATGCTCGCGGTCGCCGACGTCCGTCACTCGCTGATCATCACCGGCAACGGCGACGTGCTCGAGCCGGAGGGGGGCCTGATCTCGATCGGCTCGGGCGGCCCGTACGCGCAGGCGGCGGCCCGCGCGCTGCTCGACCACACCGAGCTCGCCCCCGAGCAGGTGGTCCGCAAGGCGCTGGCGATCGCCGGCGACCTGTGCATCTACACGAACCAGACGCATTCGGTCGAGACGCTCGGCTGAGCGCCGCCCGCGTCGTCCGGGCGACGTGTCGGTCGCGCCGGTCACCGACGGCTCCGGCCGGCTGCCGATGCGGCCGCGCACCGTCGACCGCACGCCGCCGCCGATCGAGACCGCGCTGCACTCGGTCGAGTCGCGCCGCGTGCGCGGCGACGACGCGATCGCCCGACGCGCGGCGCCTCCGCTCAGCGCAGGCGCGCCGAGGCCTCGTCGATCAGCGCCTGCAGCTGCGGGTAGCTGCGCGCGACCGGGAACTGCGGGAACTGCGCCGCGATCGACTCGGGCGGATGGATGAAGAAGCCCGCGTCGGCCGCCGCCAGCATCGCGGTGTCGTTGTACGAGTCGCCGGCGGCGATCACCGAGAAGTTCAGCGACTGCAGCGCCTCGACCGCGGCCTTCTTCGGGTTCGGCATCCGCAGCACGTGGCGCACGACGAAGCCCTCGGCGTCGGTCTCGAGCCGGTGGCACAGCAGCGTCGGGCGACCGAGCCGGCGCATCAGCGGATCGGCGAACTCGTAGAAGGTGTCGGACAGGATCACCACCTGGAAGCGCTCGCGCAGCCCGTCGAGGAACTCGCGCGCACCCTCCATCGGGCCCATGCCGTCGATCACCGCCTGCAGGTCGGCGAGCTTCAGCCCGTGCCGCGCCAGCAGGTCGATGCGGAAGCGCATCAGCTTGTCGTAGTCGGGCTCGTCGCGCGTCGTGCGGGAGAGCTCGGCGATGCCGGTACGCTTGGAAACTTCGATCCAGATCTCGGGGACCAGCACGCCCTCGAGGTCGAGGCACACCACCTGCACGAATCGCCTCCCGTCCATGGCGGCCGCGACGCGCGGCACGCAGGCCGCATGGTAGCCGACGCGCTCGCCCGCGCCGGGTCGGCCGCTCAGCGCGCGGCCGCCTTCGTGCGGCTCTGCTCGCGCATGAACTGCTGGACGTAGTGCGGTCCGAGGCCGCCCTTGCCGGTGGCGCCCGAGCCCTTCCAGCCGCAGAAGGTCTGGAAGCCGGGCCAGGCGCCGGTGGTCGCGCCGCTCGCGCGGTTCGAGTACAGCACGCCGGCCTCGATGCGGTCGTCGAAGCGCTCGAGCTCGGCGTCATCGCGCGTGTAGATGCCCGCGCTCAGGCCGAGCGCCGAGCGGTTCGAGTCGTCGATCGCGGCGTCGAGCGAATCGAAGGACTGCAGCGACAGCAGCGGCAGGAACAGCTCGCGGCGGTTGACGTCGTGCTCGGGCGGCGCGTCGGCGACGACGGTCGGGGCGAGCCACGCGCCGTGGTCGGCGAGCCCGCCGCGCAGCCGCGCGCCGCCGGCGAGCACGCGCGCGCCGGCCTCGCGCGCCGACGCCACCGCGCGCTCGAAGCGCGCGGCCGACGCCTCGCCGATCACCGGGCCGGTGAACGCGCCGGCCTCGCGCGGGTCCCCGACCGCCATCCGGCCGACGACCGCGAGCAGCCGCTCGACGAAGGCCTCGCGCACGTCGCGGTGCACGTAGACCTTCGAGCACGACGAGCACTTCTGCCCCGACAGCCCGAAGGCCGAGCGCGCGACCCCCGACGCGGCCGCGTCGAGGTCGGCGTGCGCGGTGACGAAGGCGGCGTTCTTGCCGCCGAGCTCGGCGAGCACCGGCTTCGCGAACGGGCCCGCGACCGCCGCGCGCATCAGCGCCATGCCGACTTCGTGCGAGCCGGTGAACGCGACGCCGTCGACGCCGGGGTGCGCGGCGAGCGCCGCGCCCGTCGCGGCGCCGCCGCACACGAGGTTGAACGCGCCGGGCGGCAGGCCCGACTCGCGCAGGATCCGGGCGAGCATCGGCGCGCTCAGCGCCGCGCCCTCGGCGGGCTTGAGCACCACGGTGTTGCCGCCGAGCAGGGCGGCGCTCGTCATGCCGATCGCCAGCGCGAACGGGTAGTTGAACGGCGCGATCACCGCGAAGGTGCCGTGCGGGCGCAGCCGGTCGTGGCCGCGCTCGCCGCCGGGGCCCGGCTCGAGCTCGAGCTCCCAGCCGCCGGCGCGCTCGACCGCGGCGCAGTAGTACTCGATCAGGTCGATCGACTCCTCGATCTCGCCGAGCGCCTCGAGCCGGGACTTGCCGACCTCGAGCAGCGCCGCCATCGCGAGCTCGAGCCGCTCGCGCCGGATCGCCTCGGCCGCGCGCCGCAGCGTCGCGACCCGCGCGGGCCAGCCGGCGCGCCGCCAGCCGTCGGCCGCCGCGCGCGCGGCGCGCACCGCGCGGTCGACCGCGGCCGCGTCGGCGAACGCGAGCGAGCCGAGCTCGATGCGCCGGTCGATCGGGCAGGCGATCGCGCGCCGCTCGCCGCCGGCGTCGCTGCCTTCGCCGATCAGGTTGGCGTGCGCGTGGCCGAGCACGCGGGCGGCGAAGCCCGGCAGCTCGCGGTCGAACGCGGCGTGCACCGCCGAGAAGTCGGCGGTCGCGTTCGCGTAGGTGACGCGGGGCAGGCCCGCGAGCGGATCGCTCATCGCTTCTCCCGTGCCGGCGCGGAGGCCGGCGATGCGTGTCGCCGAAACGATCCGGCGCGCGGGGCCGGCCCGAGGGCCGGCCGGCCGCGCGCCGGCGGGGACGATCGGTGCGGGGTCAGCCGCGCTTCAGGCGCGCCGCGATCTCGCCGACGATGCCGCGGCGGAACAGCATGACCACCACGACGAAGATCGCGCCCTGCACGACCAGCACCCACTCGCCCAGTCCGGCCAGGTAGTTCTGCATCGAGATGATGACGCCGGCGCCGACCACCGGGCCGAACACCGTGCCCATGCCCCCGACCAGCGTCATCAGCACCACTTCGCCCGACATCTGCCAGGTGACGTCGGTCAGCGACGCGAGCTGGAACACCAGCGACTTGGTCGCGCCGGCGACGCCGGCGAGCGTCGCCGACAGCACGAAGGCGAGCAGCTTGTAGCGGTCGACCTGGTAGCCGAGCGAGATCGCGCGCGGCTCGTTCTCGCGGATCGCCTTCAGCACCTGGCCGAAGGGGGAGTTGATCGTCCGGTGGATGATCACGAAGCCGAGCACGAAGATCGCGAGGACGAAGTAGTACATCGCCAGGTCGCTCTTCGTGTCGACGACGCCGAGGATCGCCCGGCGCGGCACCGACTGGATCCCGTCCTCGCCGCCGGTGAACGGCGCCTGCAGGCAGAAGAAGAACACCATCTGCGACAGCGCGAGCGTGACCATCGCGAAGTAGATGCCCTGGCGCCGGATCGCGAGCGAGCCGGTGACCAGCCCGAGCACCGCGGCGGTCGCCGCGCCGCCGAGGATCGCGACCTCGGGGGTCCAGCCCCAGAACTTGGTGCCGTGCGCGCTCACGTACGCGGCCATGCCGAAGAACATCGCGTGGCCGAAGCTCAGCAGGCCGACGTAGCCGATCAGCAGGTTGAAGGCGCACGCGAACAGCGCGAAGCACAGCAGCTTCATCAGGAAGACCGGATACCCGCCCACGTGCGGCGCGATCAGCATCGCGGCGACGAAGGCGCCGAACAGCAGCAGGCCCCGGGTGGCGGTCGGGACGGCGGGCGCCGCGGTGGCGACGCGCGGCGCGGCGGAGGGGGTGCCGGTGGCGGGTGCGGATGCGTTCATTTCTGCTTCCCGAAGAGGCCCGCCGGCTTGAGCATCAGCACGATCGCCATGATCACGAAGATCACGATGCTCGACGCCTCGGGATAGAACACCTTGGTCAGGCCCTCGATCACGCCGAGGCCGAAACCGGTCAGGATCGAGCCCATGATCGAGCCCATGCCGCCGATCACGACCACGGCGAAGACGATGATGATCAGGTTCGAGCCCATCTGCGGGCTCACCTGGTAGGCGGGCGCCGCGAGCACGCCGGCGAGGGCGGCGAGTCCGACGCCGAAGCCGTAGGTCAGCGTGATCATCCGCGGCACGTTGATGCCGAAGGCCTGCACGAGCTCGGGCCGCTCGGTCGCCGCGCGCAGGTACGAGCCGAGCTTCGTGCGCTCGATCATGAACCAGGTCGCCAGGCACACCGCGAGCGAGAACGCGACGATGAAGCCGCGGTAGTACGGCAGGAACATGAAGCCGAGGTTCGTGCCGCCGGGGATCGGGTTCACGAACGGCTGGCCGGACGAGCCGAACTGCTGGCGGTACAGGCCCTCGACGATCAGCGCGAGGCCGAAGGTCAGCAGCAGGCCGTACAGGTGGTCGAGGTGGTACAGGTGCTTGAGGAACACCCGCTCGAGCACGATGCCGAACGCGCCGACGACCACCGGCACGATCACCAGCGACACCCAGAACGGGATGCCCGCCCAGTTGAGCAGCATCCACGCCCCGAACGCGCCCATCATGTACTGCGCGCCGTGCGTGAAGTTGATGACGTTGAGCAGGCCGAAGATCACCGCGAGCCCCAGCGACAGCAGCGCGTAGAACGCGCCGTTGATCAGACCGAGCAGCAGCTGCCCGAAGAAGGCCTGGGGCGGGATGCCGAGGAGTTCGAACATGGGACGCGGTGCTTTCCGGGTGCGTGGGGTCGGGTCGGTCGGTGCTGCGGTGCTTCGGTCGGTCGGGAGCGGCGGGTGCGGTGCGGCGGGTCGGTCGCGCGGATCGGTCGCCGGGGTCCGCCCGTGCCGCGGGCGGAGGCCACCGTGGTGTCCCCCGCCCGCGTGGAGCGTCGCCGCCCGGGTCGCCCCGGACGGCTACGCCGGTCCGTCGGCGATCGGAGCGCGCCGTGCCGCGATCGGCCCGGCGCGCCGGCCGATCACTTCTTGACCAGCGAGCACTCCGACTGCGACAGCGGCCGGAACGCCTCGTTGGCCGGGATCGTCGCGCGCAGCTTGTAGTAGTCCCACGGGCCCTTCGACTCGTTCGGCTTCTTGACCTCGAACAGGTAGGCGTCGTGCATCTTGCGCCCGTCGACCCGGATCGTGCCCTTGCCGAACAGCTTGTCGTCGGTCGGCATCTCCTTCATCTTCTCGACGACCTTCACGCCGTCCGCGTCGGACTTCAGCGCCTCGACGGCCTTCAGGTAGTGCATCACCGACGAGTAGACGCCCGCGTGGATCATCGTCGGCATCCGGCCCTTGTTGCCGGCCGCGAACTCCTTCGACCACGCCCGGGTGCCGTCGTTCAGGTCCCAGTAGAACGACTCGGTCAGCACCAGGCCCTGGGCGGTCTGCAGCCCGAGCGAGTGCACGTCCGCGACGAACACCAGCAGGCCCGCCAGGTTCTGGCCGCCCTTCGTGATGCCGAACTCGGCCGCCTGCTTGATCGAGTTGATCGTGTCGCCGCCGGCGTTGGCCAGGCCGATCACCTTGGCCTTCGACGACTGCGCCTGCAGCAGGAACGACGAGAAGTCCTGCGTGTTGAGCGGGGTGCGGACCTTGCCGAGCACCTTGCCGCCGTTCGCGTTCACGATCGCCTCGACGTCGCGCTCGAGCGCGTGGCCGAACGCGTAGTCGGCGGTCAGGAAGAACCAGCTGTCGCCGCCGGTCTTGACCATCGCCTTGCCGGTGCCGTTCGACAGCATCACCGTGTCGTAGGCCCAGTGCACGGTGTTCGGCGAGCAGGCCTTGTTGGTCAGGTCCGAGGTCGCCGAGCCGCTGTTCAGGTGGACCTTGTTCTTCTCGCGGATGATCTGGTTGACCGCCAGGCCCACCGACGAGGTCGGCACGTCGGCGATCGCGTCGACCTTGTCGACGTCGATCCACTGGCGGACGATGTTCGAGCCGATGTCGGGCTTGTTCTGGTGGTCGGCCGACAGGATCTCGACCTTCATGCCCTTCGCGGCGGCACCGAAGTCCTCGACCGCCTTGCGGGCGGCCCAGACGCTGCCCGTGCCGGTGATGTCGGCGTACAGGCCCGACATGTCGTTCACGACGCCGATCTTGATCACGCCGTCGGTGATCTGCGCCGAGGCCGAGCCGGCCGCGAGGGCCAGCGCGGCCGCGATCGCGGTCCGCAGGGCGGTGGGTTTGAAGTTCATGTCGTCTCCTCTGGGTGAAATGGGGGCGGGGCGTCAGACCCCGAGGTAAACCTCGAGCTTGCCCAGGTTCGCCTTGACCTGGTCGTTCGGGATCATGTCGACCACCTTGCCGTGCTCGACGACGTAGTGACGGTCGGCGACGGTCGAGGCGAAGTGGAAGTTCTGCTCGACGAGCAGCACCGTGAAGCCCTTCTTCTTGACCGTGCGGATGATGTCGCCGATGTGCTGGACGATCACCGGCGCGAGGCCCTCGGTGGGCTCGTCGAGCAGCAGCAGCTTGGCGCCGGTGCGCAGGATGCGGGCGATCGCGAGCATCTGCTGCTCGCCGCCGGACAGCTTGGTGCCCTGGTTGTTCGCGCGCTCCTTGAGGCGCGGGAACAGCTGGTAGATCTCGTCGATCGACATGCCGCCGGGCTTGACCACCGGCGGCAGCTCCAGGTTCTCGCGCACCGACAGGCTCGAGAAGATGCCGCGCTCCTCGGGGCAGTACGCGATGCCGAGCTTGGCGATGTGGTTCGACTGCAGCGCACTGGTCTCGACGCCGTCGTAGCGGATCGAGCCCTGGCGCTTGCCGAGCACGCCCATCACCGCGCGCATCGTCGTCGTCTTGCCGGCGCCGTTGCGGCCGAGCAGCGTGACCACCTCGCCGGCGGGCACCGAGAACGTCATGCCGTGCAGCACGTGGCTCTCGCCGTACCAGCCGTGCAGGTCCTTCACCTCGAGCAGCGCTTCAGGCATGACCGGTCCCCATGTACGCCTCGATCACCTGCGGGTCCTTCGAGACCTGCGAGTACGGACCCTCGGTCAGCACCTCGCCGCGCGCGAGCACGGTGATCGTGTCCGACAGGTCCGAGACCACCGACAGGTTGTGCTCCACCATCAGCACGGTGCGCTTGGCGGCCACGCGCTTGATCAGCGCCGCGATGCGGCCGATGTCCTCGTGGCCCATGCCCGAGGTCGGCTCGTCGAGCAGCATCAGCTCCGGGTCGAGCGCCATCGTGGTCGCGATCTCGAGCGCGCGCTTGCGGCCGTACGAGAGCTCGACCGCCTGCAGCGACGCGTACTCCGCGAGGCCCACGTCCTCGAGCAGCTCCATCGCGCGCGCGTCGAGCCGGTTCAGCGAGCGCTCGCTCTTCCAGAAGTGGAAGGAGGTGCCGAGCGTGCGCTGCAGCGCGATGCGCACGTTCTCGATCACCGTCAGGTGCGGGAACGTGGCCGAGATCTGGAAGCTGCGGACCATGCCGAGCCGCGCCACGTCGGCGGGCCGGGCGCGCGTGATGTCGCGGCCGTTGTAGAGGATCCGGCCGCCGGTGGGGCGCAGGAACTTGGTGATCAGGTTGAAGCAGGTCGTCTTGCCCGCCCCGTTCGGGCCGATCAGCGCATGGATCGAGCCGCGCGCCACCTTGAGGGACACGCCCTTGACCGCGTAGAACCCGTTGAAGTCGATCGACAGGTCCTGGGTCTCGACGATGTAGTCGGCCGCCATGCGTCTCCGTGCTCCCCCTCCGGGGTGATGGTCTCTGTAATCGTGCGTTCCGAAAGACGAGGCTTCCGGGGGCGCAAGACTATCAGCGCGGTTCCGCCGTAGTCAATGCGGCGCTTGGCACTCGTCGAGGGGGTCCGCGCCGCGCCGTCGGAGCGCACCGTCGCGGGGCGCCGCGGCCGGCCGCCGGCCCGGCGGCTCGGCCGCGTGCCTGCGGTAAGCTCGCCGGCATGACCACGATGACCCCCCAGGAGATCGTCTCCGAGCTCGACAAGCACATCATCGGGCAGGACCGGGCCAAGCGCGCGGTCGCGATCGCGCTGCGCAACCGCTGGCGCCGCCAGCAGGTCGACGAGTCGCTGCGGCACGAGATCACGCCCAAGAACATCCTGATGATCGGGCCGACCGGGGTCGGCAAGACCGAGATCGCGCGCCGGCTCGCCCGGCTCGCGCAGGCGCCGTTCGTCAAGGTCGAGGCGACCAAGTTCACCGAGGTCGGCTACGTCGGCAAGGACGTCGACGCGATCATCCGCGACCTCGCCGAGATCGGCGTCAAGCAGACGCGCGAGGCGGAGATGCGGAAGATGGAGACGCGCGCGCTGGACGCGGCCGAGGACCGGGTGCTCGACGTGCTGCTGCCGCCGGCGCGCGGCGGCTTCGGCTTCGGCGCCTCCGGCGAGGCCGCGCAGCCCGCGGCGAGCCCCGACTCGGCGACCCGCCAGAAGTTCCGCAAGAAGCTGCGCGAGGGCGAGCTCGACGACAAGGAGATCGAGCTCGAGCTCGCGATGCCGATGCCCGAGCTGCCGATGGCCGGGCCCGCGGGCATGGAGGAGCTGACCCAGCAGCTGCAGGGGCTCTTCCAGGGCATGGGCGGGCGGCGCAAGACCCGCAGGCTGAAGATCCGCGAGGCGATGAAGGTGCTGCGCGACGAGGAGGCGGCGAAGCTGATCAACGACGAGGAGGTCAAGCTGCGCGCGATCGCCAACGTCGAGCAGAACGGCATCGTCTTCCTCGACGAAGTCGACAAGATCGCCTCGCGCAGCGAGGTCGGCGGCGCCGACGTCTCGCGCCAGGGCGTGCAGCGCGACCTGCTGCCGCTGGTCGAGGGCACGACGGTCTCCACCCGGTACGGCATGGTCCGCACCGACCACATCCTGTTCATCGCCTCGGGCGCGTTCCACCTGTCGAAGCCGAGCGACCTGATCCCCGAGCTGCAGGGGCGCTTCCCGATCCGGGTCGAGCTCGACTCGCTCGCCGTCTCCGACTTCGAGCGGATCCTGACCGAGACCGACGCGAGCCTGACCAAGCAGTACCAGGCGCTGCTCGCGACCGAGCGGGTGGGGGTGGAGTTCACCCCCGAGGGCGTGCGCCGGCTCGCCGAGGTCGCGTACTCGGTCAACGAGAAGACCGAGAACATCGGGGCGCGGCGGCTCTACACGGTGATGGAGAAGCTGCTGGAGGAGGTGTCGTTCGACGCCTCGCGCCGCGGCGGCCAGACCGTGCGCGTCGACGCCGCGTTCGTCGACGCGCGGCTCGGCACGCTGGCGGCCGACGAGGACCTCGCGCGCTACGTGCTCTGAGGGCACGCCGCCGGCGAGGGTCGGGTGGCGAGGGTCGGGTGGCGCGCGTCGGACGACGGCGTCGGGCGGCGGGCGGCGGCGACGGCGACGGCGACGGCGACGGCGACGGCGACGGCGACGGCGAGCGGGCGTCGACGAGCGGGGCGGCAGGCGGCCGGGCCCCGGGCGCGGCGGGCGACGCGTCGCGCTACACGTCGCGCCGGTCGACCACGCC
>DASPJX010000266.1:0-9789 GCA_035628395.1 Burkholderiaceae bacterium | reverse complement strand
AGGCTGGAAGACCTGTTCACGCGCTTCGATCACTTCGCGGGCCAGCCGGGTCCGCTCGAGCATCACGTCGCGCTCACCACGCTCTTCGAGATCCTCGAGGTCGCCTCGCGGGCCGACCTGAAGTCCGACCTGCTGCAGGAGCTCGAGCGCCAGCGCCAGACGCTGCTCGTGTTCCGCGACAACCCGGCGGTCTCGCGCGAGGCGCTCGACCGCATCCTCGGCGACATCGACGCGGCCGCCCAGCTGCTGAGCGGGGCCGCGGGCAAGACCGGCCAGCACCTGCGCGACAACGAGTGGCTGATGAGCATCCGCAGCCGCGCGATCATCGCCGGCGGCACCTGCGAGTTCGACCTGCCCTCGTACCACGCGTGGCTGAACCGCCCGACCGAGGCCCGGCTGCGCGACATCGCCGGCTGGGCGTCGCCGTTCCGCGCGCTGCGCGAGAGCCTGCTGATCGTGCTGCAGCTGCTGCGCGAGTCGGCGCAGCGCTCGGTGGTCAGCACCCAGCAGGGCAACTACCAGCAGACGCTCGGCGGCAAGGCCTTCCAGATGCTGCAGATCCGCGTGCCGTCCGAGACCGGCGCGATCCCCGAGATCTCGGCGAACAAGTACATGCTCTGGATCCGGTTCACCTCGCAGGACGGCGACCTGCGCCCGCGCCCGTTCGAGGGCAACGTCGAGTTCGAGCTCGCGCTCTGCAACCTGTAGTCCCGCGATGGCCGTCGAAGTCGACTGCCCCGTCTGCGGGCGCCGCACCGAGTATTCGCCCGCGAACCGCTGGCGCCCGTTCTGCTCGGAGCGCTGCAAGCTGATCGATCTCGGCCAGTGGGCGAACGACGGCTACTCGATCCCGGGCGACGCGCCCGCCGATCCCGAGGACCCGGCCTCGCGCCCGCCGCCGGCACCGCCCCGTCGCGACGCCTGAGCGTCGCCGCGTCGCGACGACCGAACGCCGCCGCGTCCCGACGACCGAACACCGGCCCGTCGTGACGGCCGAACGCCGGCCCATCGCGACGACCGAACGCCGCCGCGTCGCGACGACCGCCCGCCCCGAGCCGCCCGCTCAGGCCCGCCAGGCCGCGCGCATCGCGGCGACGCCGTGCGCGCCCGCGGCCCGTGCGCGCTCGAGGTCGGCCGGCGCGAGCCCGCCGAGCGCGTAGACCGGCACCGGCGTCGTCCCGATCGCGGCGGCGAGCCCGTCGAAGCCGATGCCGGGCGCCCCCGGATGGCTCGCCGTCGGCCGCACCGGCCCCATCGTCGCGAAGTCGCAGCCGAGCGCGCCGGCCGCCTCGAGCCCGTCGCGGTCGTGGCACGAGGCGCCGACCCAGCGGCCGCGCGGCCGCTCGCGCGCGGCGAGCAGGTCGCGCCCGGTCAGGTGCACGCCGTCGACCGCGCGCGCGAACGAGGCCGGATGCCGGCTGCTGACGACGACCTGGAGCGGCCGCGTCTCGCGCAGCGCCCGCACCCGCGCGAACAGCCGCTCGAACTCGGCCGGCGGCAGCGCCGGCTCGCGCAGCTGCAGCAGCATCGCGCCGCGCGGCGACGCCGCGGCGAGCGCGTCGAGCTCGCGGTGCAGCGCGGCCTCCCAGGCGGCGACGCCGAGCTCGGCGGCGCACGAGATCCGGTACGTCGCCGGCAGCCGCAGCCAGCCGATCGGCGCGATCGCGGCCGGCAGCAGCGGCGCGACGTCGATCGCGTCGGCCGGCCGCCAGACGAGCGCCTGCCCCTCGCGCGACTGCGGCTCGCCGCGCCAGCGCCGCACCCGCCGGAAGAAGAGCCGCACGGTCGCGTGCGGGTACGCGTGCCCGCGCACCACCCAGGGCTCGGACTCGACCGCGTCGAGTCCGAGCTCCTCGTGCAGCTCGCGCGCGAGCGCATCGGCCACGCTCTCGCCGGCCTCGAGCTTGCCGCCCGGGAACTCCCACCAGCCGGCGTAGGGCTTGCCGGGCACGCGCTGGCCGATCAGCACCGCGCCGTCGTCGCGCAGCACGACGCCGACGGCGACGTCGACGATCCGGGGCGCGGGCTCGGCCATCGCCGGCTCAGCGCGCGCGCGACGTGCCGTGGCTGCCCGCCCAGTCGCGCGCGAACTGCCACGCGACCCGTCCCGAGCGCGAGCCGCGCTCGAGCGCCCAGCGCAGCGCGTCGCCGCGCGCGCGCTCGACGTCGGCGTCGGCGCAGCCGAAGTGGCGCAGCCAGTGCGCGACCACGGTCAGGTAGTCGTCCTGCCGGAACGGGTAGAACTGCACCCACAGCCCGAAGCGCTCGGACAGCGAGATCTTCTCCTCCGAGGTCTCGCCCGGATGGATCTCGCCGTCCTCGGTGTGCTTCGCGGCGAGGTTCTCGCTCATGCGCTCGGGCATCAGGTGGCGCCGGTTGCTGGTCGCGTAGATCAGCACGTTGTCGGAGGCCGCGGCGACCGAGCCGTCGAGCGCGGTCTTCAGCGCCTTGTAGCCGGGCTCGCCCTCCTCGAACGACAGGTCGTCGCAGTAGACGATGAACTTCTCGGGCCGCGCGCCGACCAGGTCGACGATGTCGGGCAGGTCGACGAGATCGGCCTTGTCGACCTCGATCAGCCGCAGCCCCTCGGCCGCGTGCGCGTTCAGGCACGCCTTGATCAGCGACGACTTGCCGGTGCCGCGCGAGCCGGTCAGCAGCACGTTGTTCGCCGGCAGCCCCGCGACGAACTGGCGGGTGTTGCGCTCGATCAGCCGCTTCGGTTCGTCGATGTTGCACAGGTCGTCGAGCGCGATCGTCGAGCGGTGGCGCACCGGCTGCAGCCAGGACTGCCAGCCGAACGCGGTCGGCCGGCGACGCCAGCGGAACGCGACCGACGCGCTCCAGTCGGGCTCGACGGCCACGGGCAGCAGGCCCTCGACGCGGGCGAGCAGGGTCTCGGCGCGCTCGGCGAGGCGCTGCAGGGAGGCGGGATCGAAGCTCATCGCGAGGGCTCAGGAACGGTAGTCGGCGTTGATCGACACGTAGTCGTGCGACAGGTCGCAGGTCCACACGGTGGTCGAGGCGTCGCCCCGGCCGAGCGCGATGCGCACGGCGATCTCGTCCTGCTTCATGACGCGCTGGCCGTCCTCCTCGCGGTAGGCGGGGTGGCGCCCGCCACGCGCGGCGACGTGCACGTCGTCGAGCCACAGGTCGATGCGCGAGGGATCGAGGTCGTCGATCCCCGCGTAGCCGACCGCGCAGAGGATCCGCCCGAGGTTCGGGTCGGACGCGAAGAACGCGGTCTTCACCAGCGGCGAGTGCGCGACCGCGTACGCGACGGCGGCGGCCTCGGCGTCGGTGCCCGCGCCCTCGACGCGGACCGTGATGAACTTGGTCGCGCCCTCGCCGTCGCGCACGATCGCCTGCGCGAGCAGGCGCGAGACCTCGACGATCGCGGCCTTCAGCGCCGCGGCGGCCGGCGTGCCGTCGGTCTCGACCGACAGCGCGCCCGCGCCGGTGGTGGCGAGCACGAAGGAGTCGTTGGTGGAGGTGTCGCCGTCGATCGTGATCCGGTTGAAGCTCGCGTCGGCCGCCTCGCGGACCCAGCGCTCGAGCAGCGCCTGCGGCACGCGCGCGTCGGTCGCGACGAAGCCGAGCATCGTCGCCATGTTCGGGCGGATCATGCCGGCGCCCTTCGCGATGCCGGTGACGACCACCTCGCGGCCGTCGATCGTCGCGCGGCGCGACACCGCCTTGGCGATCGTGTCGGTGGTCATGATCGCCTCGGCGGCCTCGGCCCAGTGCGCCGGCGCGAGGTCGGCCACCGCCGCCGGCAGCCCGGCGAGCAGGCGCTCCATCGGCAGCGGCTCGAGGATCACGCCGGTCGAGAACGGCAGCACCTGCGCGGGCTCGACGCCGAGCGCGGCGGCGAGCGCGTCGCAGGTGGCCCGCGCGTCGGACAGTCCGGGCTCGCCGGTGCCCGCGTTCGCGTTGCCGGTATTGATCACCCAGGCGCGCACCCCTCGGCCCGCGGCGAGGTGCTCGCGGCAGACCTGCACCGGCGCCGCGCAGAAGCGGTTGCGCGTGAACACGCCCGCGACCGAGGCGCCGGGCGCGAGCCGCGCGACCAGCAGGTCGCGCCGGCCGGGCTTGCGGATCCCGGCACGCGCGGTGCCGAGTTCGAGACCCGCCACCGGATGCAGGGCGGCGGGGTCGGGGGCGACGAGACGGACGGGCATCGCGGACTCGCTGACGGGGACGCGCACCGGGCGCGAAGCGGGCGATTGTACCGTCGCGTCCCGCCCCGGCCGGCCGCGCCGCGGCACCCGGCGGACACGGCCCGGCATCGCCCGGAGAGCGCCGTTCCATGCGGCTTTCCACAGCCGCGCTGCGGTAATCCGTCGGTGTCGGGTCGATCGACGCCCACCTAGACTGTGGGAACGTTTTCCAACGGACGGCCCGCCCCTTCATCGTGGACATGCGCATCCAGCCCGGCCCCCCCGCCGACGCCGAGTCGGTCGCGGAGCCGAAGGACATCGCGCAGTTCGTCGCGCCCCATCTGCATCCGGCCCAGCGCACGCTGTACGAGTCGCTGCCCGACGGCGTGCTCCTCGTGCGCGACGGCCGCGTCGTGTTCGCCAACCGGGCCGCCGGCGAGCTGCTCGGCGCGCCCGGGCCGTCCGCGCTCGAGGGCCGCCCGATCGCCTCGCTGGTGCCGGACGCGAAGGGCTCGCCGTTCGATCCGCGGACCGCGGGCGCGACGCCGGGCGGGCGGGCCGAGGTGATCGAGATCGAGTGCGTGCGGCTCGACGGCGCGGGCTGCACGCTCGAGGTGTCGGTGTCGACCGCGCGCCTCGGCGGGCGGCCCGCGGTGCAGGCGCTGCTGCGGGACGCGACCGCGCGCCGGCTGCAGCACGCGCTGCAGTCGCACGTGCGGCGCGTGCTCGAGATGATGGCCGACGACGCCCCGCTCGCGGAGATCCTGCGCACCGTCTGCCGCTCGACCGAGCACCTGCTCGGCGGCACCGCGCGCTGCGGGGTGCTGATGCTCGACGCCGCGCGGCGCCGCATGCTCGACACCGCGACCGGCTCGCTGCCCGCCGAGTACTGCCGCGCGCTCGACGGCCTGCCGATCGGCCCCGAGGTGGGCAGCTGCGGCCGCGCGATCCACCTCAACGAGCGCGTCGTCGCCGAGGACATCGCCGTCGACCCGCTGTGGGCCCCGTACCGCGCGGTCGCCGCGCGCCACGGGCTGGGCGCCTGCTTCGCGACGCCGCTGCGCGATCCGGACGGCGTCGCGGTCGGCTCCTTCTCGGTCTACCACGACCGGCCGTACCGGCCCGGGCGCAACGCGGTCGAGGTCGTCGACGCGTTCGTGCGGCTCGCCGAGGAGGCGCTGCGTCGCGACCGGCTGCGCGAGACGATGCGCCGCGACCGGATGCGCCACGAGTCGGTGCTGCAGGCGGTGGGCGCCGCGGTCCTGGTGTTCCACGGCGACGCGACCCTCGCGGGCACCAACCCCGGCGCGCAGCGGCTGCTCGGCCTCGACGAGACGGCGCTCGCCGGCCACGACGCGCGCCGGCTGTTCGACGGCGCGATCGCCGAGGACGGCACGCCGCTCGAGCCGGGCGACTCGCCGCTCGAGCGGTGCCTGGCCACGCGCCTGCCGCAGCGCGACCGCGTCGTCGGGCTGCTGCGGCAGGACGGCGGCCGGCGCTGGGTCAGCGTCAACGCGCATCCGATCGCCGCCGCCGGCTCGGACGACGACGCGGTCGTCTGCAGCATGGCCGACATCACCGCGATCAAGTCGGCGCAGCAGCGGCTCGAGCAGCTCGCGCGCACCGACGTGCTGACCGGCCTGCCCAACCGCCTGCACTTCCGCTCGGAGCTCTCGCGGCGCGTCGCGATCGCCGAGCGCGTCGGCCACGGGCTCGGCATCCTCGCGCTCGACCTGAACGGCTTCAAGCACGTGAACGACACGCTCGGCCACGCGGCGGGCGACGCGCTGCTCGTCGACGTCGCGCAGCGGCTCGAGGGGGCGCTGCTCGACGGCGAGACCCTCGCTCGGGTCGGCGGCGACGAGTTCGTCGTGCTGACGGGCCACGGCGGCTGCCCGGAGCGGCTGCGGCGCGCCGGCGAGCGGTTGCTCGGCGCGCTGGCGCAGCCGTTCGTGACCGCCGGCGTCGAGGTGTTCGTGTCGGCGGCGGTCGGCGGCAGCGTCTATCCGCTGCACGCGACGACGCCCGAGGCGCTCGCGCGCAGCGCCGACGCGGCGATGTACCGCGCGAAGCGCTTCGGTCGCGCCGAGGTCGAGATCTTCGGCGCCGACGCGGGCGCGCCGCCGGTCAACCGGCTGACGATCGAGACCGAGCTGCGCCACGCGCTGCAGCGCGGCGAGTTCGAGCTGCACTACCAGCCGCGGTACCGCGCCCGCGAGGGCACGCTCGCCGGCGTCGAGGCGTTGATCCGCTGGCGCCATCCGGCGCGCGGCCTCGTCGGACCGAACGAGTTCGTGCCGATCGCCGAGGACACCGGCCTGATCGTGCCGATCGGACGCTGGGTGATCGAGGAGGCGTGCCGGCAGCACCGCGCGTGGCGCGACGCCGGCCTCGCGATGCCGCCGATCGCGGTCAACGTCTCGGCCGGGCAGTTCGGCACCGAGCTGTTCGCCGTCGTGATCCCGGAGCTGCTGCGCACCTACGACGTGCCGGCCTCGGCGCTCGAGGTCGAGATCACCGAGACGGTGATGATGCGCCAGCTCGAGGAGTCGGAGTCGCGCGCGATCGACGCGCTGCGCGCGCAGGGCCTCGCGCTGCTGCTCGACGACTTCGGCACCGGCTACTCGTCGCTGTCGTACCTGCAGCGCTTCCCGCTCGACGGGCTGAAGATCGACCGCAGCTTCGTCGCGCAGCTGCCGGAGGGCCGCAACGCGCGGGCGGTGGTCGAGGCGATCCTCAGCCTCGCGCGCTCGCTCGGGCTGGTCAGCATCGCCGAGGGCGTCGAGGACGCGCAGCAGGCCGACTGGCTGCGCGAGGCCGGCTGCGCGGAGCTGCAGGGCTTCCTGTTCGCCCGCCCGATGCCGGCCGCGGAGGTCACCGCGCTGCTGGAGCGCTCGCGGGGCTGAGGCGGCCCGGGCCGCTCACGCGGCCCGGCGATCGGCCGGCCCCCGCCCCGTCCCCGCCGTCAGGCGAGGCGGCCGTGGCACTGCTTGTACTTCTTGCCGGAGCCGCAGGGGCACGGATCGTTGCGGCCGACCTTGGTGCCGAAGCGCCGGAACGGCTCGTCGCGGTCGGCCTCGGCGTCGGAGGGCGCCTCCTGCACCGCGAGCGCGACCGACTCGGGATCGGCGTCCGGCGCGGCCGCGAACTCGGCGTGCGTGTACGAGGCCTGCGTGAACGAGGCCTCGGCGCGCTGCTCGAGCGCCTGCTCGGCCTCCCGGGCCTCGTCGGCGCTCTGGATCCGGACGTTCATCAGGATCCGCACGACCTCGTTGCGGATCGACTGCAGCATCGTCTCGAACAGCTCGAACGACTCGCGCTTGTATTCCTGCTTCGGGTTCTTCTGCGCGTAGCCGCGCAGGTGGATGCCCTGGCGCAGGTGATCGAGCGCCGACAGGTGCTCGCGCCAGCGCTGGTCGATCGACTGCAGCATGATCGAGCGCTCGAAGCCGGCGAAGCCCTCGCGGCCGACCGCGTCGACCTTCTCCTGGTAGCGCGCGTCGGCGGCGGCGATCACCGCCTTCAGGATGTCCTCGTCGGTGACGTTCGACTCGCCGCCCAGCATCGCCGCGACCGGGACCTCGAGCTGCCAGTCGTCGCGCAGCTCCTGCTCGAGCCCGGCGACGTCCCACTGCTCCTCGACGCTCTCCTCGGGGATCCGGGCGCGGACCAGGTCGGTGAACACGCCGTGGCGCAGCCCGCCGATCAGCGACTCGGTGTCGGCGCTCTCCAGCAGCTCGTTGCGCTGCTGGTAGATGACCTTGCGCTGGTCGTTGGCGACGTCGTCGTACTCGAGCAGCTGCTTGCGGATGTCGAAGTTGCGCGCCTCGACCTTGCGCTGCGCGCTCTCGATCGAGCGCGTGACCATCCCCGCCTCGATCGCCTCGCCGTCGGGCAGCTTCAGGCGATCCATGATCGCCTTGAGCCGGTCGCCCGCGAAGATCTTCAGCAGCGGGTCGTCCATCGACAGGTAGAAGCGCGACGAGCCCGGGTCGCCCTGGCGGCCCGAGCGGCCGCGCAGCTGGTTGTCGATGCGCCGCGACTCGTGGCGCTCGGTGCCGATGATGTGCAGGCCGCCCGCGGCCACCACCTGGTCGTGCAGCGCCTGCCAGCCGGCGCGCAGCGCGTCGGCCTGCACCTTGCGCGCGGCCTCGTCGAGGTCCTCGCGCGCCTCGAGCTGGTCGATCTGCTTCGAGACGTTGCCGCCGAGCACGATGTCGGTGCCGCGGCCGGCCATGTTGGTGGCGATCGTGATCGCGCCCGGACGCCCGGCCTCGGCGACGATCTGGGCCTCCTGCGCGTGCTGCTTCGCGTTCAGCACGTTGTGCGGCAGGCCGTCCTGCTTCAGCAGGCCCGACAGCAGCTCGGAGTTCTCGATCGAGGTGGTGCCGACGAGCACCGGCTGGCCGCGCGCGTGGCAGTCCTTGATGTCGGCGAGGATCGCGCCGTACTTCTCGCGCGCGGTGCGGAACACCTGGTCCTGGCGGTCCTGGCGGACCATCGGGCGGTGCGTCGGGATGATCACGGTCTCGAGGCCGTAGATCTCCTGGAACTCGTAAGCCTCGGTGTCGGCCGTGCCCGTCATGCCGGACAGCTTGCCGTACATCCGGAAGTAGTTCTGGAAGGTGATCGAGGCGAGCGTCTGGTTCTCGCTCTGGATCTTCACGCCTTCCTTGGCCTCGACCGCCTGGTGCAGGCCGTCGGACCAGCGCCGGCCCGGCATCAGCCGCCCGGTGAACTCGTCGACGATGATCACCTCGCCGTTCTGCACGACGTACTGCTGGTCGCGGAAGAACAGCGTGTGCGCGCGCAGCGCCACCATCAGGTGGTGCATCGACAGGATGTTCGCCGCGTCGTACAGGCTCGCGCCCTCGGGCAGGATGCCGAGCTGCGTGAGGATGCCCTCGGCCTTCTCGTGGCCGGCCTCGGACAGGTGGACCTGGTGCGCCTTGCGGTCGACCCAGTAGTCGCCGGGCGGATCCGGCTCGTTGGCCTTCGGCTCGCTCGCCATCGGCTCGAGCAGCGGCGGCACCTGGTTCATCCGCACGTACAGCTCGGTGTGGTCCTCGGCGGCGCCGGAGATGATCAGCGGCGTGCGCGCCTCGTCGATCAGGATCGAGTCAACCTCGTCGACAATCGCGAAATCCAGCGGCCCCTGCACCTGGAGGTCTAAGCGCTCCTTCATGTTGTCGCGCAGGTAGTCGAAGCCGAACTCGGCGTTGGTGCCGTAGGTGATGTCGCACTCGTACTGCTTGCGGCGCGTCTCCCCCCCCGGCTCGAACTCCGACTGGATGAACCCGACGCTGATGCCAAGGTTCTCGAAGGCGGGACGGACCCAGTTGGCGTCGCGCTTGACGAGGTAGTCGTTGACCGTCACGACGTGGCAGTGCATCCCCTCCAGCACGCGCAGGAAGCACGCCAGCGGCGCCACGAACGTCTTGCCCTCCCCCGTCGCCATCTCCGCGATCTTCCCCTCGTACAGCACCAGCCCGCCGATGAGCTGAACATCAAAGCAACGCGCGCGGAATGGCGGGCGCGACTCCGGATAAAGCTGCCGGACGGCGTCGTAGATGTGCGGCGGGATCTGCACCTGGGTCCACGGCTCGCCGCTGCCGATCATGCGCCGCTGCAC
>DASPJX010000265.1:0-12473 GCA_035628395.1 Burkholderiaceae bacterium | reverse complement strand
CGGCGCCGCGCACCGCGTGCCCGAGCGCGAGGCTCTCGCGCGAGAACGCCTCGTCGAACGCGGCGAGATCGTACTCGCTCCTCTCGAGCCGCGCCCACGCGTTGTCGTGCGGGTTCGTCGCGTTCACCGTGCGCAGGAAGTCGGCGGGCAGGCCGCGCTCGCGCTCGAAGCGCGCGAAGGCCTCGAACGGGCTCGACGAGACGACCCCGCCGAAGTCGAAGATGACCGCGTCGACGTCGCTCATCGGTTGACCGCCTCCCGCGTGAAGCCGGCGAGCTGCTTGTAGCGCGCCGAGATCGCCTCGAGCTCCTCGCGCGGGATCACGTCGTGCACGTGCGCGAAGCCCTGCGGCGCGCGCTCCTCGGCGAGCTGCATCACCTGGTCGGGGCCGTTCTGCCGGTTCGACAGCACGATCTTCCCGGTGGCCTCGCGACGCGCGTCCTCGTAGCGCGAGAGCGCGGCCGCCGGATCGGCGGTGCGCGCGGGGAAGCCCGCGGCGGCCATCGCGTCGGCCATCGCCTCGGCGTCGAGGATCGCCTGCGACGCGCCGTTGCTGCCGATCGGGTACATCGGGTGCGCGGCGTCGCCGAGCAGCGTGACGCGCCCGTGCGCCCAGCGCGGCAGCGGGTCGCGGTCGACCATCGGGAACTCGAAGACCTCGGCGGCGCCGTCGATCAGCGCGGGCACGTCGAGCCAGTCGAAGCGCCAGCCGGCGAAGGGCTCGCGGAACACCGCCTTGTCGACGCGCCGGTTCCACTCCTCGCGGGACGGCGTCGTGCCGACCGGCACGGTCAGCTCGGCGATCCAGTTGATCGTCTGCAGCCCGTCGGCGTCGGGCGTGCGCTGGATCGGATAGCAGACGAACTTCTGGCTCTGGTGGCCGGCCTGGATCATCGAGCGCCCGGTGAGGAAGGGCCGCGCGCGCGTGGTGGCGCGCCAGAGCATGCGGCCCGAGAAGCGCGCCGGCCCCTCGTGCGGGAAGAACGTGCGGCGCACCACCGAGTGGATGCCGTCGGCGGCGATCACGGCGCGCGCGCGCACCGGCGGGCCCTCCGCGCCCGCGCGGTCGACGAAGCGCAGCGCCACGTGGTCGCCGCGGTCCTCGAAGCCGGCGAGCGCGTGCCCGGTGCGGATCGCGCCCTCGGGCAGCCGCGCGCGCGCCGTCTCGAACAGGATCATCTGCAGCTCGCCGCGGTGGATCGAGAACTGCGGGAACGCGTAGCCGCCGGCCAGCCCGCGCGGCTCGGACCAGATCGGCTGGCCGTGCTTGTTGAAGTACGCGAGCTCGGCGGTCTCGACCGCGGTCGCGGCGAGCCGCGGCTGCAGCCCGAGCGCCGACAGCACCCGCACCGAGTGCGGCAGCAGGTTGATGCCGACGCCGAGCGGGCGCACCTGCTCGACCGCCTCGAACACCGTGCAGCCGATGCCCTTCGCGTGCAGCGCGAGCGCGGTGGCCAGCCCGCCGATGCCTGCGCCGATGATCGCGACGTCGATCGCGTCGACCGGCTCGCCCGTCTCCGTCATTCCGTTCTCTCCCGTGCCTGCGGCACCGCGCCTCGCGCGGCGGGTCAAGGATATCGGAAACGCGCGGGCCGACGGCCTCAGGACGGCGGCCGCCCGAGCACCCCGCTGCCGATGTAGGCGCCGAAGGTCTCGCACCAGATCGTCACGGTGTGGACGCGCGCGGGGTCGAGGTCGGCGGGCAGCGGGTAGTTCTGCGCGCCCTGGAACGCGCGCAGCGCGAAGAGCTTGCGCCGGCCCGCGTCGGCCTCGAAGTCGCGCTCGTCGCCGACCGGCCGCGTGTTCGCGTAGATCCAGTAGTTCGGGCCGGGGCCGGCCCTGAAGTCGGCCTCGAGCCGCAGCACCCATCCCTGCGCGGTGCGCACGATGCGGCCGGTGCCGTCGGCCCAGTGGATCGCGTCGCGCCCGGGCGCGCCGACGTCGAAGCGGAACGGCAGCGAGGTGCCTGCGGGCGGCGCTCCGTCGCGGCCCGGATCGGTGCCCGAGCCGGGCGTCGCGCCGGCCGCGGGCGCCGCCGCGCCGAGCTCGGGCGGGGCGTCGCTCGCCGCCGGCGGCGGGAACAGGTACGGGAACGCGACGAGCATCGCGCCGGCGCCCGCGACGGCACCGGCGACGGCACCGGCGACGACGCCCGAGACGAGCCCGAGCGAGAACGCGCGGAAGGGGCGGGAACGCTCGGCCACGGTCGTCTCCTCGGGCGCGCGGGCGGCGGTGTCGGTTCGTCGGCGCACGACGGCTCGCCCTGCGGGATACGCTCCACCGGATCCTGCGCGGCGCGGCGCCGCGCGGTTCGGTCGAGCGGGCGACTTCGATGCGTGCGAGGCGTCGCCTGCGCGAGTGCGCCTCCGCCCGCCGCGATCACGCCTTCTCGCGTTCCTTCAGCAGCTCCACGCCGATGTGGAAGCCGGTGTTGGCCGCCGGCACGCCCGCGTAGATCGCCGCCTGCGTCAGCAGCTCGGCCATCTCGGTGGGCGAGGTCTCGCGCTCGAGACCGGCCTTCAGGTGCAGCCGGAACTCCTCCCAGCGCCCGAGCGCGGCGGTGATCGCGAGCACCACCAGCCGGCGGGTGCGGTCGTCGAACACCGGGCGCGTCCAGACGTCGTGCCAGGCCCAGCGGGTCATCATCCGCTGGAAGTCGGCGGTGATCGGATGGCCCTGCTCGACGCGCGCGTTCACGTAGGCCTCGCCGAGCGCCTGCTTGCGACGCGCGATGCCGCGCTGGTACTGCGAGACCAGGTCGGCCCCGGCGGCCACGCCGGTCACCGGCGAGGCGCCCGCGGGCAGCGCGCCGCTCGCGACGTGCGCGCCCGCAGCGGGCGCCGCCTGCGCGCGCTCGGGCTCGAGCGCGGCCATCAGCATCGCGACGAACGCCGGCGCGTCCTCGGAGTGCGGGATGTGCGCGCAGTCGAGCTCGACCAGCCGCGCGCCGGGGATCGCCTCGGCGATCGCGCGGCCCATCGCGGGCGGCGTCGACAGGTCGTGGCGGCCGACGACCACCGTCGTCGGCACCGAGACCTTCGGCAGCTCGCCGAGCAGGTCGTGGTCGCGCACCGCGGCGCAGCAGCCCGCGTAGCCCACCGGGTCGAGCGACAGCAGCGTCTGCGCGACCGAGTGCAGGTGCGCCGTGCCGCGCGCGCGGAAGCGGTCGGTGAAGAAGCGCCCGAGCACGGTGTCGACCACCGCGGCCATGCCCTGCTCCTTCACGGTGGCGATCCGCGCGACCTGGGGCGCCGGATCGGCGCGGCCGGTCGTGCAGCAGAGCACCAGCCGGCGCAGCCGCTGCGGCGCATGGATGCCGATCCACTGTCCGATCATCCCGCCGAGCGAGATCCCGCAGTAGTCGAACCTCTCGACGCCCGCCGCGTCGGCGACCGCGAGCACGTCGCGCGACAGCATCTCGACGGAGTACTCGCCCGCCGGCGAGTCCGACGCGCCGTGCCCGCGCATGTCCATGCGGATCACGCGGAAGAAGTCGGCGAGCCGGGGCATCACCGGATCCCACAGGCAGTGGTCGGTGCCGAGCGAGTTGACGAGCAGCAGCGGCGGCAGCGACGGGTCGCCGTCGGCGCGCCAGTACAGGCGGGCGTCGGCGCGGGTGGCGAAGGGCATCTCGGGCGTCTCCGGGTCTCGTGGGCGTCGGCGCGGCGCCCGGCTCCGGGGCGGCGTCCTCGACGGGGACGGCGCGACGCGGCGAGCGCGGCGGGCCGGCGATCGATGGTAGCACCGGCGGCGCGGCCGCCCCGACCGGCCCACGGCCGGTGGCGCACGACCCCGGTCGGCGCCGTGCCCGCCGCGGTCCGGCGACGCTCCTGGCACGCCGCGTGCCGACGCCACGGGGATGCGCCGCCTTCGCGGTGCACCCATCACGACCGGACGTACCCCATGCCCGCACCGACTCCCCAGCAGTTCATCGACGCGCTGCACCGCCTCGAGGCGCAGCGCGAGGTGGAGCCGATCGCCGAGCTCTTCGGCGACGACGCCGAGCTCGCCAACCCCGTCCTCGACGCCCCGCTGCGCGGCCGCGAGGGCGCGCAGCGCTTCTGGACCTCCTACCGCGACGCCTTCGGCGACATCGGCTCGTCGTTCCGCCACGTCGCGCAGGACGACGGCGCCGCGCTCCTCGAATGGACGAGCCGCGGCACCTTCGCCGACGGCACCCCGTTCGAGTACGAAGGCGTGAGCGTGCTCGAGATGCGCGACGGCGGCATCGCGCGCTTCAGGACGTACTTCGACCCGACGCTGCTGCGGCACCGCGCCGGCGAGCCGAACTGAACGGCCGCGGCGGCCAGCGCCGCCACGCGAGCGCGACCGCCGCGGCGAACGCGGTGTACGCGAGCGTGAACGCCCAGGGCGGCGCGTCCCAGTACAGCGCGCGTGCGACCCAGTGCTCGACGAAGCCGGTCTCGTAGCCGGCGGAGCCCGCGCGCGTGCGCAGCCACGACTCGAGCGTGGTGAGCGGGCAGGTGCGCCCGAGCCAGGCCTGCAGCGCGACCACGCCGATCGCGGCGAGGTGGGCGGCGCGGAACGCGGGCGACCTCGCCCAGGCGCGACCGCGCAGGTTGCCCGCGACGATCGCGACGAGCCCACCGACGACGAACGCGACGACGCCGAGGTGCAGCACCAGCACGGCGTCGGCGAGCGCTCGCCAGGGCACGGCCGTTCCCGTCCGGCGCGTCAGGCCGCGGGCAGGCGCAGCGTGAAGGTCGCGCCGCGGCCGCGCCCCTCGCTGTGCGCGCGCACCGAGCCGCCGTGCAGCCGCGCGAGCCGGTCGACCAGCGCGAGGCCGATGCCGAGCCCGCCCGCGGCGCGGTCGAGGCCGGCCTCGATCTGGCGGAACAGGTCGAACACCTCGCCGAGCCGGTCGGGGTCGATGCCGATGCCGTCGTCGGACACCCGCAGCTCGACGGCGCCGTCGACCGCGGCGGCCGAGACGACGATGCGCCCGCCGTCGGGCGTGTACTTGATCGCGTTGCCGAGCAGGTTGCCGAGCATCTGCGCGACCCGGGCCGGGTCGGCGTCGATCCACAGCGGCCCGGCGGGCGGCTCGACGACGAGCGCGTGGCCGCGCGCGGTCGCCTCGGAGGCGGCGGTCTCCGCCGCGAGCCGCAGCGTCGCCTCCACCGGCAGCCGCTCGCGCCGCAGCTCGATCAGGCCGCGCGTGATCCGGCTCGCCTCGAGCAGGTCGTCGACGAGGCGCACCAGCTGGCCCGACTGGCGCTTGGCCATCTCGATCGCGCGGCGCCCGGGGCCGCCGAGGATCTCGGTGCGATCGAGGACCCGCAGCGCGTTGGTCAGCGGCGCGAGCGGGTTGCGCAGCTCGTGGGCGAGCATCGCGAGGAACTCGTCCTTCGTGCGGTTCGCCGCCTCGGCGCTCGCCCGGGCGGCGATCTCGCGGGCGAGCAGCTCGTCGCGCTCGCGCTCGGCGCGGTGCAGCTTCTCGGCGGTGAGCGACAGCGTCGTGCCGAGCCGGTCGAGCTCGACCGAGCCGGTGCGCGCGAGCCGGGCCTGCCGGCCCTCGAGGAACGCGGCGGCCGAGCGGCCGAACGCGTCGATCGCGTCGCGCAGGCGGCGGCTCGTGCGCAGCGCCACCAGCACGCCGAGCGCCGACGCGAGGCCGCCCAGCGCGGCGAGCATCGCGAGCTGGCGCTGCAGCGGCGCGAGCACGACGTCGGTCGGGTAGGCGAGCACGATCCGCCAGGGCGTCTCGGCCACCGGCACCCACACCGCGTCGGCGGGACGGTCGTCGAAGGTGCGGATCGTGGCGCGTCCGGCGTCGCGCGCGGCGAGCGAGGCGCGCAGCCGCTCGGGCGCGACGCGGCCGCGGACCCGCGGGCCGTCGGTGCTGCGCGCGAGCACGACCGCCCCCTCGTCGAACAGGCCGCTCACGTTGCCGTCGCGGGTGAAGTCGGCGAGCAGCCCGTCGAACCACTCGAGCCTGAGCTCGACCACCAATACCCGGCGCTGGCCGGCGACGACCGTCGGCGCGGCGATCGCCGCGACCGGCAGGCCGTCCTCGGCGACGTAGAGGTCCGAGACGGCGACGCGGCCGGTCTCGAGCGCGCGCCGCACGACCGTCTCCGGCACGCCCGAGGACCCGGCGGCGCCGTCCGGCGGCACGGGCGACAGCAGCAGCGTGCGCGCCCGCTCGTCCACGACCAGCAGCCGGCGCCAGTCGCGCCGCGCGCGCAGCAGGTCCTCGGCGTTGAGCAGGAAGGCGGCCGGCTCGGGCGACAGCAGCGTCGGCCAGCCGGCCAGCAGCTCGACGCGCTGGCGCGTCTCGCGCATCTCGCGCGCCACCGCGATCGACACCGACTGCGCGGTGGCCTGGTGCCGCTCCCACAGCGAGTCGGTCTGCTGGTGCCACAGCACCGCCATCACCAGCGTCGCGAACACCGCGAGCGGCAGCGCGAGCGACAGCACCGGCGCGAGGAAGCGCCAGCGCAGCCCGACCGTCCGGCCGGGCGCGGGTTCGCCGGTCATGGGCGGCGCGTCGCCGAGGGCGGGCCGGGCGGATTCGTCGCTCAGCGACAGCAGGCGGAACGGCAATCGAGGGGCTCCATCGGCCCCACTGTACCCGCGGAACCGTGACGAATCGATGCGCGCCCGAGCGCGGCCGCGTCCGGACCGTTCGCGACGGAACGGGACGGCGTCCGTGCCCGCGCAGCTATCGCCGGCCCGCGACCGCGGGCGCGGCCGGTCAGGCCTCGGGCTCGTCCGCCCCGGCTGCAGGCGCGGCCGGTCAGGCCTCGCGCCCGTCCGTCCCGGCGCGCCAGGCCGCGATCGTGCGGTCGAGCATCGCGTCCGCGTCGCCGCGCTGCCGGGCCGCGTCGAACAGCGCGTCGAGCGCGTCGACGGGCAGCGCGGCCGCGAGCGCCGCGTCGCGGTCGCGGGCGTCGTCGAGCGCCCGCCGCAGCGGCACGCCCCGGTCGATCGCCTCCGCGCACACCGCCTCCATCGCGCGATGCGCGGCGGCCTTGCCGACGCGGCCGGCGAGCGCGACCGTGACCGCCTCGGCGAACACGAAGCCGCGCGTCGCCTCGAGGTTGCGCGCCATCGCGGCCGCGTCGACGCGC
The DNA here is from genome assembly GCA_035628395.1 of Burkholderiaceae bacterium. Classification (GTDB taxonomy): domain Bacteria; phylum Pseudomonadota; class Gammaproteobacteria; order Burkholderiales; family Burkholderiaceae_E; genus UBA4615. The sequence goes on along the minus strand of DASPJX010000265.1, from coordinate 5,379 downwards.
AGGCCCTCGACGACCTCCGCGATCGCCTCGGCGGCGCTGCCCGCGCACTCGAACAGCGCGCCGAGCGTCCACCAGTCGGCCTGCCAGCCGCCCAGCCCGCGCTCGTGTTCGCCGGCCTGCTGCGCGAGCAGCGTCGCGGCGAGCCCCGGCGCCCGCAGGCCCGCCTGCAGCGCGAGCATCGCGCCCACCGGGTTGCGCTTGTGCGGCATCGCCGACGAGCCGCCGCGGCCGTCGCCGTCCGGCTCGAACGCCTCGGCGACCTCGGCCTGCATCAGCAGCGACACGTCGCGCCCGATCTTGGCCATCGCGCCCGCGACCAGCGCGAGCTCGGCGCCGAGCCGCGCGACGCGGTCGCGCGCGCCGTGCCACGAGCCGGCCGGATCGGCGAGGCCGAGCCGGGCCGCCGTGGCCGCGGCCACCGCGTCGCCGCGGCCGCCCAGCGCGGCGCGCGTGCCGCCCGCGCCGCCGAGCTGCAGCGCGGCCGCGTCGTCGAGCGCGCGGCGCAGCGCGGCGCGACCGCGCACCAGCGGCGACAGCCAGCCGGCCGCCTTCCAGCCGAAGGTCACCGGCACCGCCGGCTGCAGCAGCGTGCGCCCGACCGTCGCGGTGTGCCGATGCGCGTCGGCGAGCGCGACGAGCGCGTCGCCGGTGCGGCCGATCAGCGCCGACAGCGCGGCGCCGGCCGCGACCGTCTGCAGCGCGAGCGCGGTGTCGATCGCGTCCTGGCTGGTCGCGCCCCAGTGCACCCAGCGCGCGGCGTCGGCGTCCTCGCGGGCCACCTCGGCCGTCAGCGCCTTCACGAACGGGATCGCGAGCGTGCCGGCGCGCCGCGCGTCGGCGGCGAGCCGCGCGGGATCGAACGCGCCGCCCGCGCGCGCGCCGTCGGCCGCGCGCGCGCAGACCGCGGCGATCGCGCGCGCGGCGTCGGCCGGCACGATCCCCGCGTCGGCCTCGGCGAGCGCGAGCGCCGCCTCGAAGCGCGCCATCGCGGCGATCAGCGACGCGTCGTCGAAGTGGCGCGAGACGGCGTCGCTCGCGAAGGCGGATCGCAGGGTGTCGGTCATGGGCGCGCGGCGGGGCGGGGCGCCGCATCATCCTCCGCCGCCGCGACCCGGCGCAAGCCGGCGCCGCCCGGGACTGCGCGCGGGCCGCGATGCGGGGCCGCGGGCTAGAATCGGCGCGCGACCCGCAGGAGACGCCCCATGATCAGCGCCGAGCAGAACGACCGGATCACCCGCACCGGACGCGGCACCCCCGCGGGCGAGCTGCTGCGCCGCTACTGGCAGCCGGTGGCGCTGCGCGAGGAGCTCGATGGCGATCGCCCGGTGCGTCCGCTGCGCGTGATGGGTCAGGACCTGGTGCTGTTCCGCGACGATCGCGGCCGCGTGGGCCTCGTCGATCGCGACTGCGCGCACCGCGGCGCCGACCTCGCGTACGGCCGGCTCGAGCACGGCGGGCTGCGCTGCCCGTTCCACGGCTGGCTGTTCGACGTCGAGGGCCGGCTGCGCGAGGCGCCCGCCGAGCCCGACGGCTCGCCGCTGCTCGCGCGGCTGCGCCAGGGCGCGTACCCGGTGGTCGAGCGAGCCGGCGCCTACTGGGCGTACCTCGGGCCCGGCGAGCCCCCCGCCTTCCCCGCGCTCGACGCGTTCGCCGCGCCCGACTCGCACGTGTTCGCGTTCAAGGGCTGGATCGAGTGCAATTGGCTGCAGGCGCTGGAGGTGGGCATCGACCCGGCGCACGCGTCGTTCCTGCACCGGTTCTTCGAGGACGAGGACTCGTCGGCCGCCTACGGCCGCCAGTTCCGCAGCGCCTCGAGCGGCTCCGAGTGGCCGATGACGCGGGTGCTGCGCGAGTGCCACCGCCCGCGGATCGAGGTCGAGCCGAGCGAGCACGGGCTGCGCGTGACCGCGCTGCGCGAGATCGACGCCGAGCGGCTGCACGTGCGCGTGACGAACCTCGTGTTCCCGCAGGCGTTCGCGATCCCGCTGTCGCACGAGATGGCGATCCTGCAGTACCACGTGCCGATCGACGACACGAACAACTACTGGTACGCGTTCTTCACGAGCTTCGGCGCGCCGGTCGACAAGCCGACGATGCGCGCGCAGCGGCTCGAGCTCTACGAGCTGCCCGACTACCGGCCGCGCAGGCACCGCCGCAACGGCTGGGGCTTCGACCCCTACGAGCAGCGCACCCGCACGTTCACCGGCATGGGCGAGGACATCAACGTCCACGACCAGTGGGCGGTCGAGTCGCAGGGCGCGATCCAGGACCGCACGCGCGAGCACCTCGCCACCAGCGACCGCGCGATCAGCGCCTACCGGCGGCAGCTGGGCCGCGCGATCGACGCGGTGGCGCGCGGCGAGCCGGCGCCGTTCGCACCCGCCGCGGACGAGGCCGCGTCGCTGCGGGGGCCGGCGACCGTCGACGGCATCTGCGCGCCCGCCGGCTGGCAGCGCCACTGGCGCGAGCTCGACGCGAGCCGGCGCGCGGCCTGCGACTGGTGGGCGGCGAGCGGCGCGCCGTGCGCGATCGTGCCGCCGGTGGGCGGCGCCGCGCCGGACGCCGGCGTCGCGTCGCCGCGGGCCGCGGCCGCCTCCGCCGCGGCCTCGCCTGCGGCCGCTCCGACGGCAGCCGTCCCCACAGCGGCCGTCCCGACAGCAGCCGTCCCGACAGCGGCCGCCCCGACAGCAGCTGCCCCGACAGCCACCGCTCCGACCGCGGCCGTCCCGACCGCCGGCGGCGAGGACGCCGACCCGGCCGCGCGCCGCGAGACGTCCTCGACCCGATGACCGGCCCGTCCTTCGTCGAGCGCCACGGCCTGCGGACCGACGCGCAGCGCGAGGCCGCGGCCCGGGTGCGCGCCCGGATCGCCGAGCTCGGGCTGCACTCGGTGCGCTTCGCGTTCGCCGACCAGCACGGGCTGCTGCGCGGCAAGACGCTGGTCGCCGACGAGGCGGTGCGCGCGCTCGACGCGGGCGTCGGCGTGACCTCGACGCTGCTCGCGAAGGACACCTCGCACCGCACGGTCTACCCGGTGTTCACGCGAGGCGGGGGCTTCGGGCTGCGCGAGCTGCAGGGCGCGGCCGACGTGCTGATGGTCGCCGACCCGACGACCTTCCGCGTGCTGCCCTGGGCGCCGGGCACCGGCTGGGTGCTGTGCGACCTGCGGTTCCACGACGGCCGCCCGGTGCCGTACTGCACGCGCCGGCTGCTGCGCGCGGTGCACGATCGGCTGCGGGCCGGCGGCCACGCGCTCGTCGCCGGGCTCGAGGTCGAGTTCCACCTGTTCCGGCTGCTCGATCCGCGGCTCGCGCTCGCCGACGCGGGCCTGCCGGGCCGGCCCGGGCATCCGCCCGAGGTCGGGCTGCTGCACGCCGGCTACCAGTACCTGACCGAGCTGCGCTACGACCAGGTCGAGCCGCATCTCGAGCCGCTGCGTCGCGCCCTCGTCGAGCTCGGGCTGCCGCTGCGCTCGCTCGAGATCGAGTTCGGCCCGAGCCAGGTCGAGTTCACGTTCCAGCCGCTGGAGGCGCTCGAGGCCGCCGACTGCATGGTGCTGCTGCGCAGCGCGATCAAGCAGGTGGCGCGCCGCCACGGCCTGCACGCGAGCTTCATGTGCCGCCCCGCGTTCCCGCAGGCGATGTCCTCGGGCTGGCACCTGCACCAGTCGCTGCGCCGGCTGTCCGACGGCGCCAACGCGTTCGTGCCCGACGCGCCGGGCGCGGCGCTGTCGCCGCTCGGCGAGCGCTTCCTCGCCGGGCTGCTCGCGCACGCCGAGGGCGCGACGCCGTTCACCACGCCGACCGTCAACGGCTACAAGCGCTACCGGCCGAACTCGCTCGCCCCCGACCGGGTGGCCTGGGCGCACGACAACCGCGCGGCGATGCTGCGCGTGCTCGGCGGCGCGGGCGACGCCGGCACCCGGATCGAGAATCGCGTCGGCGAGCCGGCCGCCAATCCCTACCTGTACCTCGCCTCGCAGATCGTCTCGGGCCTGGACGGCCTGGAGAGCGGGCTGCAGCCGGGCCCGTCGGCCGACTCGCCGTACGAGGCCGAGGCGCGCGGCCTGCCGGCCAGCCTGCACGCGGCGCTCGACGCGCTGCTCGCCGACCCGGTGCTGATCGCCGGCCTCGGGCGCGACGTCGTCGACTGGATCGCGTTCGTCAAGCGCGCCGAGCTCGCGCGCTTCGACGAGCACGGCGGCGACGGGCGTCACGGCCCGGCGGTGACCGAGTGGGAGCACCGCGAGTACTTCGACCTCTTCTGATCACGGATCCCCGTCCCATGCCCTCGATCGTCTTCGTGCTGCCCGACGGCAGCGAGCGCACCGTCGACGCCGCCGCCGGCACCAGCGTGATGCTGGCCGCGGTCGACCACGACATTCCCGGCATCGTCGGCGAGTGCGGCGGCTGCGCATCCTGCGCGACCTGCCACGTGTGGGTCGACCCCTCGTGGGTCGACCGGCTCCCGCCTCCCGACGAGATCGAGGACGACCTGCTCGGATACGCCGACGCGGAGCGCCGTCCGGGCAGCCGGCTCGGATGCCAGATCGAGGTCGACGCGTCGCTCGACGGGCTGCGCGTCGAGGTGCCGCCGGTCGCCTGAGTCGGCGCCGATCGCGGGGCCGGCCCGCGGACCCCGGCGCCGGCCCGCGCCGATCGCGGCACCGGCCCGCGCCGATCGCGTCGACGGAGCGTGCCGATCGCGTCTCTCGGAGCGCGTGCCGATCGCGTCACCCGAGCGCGTGCCGATCGTGTCCCCCGAGCGCGTGCCGATCGCGTCGCTGCAGCGCGCGCGTCGCGCCGTGCGCCGCGTTCGCGCGCAAGACCCGCGCTTTCCTGCAGGACCTGCGCGCCCTGCACCGCATCTATTGCGAGGTCCTCGGCGGCGAGACCGACCGCCGGCGCCTCGGCATGCTGGTCGACAAGGCCTTCCACATGCGCATCGCCGAGCAGGCCGGCAACCCGCACCTCACGGCGCTGCTCGGCAACGTCTTCGATCGCCTCATCCTCACGCGGCCCCTGGAAGGCTTCCCGGTCAACCGCATGCGGGCGGCGCTCGACGAGCACGCCGCGATCCTCGCCGCGTTCGAGGGAGACTCGGCGCGCGCGGCCGAGGAGGCCATGCTCGCCAACGTGGACCGCGGCTGCCGCGCGATCGTCGACCACATGCAGCGCATCCAGGACTTCAGCCTCGCGCTGTAAGACCGACAGGAGGAGAACGATGTCGAAGCCTGCATTGACGACGGCGATCGCTTGCGCGGCGCTCGCGCTGTCCACCCTGGCCCAGGGCCAGTATCCGGAGCGGGCGGTCACGTGGATCGTGCCCTTCGCCGCCGGCGGCGCCACCGACACCCTCGCGCGCCAGTTCGCCGAGCGC
>DASPJX010000264.1:0-2970 GCA_035628395.1 Burkholderiaceae bacterium | reverse complement strand
CCCGCAACCGAGACACCCGGAGAACCCCATGGACCGTTCCACCCTGATCCGCCTCGACGACGCGCTCCCGATCGACGCCGCGCCCCGGCTCGACATCTACGGCGGGATCCACAAGGCGCTGCGCGCCTTCATGAGCCACGTGCTCGGCCGGCTCGGCGCCTGCGACGCCGCCGACGCCGACCAGCTCGCCGGCGTGCTCGGCGAGGCGCGCGAGCTGCTCGCGCTGATGCGCTCGCACGTCGAGCACGAGAACGCGTTCGTGCACGCGGCGATGGAGCGCCGCGCCCCGGGCAGCGCGGCGATCACCGCCGACGAGCACGTCGAGCACGAGGCCGCGATCGCGGCGCTCGTCGACGCGATCGACGCGCTCGGGTCGGCCCCGGCCGCGCACCGCGCCGCGCTGCTGCAGCGGCTGTACCTGCGCTTCGCGCGCTTCGTCGCCGAGAACCTCGAGCACATGGAGATCGAGGAGACGCACAACACCGCGGTGATGCGCGACGCGTACTGCGACAGCGAGATCGGGGCGATGCTGCGCGCGCTGCACGCGTCGATCCCGCCGCAGGAGGCCGCGCTCGTGCACCGCTGGCTGTTCGTCGCGATGAACCACGACGAGCGCGTCGGCATGCTCTCGGGCATGCGCGAGGCGGCGCCCGCGCCGGTCTTCGAGGCCGAGATCGGGCGCGCGCGCGAGCTGCTCTCGCCGCGCGACTGGGCGAAGCTCGCCCGCGCGCTGGACCTGCCCGCGGTCGCGGGCCTGGTCGAGGTCTGGTGACGCCGCGTCAGCGGACGTCGAGCAGCTCGAGCCGGCGGGTCACCTCGAGCCGCAGCTGGCCGCGGCCGGCGCGCTCGAGGCGGATGCAGGCGCCGCGGTCGGCGAGCCGGCGCTGCAGCAGCACCAGCCGCGCCTCGAGGTTGTCGCCGATGTCGGGCAGCCGCAGCCGCGGATCGAGCCGCAGCTCGCGGTTCGTGAAGCGGGTGCGCCCGCGCTCGACGTGATCGCGCGCCATCAGCCACAGCACGGCGCCCGCGACGCCCTTGATCAGGTAGTCGTCGCCGAGGAAGACGCTGTCGTCGTGCGGATAGTGCCGCAGCGGGATCGGCGGCGACGCGTCGACCGAGGCGCCGGGCTCCGGCCCGTCGTCCGCGGCGCGCGCGCCGGCCGCGAGCTCGACCTCGGGCTCGACGCGGGCCTGCAGCAGCGGCATCGTCGCGCCGAGCTGCGCGGCGAGCGCGACCAGCGCGTCCTCGTCGTCGTAGCCGAAGCGGCGGTCCTGCGGGCTCTCGACGAACAGCACGCCGAGCAGCGCGTCGGCCGCGACGATCGGCACCGCGAGCTGGCTGTGCGCCTGCCGCAGCCCCGGCAGCGGGATCGCGGTCTCGAGCCGGTCGAGCTGCCCGGCGCGCTCGATCGACTCGCGCACCGCGCGCAGGTACGAGTACTCGGCGCTCAGGTGGTTGATCCGCAGCGGCGTGCGCTCGCGCGCGGCGACGCCGACGAGGCCCGCGCCCATCGGCACCTCGGAGCCGGCGCCGGACGACGGATAGCCGCGACTCGCGACGGTGAAGAGCCGGTCGGCGCGCCGGTCGAGCAGCATGATCATCGCGTGCTCGTAGCCGAACGCGTCGGCGAGCACCGCGAGCGTCTCGTCGAGCAGCACGTGCAGGTCGGTGGCCGCGGCGAGCCGGGTCGCCGCCCGGCGCAGCGCGCCCAGGTGGTGCGCGCAGCGCTCGGGCGCCGGCCGCACCGGCCGCCCCGGCGAGACCTGCTCGAGCGCGAGCACCCGGTAGACGTCCGAGCCGCGCAGGCGGAACACCCCGGCCATGCCGCTCATCGACGCGATGCCCGCGAGCTTCGCCTTCATCCGCTCGAACAGCGGCCCCTCGGTCTCGGTGCGCAGGTAGCGCAGGTCGAGCCGGTACATCGCGGCCGTGTCCGGATGCGGCACCAGCACCTGCGCGACCGGGTTGGCGAGCACGTTCGCGCGGGTCTTGTTGAAGAACTGGAAGGACAGCGCGACGTGCTCGGGATCGACGTACTCGATCTGCGACAGGTAGGTCACGTTCGGCGTGCCGTCGTCCGAGCAGGTGCCCATCATCGCGGGCGCCGCGCCTTCGAAGCACTCGCGCAGCGCGTGCAGCGGCAGCGCGCGCGGCGGGCGGGCGGCGCCGTTCACCGCCCCGGCTCCATCCGAGCGCCCGCGTCGGGGCCGGGCGTCGCGACGAAGACCGCGTCGGGCGTGAACGCGATCGTCGCGAGCGGCGCGTCGTGGGCGTCGAGCAGCGCGTCGGTGTAGGCCTGCGGCCAGCCGATCGCGGCGAGGTCGGCGCCGAGCGCGCGCCGGTAGCGGTCCGTCTCCGCGCGGTCGGCCTCGTCGACCTCGACGGCGCGCGCGTCCGAGCCCTTCAGCTGGAACGTGCGGTGCGTGGTCGGCTGGGTGAAGACCACCGCGACCCGGCCGTTGTCGGCGACGTCGTCGAGCACGGCCGTCCCGAGGTCGAGCGGCAGCACCAGGCGCAGCCGCTCGCCGTCGCGGCGCACGCCGATCACGCGCACGACGTGCGGCCGGCGCCGCGCGTCGCAGGTCGCCAGCCCGACGCTGACGCCGCCGGCGACGAACGCGCACAGCGCCTCGTCGGCGAGGAGGGTCGATGGGGACGGAGCGGCCGGCACGGTCATGCAGGCGCCGATGATCGGGTCTCGCGGTCGGCGCGGCAAGGTCGGCCGACGCGTTCCCGGATCGGGCCGTCGAGCGCCGCCCGATCGCGTCGCCCCCGGCGTCGACGACCGGCGCGGCGGGGCCGAACGGGCCGGGCGGGCCGAGCGGGGACGATTCGCGCGCCGCCCGGGCCGGCCGCGTCCTGCGACATCCGGGCGGCCCGCGTCCCGGACACGCCGGTCGGGTTTCCGGGCGGCGTCGTCGAGGCGGCGCGCGCCGTCCCGCGGGAGCGCTTCGCGCGCGACGCGTCGGC
>DASPJX010000263.1:0-4667 GCA_035628395.1 Burkholderiaceae bacterium | reverse complement strand
AACTCACGATGCGACGCCGCTGCCGTCGAAGGTGAGCGCTCGCTTCCGCCGGCTCTGCACCTGCAGCGCGACGGCGACGGCGCGAGCTCCGCCGGCTGGCGATGGCCGGGTACGGTCGCGTTCGACCGTGCCGTCCTCCAGGCCGGGCTGGAGGCGCTGACGGGTCCGTCGGGTGCGCTTCGGGCCTGCGGCTTGCTGCGAGCCAAGGGCGTGTTCAGGACCGAGCGGGCCTGGTACGGCTGGCAGTGGGTCGACGGCCGATCGGACTGGGTGGAGACCGCGTGGCGTGCGGACAACCGTCTGGAGGTGCTTGCGGAGCGGCCGATCGATCCCCAGATGGTGCTCGACGGGGTTCGGGCGGCGGTCCGGACAGGATGAGTGGCGTCGATCCGACGCAGTGCAGGGGGCCGCGACGCCTGTCGGTCGCGGCAGCACGATCATCGGCGGAGGCTACGACCGGTCGGCGGGGAACCCCACCCTGACGGCGATCCCTGCGAGGTTCCAGCAATGAACATGATCTACAACAGCCCGAACTACTGCGTCGTGGAATTCAAGTCCGCGGAGGGGGAACCGTTCGGGGGCGGCTACGAGATCATGGACAAGACGGCCAAGCGCGAGATCTTCCTGGGCGGCGTGCTCGCCGAGAAGTTCCGCTTCGACGTCACCCAGCTGATCGCGACCGAGCCGTCGATCGAGGAGGTCGACGACTTCCTGAGCAACTTCGAGGGACTGATGCAGCAGCCGCTGGTGCTGCACTGAGGCAGGCCTCCGAACCGCGAGCCGATCCGGCGTCCCGACGCTTCAAGACCGACGCAACCGCGTACCGACCGGCCACCGGCGTCGCCGTTCGCCGCTGCCGGTCGATCCATGGCCTTCGCTGCCGCCTGTCGCGCTGCGACCTGCGGCTGTTTCGCCTCGAGACTCGAGGAAATCGATGGGATCCGCCATCGTCGTTCAAGTGGTCGCGGCGTGCGCAGGCCTCGCACGCGCGCAGGCGCCGCGATCCGCCGGGCGCATGCCTCGGCCATCCGCCCCGACCCCTGCCGTGGCGGTCCTGCCTGCGGGATCTTCGAACCGTCGCTTCGCTCCTAGGGCTCACGGCCGATTGACCACCGGCGGCTCGGTCCTTACGCTTTCGCGAGAAGTAAGGAGCTGGAATGTCCGACGCCACGATCACCAGCAAGGGCCAGGTCACCATACCCGTCGACATCCGACGGGCGCTGGATCTGGGCCCGAGCGACAAGGTCACCTTCACGCTCATGCCCGACGGAACGGTGCAGATGCGGGCCAAGTCGCGTTCGCTCGACGATGCCGCGGGCGTCCTCCGCCGCAGGACGGGGACCGCGGTACCGATCGAGCTGCTCGGATTGGGGTCCGGCGGCACGCGCCGCCGCCGCGCCCGGCCGGACTGATGCCCGCGCTCGACACGAACGTCCTCGTGCGCTGGCTCGTCCGGGACGACGAAACCCAGTTCGAGGCGGTTCGCGGCGTTCTGGCGGAAGCGCGCCGCCGCGCCCGGCCGCTCTGGGTTCCGGTGACGGTGCTCCTGGAGCTGGAGTGGGTCCTGCGTTCGCGCTACCGCGTTGCCCGCGACGGGATCATCGAGGCGTTCGACCTGCTGCTCGAATCCCGCGAGCTGGGCTTCGACGACGAGCCCGCGGTCGAGCGGGCGCTGTGGCGCTTCCGGCGCAGCCCCGACGTCGACTTCGCGGACTGCCTGCACGTCGAGCTCGCCGCTCGGGGCGGCCATGCGCCGCTGCTGACGTTCGATGCGAGAGCAGCCGCGATGGCCGGCGCCCGCGGGGTCGCGCCGTGACGATGCAGGGACGCGTTCGCTCGACCGTCTACAGCTGCTCCCACGGCAGCCCCTCCCGCCTCCACCCGCTCGTCGTCCCCCGCTGGAACTTCTCGTCCAGCGGTCCCTCGAATCCCTCGAGCACGTTGTAGACCTCCTTCCACCCTGCGGCCTCCAGCGTCTCGCCGGCCGACACCGAGCGCCGCCCCGAGCGGCAGATCAGCACGACCGGCTTGTCCTTCGCGCCGCCGGCGACGCGATCGACGTCCTCGACGAAGTGCTCGTTCATCTCGAGCTTGAGCTCGTCGGCCCAGCAGACGTTGTGCGGGCGCACCGGCTCCTCGCCGGGACGCTCGACGAGCGGATGGCCGACCAGGAAGTACTCGGCCTCGCTGCGGCAGTCGACGAACACCGCGTCGGGGCGGTCGCGCAGGAAATCGTGGGCTTGTCGGGGGGTCAGGTGCTTCATCGCGGTCTCGTGGCGCCGGGCGCCGGGGACGGGCGGGCGCGCCTCGGCCGGAATTCTCCCACGGCGGCCGCGCCGCCGGCCCTCAGCCGGCCTCGGCGACGGCGTCGACCGACCGGCGCGCGTCCTCGCGCACCATGTCCGACGCCTTCTCGCCGATCATGATCGTCGGCGCGTTGGTGTTGCCGCCGACGATCGCCGGCATCACCGACGCGTCCACCACCCGCAGCCGGCGCACGCCGTGCACGCGCAGCCGCGCGTCGACCACCGCCTCCGGCCCCGGCCCCATCCGGCAGGTGCCCACCGGGTGGTAGATCGTGTCGGCGGTGCGGCGCACCCAGTCCTCGATCTCGTCGTCGGTGCACATCGCGGCGGAGGTCTTCGATTCGGTGCCGTACCGCGCGAGCGACGGCTGCCCGATGATCCGTCGCACGAGCCGCACGCCGCGCACGAGCCGCGCCGCGTCGTCGGGGTCGGCGAGGAAGTTCGGGTCGATCTCGGGCGCGGCCGAAGGATCGGGCCCGGCGATCCGCACGCGGCCGCGGCTCCTCGGCCGCAGCACGCACGCGTGCACCGAGAACCCGTGGCCCGGCACGGCCTTGCGTCCGTGGTCGACGAGCTTCGCGATCACGAAGTGCAGCTGCAGGTCGGGGATCGGCTCGGACGGATCGGTCCGCACGAACGCGCCCGCCTCGGCGAAGTTCGTGGTCAGCATCCCGCGCCGCTCGGCGCGCCACTGCCGCACGCCCTGCAGCAGCCGCCACGCGCCGCGCGGCGACTGGCCGAAGAGGTCGTACGCCCCCGGCGCGTTCGCGACGAGGATCACGTCCGGATGGTCGTGCAGGTTCTCGCCCACCCCCGGCAGGTCGTGGACGACGGCGACGCCGCGCTCGCGCAGCAGCGCGCCCGGGCCGATGCCCGACCGCATCAGGATCGCCGGCGAGTGGAAGGCGCCGGCGCACAGCAGCACCTCGCGCCGCGCGCGCAGCGTCCGCGCCTGCCCGCCGACGCGCGCGACGACGTGCGTCGCGGCGCCGCCCTCGAGCCCGACGCGCTCGACGCTCGCACCGGTCAGCACGGCGAGGTTGGGCCGGCCGCGCGCCGGCTCGAGGTACGCGCGCGCGGCGCTGAAGCGCTCGCCGCCCTTCTGCGTGACCTGGTAGAACCCGGCGCCCTCCTGCGAGGGACCGTTGAAGTCGTCGTTGCGCGGGATGCCCGCGGCCTCGGCGGCCTCGACGAAGCGGTGCGAGAACGGATTCGGCTCGAGCACGTCGGCGACGTTGAGCGGCCCGTTCCCGCCGTGCCAGGCGCTCGCGCCGCGCTCGTTGCGCTCGGCGCGCAGGAAGTAGGGCAGCACGTCCGTCCAGCCCCAGCCCGGATTGCCCGCGGCGGCCCAGCCGTCGTAATCGGACGGATGGCCGCGCACGTAGCACATCGCGTTGATCGAGCTCGATCCGCCGAGCGTGCGGCCGCGCGGCTGCCAGCCGCGCCGGCCCTTCAGCCCCGGCTGCGGCACGGTGTCGAAGCCCTCGCTCGCGGTGCGCGCGCGGGCGATCGCGGCGATGCCGGCGGGCACGCGGATCAGCACGCTCGAGTCGGGCGGCCCGGCCTCGAGCAGCGCGACCGACACCGACGGATCCTCGGAGAGCCGCGAGGCGAGCACGCAGCCCGCGGAGCCGCCGCCGACGATCACGTAGTCGAACTCGTCCATCCTCGCCTCCCGTCCCGCCCGGCCGACCCGGGCGCGTTCACCGACCCGGCCCGCCGCCGCCGGGCGCCGGCACCGTCGCGCGACGGCGCCGACGTCCGCCCGCTCACCGCAGCGCGAATCCCACGAGCCGCTCCAGCTCGTCGAGCGCCGGCCCGGCCTCGCCGACCTTGATCGTCCGCATGCCCATCTCGCGCGCCGGCTTCAGGTTGATGCCGAGGTCGTCGAGGTACACGCAGCGCGACGGATCGACGCCCAGCGCATCGGTCATCATCCGGTAGATCCGCGGATCGGGCTTGCGCACGCCGGCCTTCGCGCTCTCGATCACGTGGTGGAACAGCTTCATGATGTCCGCCTTGTACAGCGCGCCCATCGGGCTCGCGTCCATCGCGGTGAAGTTGTTCGTGATGCATCCGGTCTTCAGCCGCTCGCCGATCCGGCGCACCGCCTCGACCATCTCCGGGCGGATGGCGCCCGCGAGCAGCGGCAGCACGTCGGCGCCGCGCACCGCGTGGCCGAGCGCGAGGCTCTCGCGCGAGAACGCCTCGTCGAACGCGGCGAGGTCGTACTCGCTGCGCTCGAGCCGCGCCCACGCGTTGTCGTGCGGGTTGGTCGCGTTCACCGTGCGCAGGAAATCCGCTGGCAGGCCGCGCTCGCGCTCGAAGCGCGCGAAGGCCTCGAACGGGCTCGACGAGACG
>DASPJX010000262.1:0-6030 GCA_035628395.1 Burkholderiaceae bacterium | reverse complement strand
GCGCGAGGGGCGCGTCCGGACCCAGGCGTCGACGAATCCGCCGTCGCGTCGCAGGCGGCCGCGATCGATCTCGATGCGCAGCTTCGACTCGAACGGGAGCGGGTCCCAGCCGGCGCGATGCGGGCCCGCGGCGAGCGGGGACGTGGTCGCGAGGGCGGCGAACGTGCAGCAGGCGAGGAGCACCATGCGCACGAGCATCCCGCCGCGGCGGCCCGTTCGCCACATGGGGAATTCACCTAGGCCGCGCGCCGGCCCCGCGCGGCGTCACGACGGCTTGGCGATCATCAGCCAGAACACGACGACCAGCGAGAAGAACGCCGGGATGCCGAGCGCCACCCAGACCTTGAGGTACCGGTAGTACCCCTCGGGCATCGGGCTGCCGTCGCGCACCGCGGCGCGCGCCATCTCGCGCATCCGGATCTGCATCCAGACGACCGGCAGCCAGCAGACGCCGGCGAGCACGTACAGCACGAGCGACCACAGGATCCACGGCGTGGTGAGCGGCAGGCCGGCGAGGTGGGCCATCCGCCATCCCGACAGCGGCTGGAACACGATCGTCGTCGTCGTGAAGATCCAGTCGGCGAGCACGACGTAGCCGACGGTGTTCGCGATCGTCCGCGGGTCGCGGGTCAGCGACGCGAAGAACATGTAGTACGCCGAGCCGAGCCCCGTGCCGAACAGCAGGGTCGACGACAGCACGTGCAGCCACTTGAGGACCATGTATTCCATGGGTTCACCGGCGGGTCGGCGGAGCGAGGGTGATCAGCGCGACGAGGATCGCGACGATCGGCAGGTTCTTGACCATCGGGCCGTAGGGATGCAGCCAGAACTCGGGCAGCCGCAGCGCGATCACCGCGCTGTAGCCGGCGATCAGCGCGAGCTGGCCCCACCAGATGCGGCGCCCCGCCCACGGCGACAGCGTCGCGATCCCGAAGAACAGGTCGAGCCCGGAGGCGCCCCAGAGCGCGAGCGGCCCGAGCGCGGGCGGAACGCCGCTTCGCTCGAGCAGCCTCAGGCTGTCCTCCGTCGGCCAGAACGCGACCGACACGATCGCGGCCGCGAACCAGACCGCGGCGAGGCTCGCGCGCAGCAGCGGGAGCAGCCAGCGCAGCCGCGCGGCGGCGCGCTCGGCGTCGGCGTGCGCGGCGGGCACGAACGCCTCGGCGGGGCGCGGCGGGCGGCCGAGCAGCGCGGTCGTCGCCGCGGGATCGGCGACGTTGCCGCGCTCGAGCATGTCGAGCGCGTCGGGGTCGACGAGCGCGCCCGGCCAGTGCCGCGCGAGCGCGGCGCCGGCGCGCGCGAGCGACATCGGCACCGCGAGCACGGTCGCGGCGGGCAGGCCGAGCGAGCGTCGCAGCGCCCCGAGGAAGGCCGCGAACTCGAGCGGCTCGGGGCCGACCAGCGGCACGACGGCGGCGCCGGGCACCGGCTCGCGCTCGACCAGCCGCACCAGCGCCTCGACCGCGTCGTCGACGTGGATCGGCTGCACGCGCTGCCGCCCGCCGCCGGGCAGCGGCAGGACCGGCAGCGAGGCGAGGGCGCCGAACAGCGCGGCGCTCGCGCCGCCCGGGCCCCAGACGAGCGAGGGCTGCACGATCGCCGAGGACAGCGGCAGCGCCGCGAGCGCCCGGTCCGCCTCGCGCTTGGTGAGGTGGTAGCGGCTCGCCGCGCCGTCGTCGGCCCCGAGCGCCGAGAGCTGCACGACGCGGCGCACGCCCGCGTCCGCGCACGCGCGGAACAGCGCGGACGGCGCGGCGCGGTGCAGCGCGTCGAAGGTCTGCGTGCCTCGCTCGCGGAAGATCCCCACCGCGTTGACCACCGCGTCGACCCCCTGCAGCCGCGGGCGCCAGGCCTCGGGCGAGTGGTCGCGCGCGAAGTCGACGCGCAGTCCCGCGCCGCCTCGCGCGGCCTCGATCACCTCGTGCCCGCGCGCGCGCAGCGCGTCGACCAGCCGCCGGCCGATGAAGCCGGTCGCGCCGGTCACCAGCACCCTCATCGCGTCGCGCCGGCGGGGCGCGCGGCCCCGTACGGCGCGTCCTCGCGCAGGCGCCGCCGGGCGGCGAGCGTCTCGCGCAGCGCGGTCGCCGCGGCGACCGCCGCGGCCAGCCACAGCAGCCCGCGCGCGACGCCCGGGGCGACCGGCTCGAAGCCGCCCGGCTGCGCGACCGACAGCGCGATCGCGAGGGTGTAGGCACCGGAGTTCACCAGCAGCAGCAGGTGGTTGATGCGCTCGAAGGCGAGGATCCGGCGCAGCCGCGACTCGACGACGGTGTCGCGCGCGGTCACCGCGAGCTCGAGGCCGGAGACGGCGAGCGGCCAGAGCGCGGCCGCGCCCCGCCAGTCGCCCGCGGCGACGCTCGCGAACAGCAGCGCGTAGAGCGACGAGCGCATCGCGTGCAGCCGCAGCTCGGGCCCGGTGCCGGGCGTCGCGGGCAGGCGCCCCCGCCATTCGTGGCTGACGACGGTGTCGAGCCCGCCGAGCGCGGCGTGCACGAGCAGCAGCGGCACGACCAGCGCGACCGGATCCATCATCCGGTCGACCGGTCGTCGTCGGTCGCGCGATGTGACATGCGGATCGGGCCGGCAAGGGACGTTCCCGCGCTCCGCGGCGCCCCGCCGTGCCGCCCGCGGTCCCGCTTCCCGCCGGCGCGCTGGGCGGCGCCAACGCGGCCGCACCGCCGTCCAGCCGAAGCGGTAAGCTCGCGGACCCGGTTCCCGATGCCCTCGCATCGACGGGAGGCGGCGCCGACGGTCCGGGTCCGCCGCGCCCGATCCGTCGTCGGAGACGCCATGACCCACCTTCGCCGTCGAACGATCCTCGCGGCCGGCCTCGCGCTCGCGCTCGGCGCGCACCGTCCCGCTCCGGCGCAGGAGGGCGCGGTGACGATCGTCGTGCCGTTCCCGCCGGGCGGGCTCACCGATCGGGTCGCGATGGCGCTCCAGCCGCTGCTGTCGCGCGGGCTCGGCCAGCCGGTCTCGATCGAGCACCGGGGCGGCGCGGCGGGCAACGTCGGCGCCCGCTCGGTCGCCGTCTCGCCGGCCGACGGCCGCACGCTGCTGCTGACCTTCGACAGCACGCTGACCGCGAACCCGGCGATCTATCGCGAGCGCCTCGGCTACGACGCCGAGCGCGAGCTGGTTCCGGTCGCCACCGTCGGCGACTTCGGGCCGCTGCTCGCCACCGGCGCGACCAGCGGGCTCTCCGACTTCGCGCAGTTCGCCGCGACCGCGCGGCAGGGCGGGCTCTCGTACGCGTCGGGCGGCGTCGGCAGCCCTGGCCACCTCTCGATGGAGATGCTGCTCGCGTCGGTCGGCGCGTCGCGCGGCCTGCACGAGCCGTACCGCGGCGCGATGCCCGCGACCCAGGCGATCACGTCGGGCGAGGTGCAGGCGGCCTACCTGGTCGCGCCGACGGTCGAGCGCGAGATCGCCGCGGGCATGCTGCGGGTGCTCGCGGTCGCGGGCCGGACGCGCTCGCGCCTGGTGCCGGACGCCCCGACGCTCGTGGAGCTCGGCCATCCCGCCGCCGTCGCCGAGTTCACCTTCGTGATCGCGGCGGCGCGCGGCACGCCCGAGGCGCTGGTGCAGCGGCTGAACGCCGAGGTCCGGAACGCGCTCGAGCAGGACGCGCTGCGCGAGCCGCTGCGCCAGCTCGACGTCGCGCCGCGCGCGTCGACGCCTGCCGAGACCGCGGCGGTGCTCGCCGCCGCGCGACAGCGCTGGACGAAGGTCGTCGCCGCGCGGGGCCTGCGGGTCTGATCAGGCGTCGGGCGACGCCGCGCCGACCCGGTCCCGCTCGATCCGGTCGAGCCAGGCCGTCGCGACCCGTTCGGCGAGCGTGCCGGGCCGAGGCCGGGGACGCTGCGCGTCGCGCAGCTCGCGGCAGAGCGCGACGCTCGCCCGCAGCGCCGCGAGGATCGACGCGCGCTCGGGCGCGGCGACCGTCGCGGACAGCCTGCGCGCGAGCGCGGGCGCCAGCGTCTCGATCCGGCGCACCCGCGCGGGACGGTGCCCCGCCGCGCGCAACCCCATCGGACCGAGCACCGTCGCGCGGACGAACGACGGCAGGTCGATCGCCTCGAGGTACTCGCCGCGGCCGACCTTCGATGCGGCGTAGTGGATCCAGGTCCGGAAGCGGTCCTCGATCCACTGCGGATCCGGCGCCGGGTACTCGCCCCGGGTGCGGGCGAGCGCCGCGCCCGCCGAGCCGTCGCGGGCCCACAGCAGCACCGGGTCGTCGACGCGCGCGTCCAGCGCGTCCGTCGCGGCGACCTTCAGGTCCACGTGCAGCGCGTCCTCGGCGTACAGGCACACCAGCAGGCGCGGCTCGCCGACGTGCTCGCCGGTGAACGCCGCGGCGAGCGTCCCGAGCGAGGCCGCGAGCGCGGGGAGGGCGGCGGCGAGCGCGGCCGCGTCCTCCGGGTCGCAGACGAGGACGAGGTCCAGGTCGCTGTACGCGTCCATCGCGTCGTCCGCGTACGAGCCCGCGGCCGCGACGCCCAGGATCCGCGGATCGACGGCGAGACGCGGCAGCGCACGGTCGCGGAAGGCCCGGTGCGGATCGGGCAGCGAGCGCGGGGGTCGATCGTCATGGCGCGGACGGCGAGCGGAGCTCCACGATCGTCGCCCGGCCCGACGACGCCGCGCTCGTCGATACCCGGTCCGCGACCTCGGAGGCGGCTACGTCCGGTGGGCGGCGCCGCGCTCGTCGCTACCGGTCGACGCCGGCGGCGCCGCGACGGGCTCCGGCTCCGCCGCGACGTTCTCCGACTCCGCCGCGACGTGCTCCGACTCCGTCGCTTGTTGGCCTTGGCCCTCCCGGACCGCCTGCTCGGTCTGCCGGTCGGTCCCGTCCCGCGGGACGCGATCGGCCCGGGCCTCGACGGCCTCGGCGACCCCCCACACTGCCACGACGCCGATCAGCGCCCACATCACCACGCCCATGACCGCCTGCGGATCCGTTCGATGCGACGAGTCTCGGGCCGTTTCGAAGCCACGGTCGTTGCGCGGAGGCATCGGCGACGCTGCCGCGCGTGCGTCGACCGGCTCTCCCGGGGCGGAGCGGTCCCGGCATCGTCGACGTCGCGTCCCGTCCGCAGGGGAACGAAAGCAGCCGCCGGGCCGTCGGACGTCCGATGGCCGATCGGGCCCGGGTCGCCCTCGCTCGCCGACGCGACGGCTGCCCGGCAGCCGCACCGTGAACGTCCTGCCCTCGCTCAAGCGTTCGGTCAGCTCGCTCATGCCCGGCCGGCCGGGAGGTGTTCCGACGCTTCCACGAAAGGACCCGGTGAAGCCGGCCGGGCACGGGGCGACCGGCGACGCGTTCCGGATGCCCTCGATGCGACGGCGCCGTCGCGTGTGCAGATGGTCTCGCGGGCTTGCGTCCGTCGGGAACGGTCTCGCGGCTTTCGTCCGCCGGGAATGGGGAAAGCATCTCCGCGATGCGGGGCTCGTCTTCGACGCGTCGCAGGCAGCAGCGCGGCCCGTCGCCCCGTGAGCGTTCGGCCATCCGCCCGCTCACGGCGACGTGAGCGTCTCGTGCGGAAGCGGAGGACGATTCGGAGCCCGCTGCCGAGAGCCGGATGCGTCGGATCCGTCCCCGCCGACGGAGCGTCTCCGCCGCGGGCGCGACGCGCGGGAGCCGCACCGTGGCACCGTCCGGCTGCGGCGGGTCGCGCTCCTCGCGGCCGGCCGGGGCGGCCCACGGCGGGAACGGAAGGGCGAGCGTCGAAATCGCCGCCGGAACCGCGACCGGCCGCCGAATGGAAAAAGCCGGTCGGTGCGTGCGACCGCGCCGACCGGCTCGAATACTGGCTCCCCGACCTGGGCTCGAACCAGGGACCTGCGGATTAACAGTCCGTCGCTCTACCGACTGAGCTATCGGGGAATTGGCCGTGCGCTGAAGCGGCGGGGGAACAGCGAGTGCCGCTTCGGAAAGGTGCGTATTCTAATGAGAGGGGCGGGGGCGGTCAACGATCGAGGGCGGTTTTTGCTAAAAATTAAGCGCTTAAGCCGGTTCCAAAACGCTCG
>DASPJX010000261.1:0-4192 GCA_035628395.1 Burkholderiaceae bacterium | reverse complement strand
GTCGCGGAACGGGAAGAACGCGTCGGAGGCGACCACGCTGCCGTCGAGCGTCAGCCCCGCGGTGCCCGCCTTGATCGCGGCGATCCGCGCCGAGTCGATCCGGCTCATCTGCCCGGCGCCGACGCCGACCGTGCGGCCGTCGGCGCAGAACACGATCGCGTTCGACTTCACGAACTTCGCGACGCGCCAGGCGAACAGCAGGTCGGCGAGCTGCGCCTCGGTCGGGGCGAGCTTCGTCACCACCCGCAGCGCGTCGGGCTCGAGCCGGTGCTCGTCGGGCGACTGCACGAGCAGCCCGCCGCCCACGCGCTTCAGGTCGACGTGGTTCGACGAGCGCGCGAGCGGGATCTCGAGCAGCCGCACGTTCTGCTTGCCGGCGAAGACGCGGCGCGCGTGCGCGTCGAAGCCCGGCGCCATCAGCACCTCGACGAACTGGCGCGCGACGCGCTCGGCCGTCTCGACGTCGAGCGGGCGGTTGAACGCGATGATGCCGCCGAAGGCCGAGGTCGGGTCGGTGGCGAAGGCCTTCGCGTACGCCTCGCCGCAGTCGGCGCCGACCGCGACGCCGCAGGGGTTCGCGTGCTTGACGATCACGCAGGCCGGCGCGTCGAACGACTTCACGCACTCCCAGGCGGCGTCGGCGTCGGCGATGTTGTTGTACGACAGCTCCTTGCCCTGCAGCTGGCGGTAGTGCGCGAGCGTGCCCGCCGACGGCGCGGGGTCGCGGTAGAACGCCGCCGCCTGGTGCGGGTTCTCGCCGTAGCGCATGGCCTGCACCTTCTCGAACTGCAGCGTGAGCGTCCGCGGATGCGCGTCGCGGGTGCCGTCGGGGCGCACGCCGCCCAGCCAGTCGGCGATGGCCCCGTCGTAGCGGGCGGTGTGCGCGAACGCCTTGCGCGCGAGCTCGAAGCGGGTCGCGTCCGACACCGCGCCGTGCTCGCGGATCTCGGCGAGCACGCGCCGGTAGTCGGCGGGATCGACCAGCACCGCGACGCCGCCGTGGTTCTTCGCCGCCGCGCGCAGCATCGCCGGGCCGCCGATGTCGATGTTCTCGATCGCGTCCTCGAGCGTCACGTCGAGCCGCGCGACCGTCTGCTGGAACGGATAGAGGTTGACCACCAGCAGGTCGATGCGGTCGATGCCGTGCGCGCGGATCGCCTCCATGTGCTCGGGCAGGTCGCGCCGCGCGAGCAGCCCGCCGTGCACCTTCGGATGCAGGGTCTTCACCCGGCCGTCGAGCATCTCGGGAAAGCCGGTGTAGTCCGAGACCTCGGTCACCGGCAGGCCCGCCTGCTGCAGCAGCTTCGCGGTGCCGCCGGTCGACAGCAGCCGCACGCCGAGCGCGACGAGCTCCTTCGCGAGGTCGACGACCCCGGCCTTGTCCGAGACGCTGATCAGGGCCTGTTCGACGCGGTGCATGGCGGATGTCCTGGAGGGGAGGGGCCGGTCAGAGCAGGCCGTAGTGCTGCAGCTTCTTGCGCAGCGTGTTGCGGTTGATGCCGAGCATCTCGCTCGCGCGCAGCTGGTTGCCCTGCGCCTGGCGCATGACGACCTCGAGCATCGGCCGCTCGACCGCGGCGAGCACCATGTCGTAGATCGCGCTCGGGCGCGCGCCCTCGAGGTCGCGGAAGTACTTCTCGAGGCTGCGGGTCACCGCCTCGTCAATGGACTGGGATTCGGTGGGCATGGTCGAGGTAGTCGTCCAGCAGCGCGAGCTGCGCCTCGGGGCGCTCGGCGCGGTTGATCGCGTCGCGCAGCCGGGCGCGGTCGGCCGCCGCCCGGTCGTCGGGCGCGGGGTCGGCGTCGAGGCCGGCGCGGACCGCGGCGAAGCGCCGGTCCTCCGCCCAGCCGTCGATGTACCAGCCGATGTGCTTGCGGGCGATCCGCGGGCCCGCGACCTCGCCGTAGAACGCGTAGTGGTCGACGAGGTGGCCGCGCAGCACCGTGCGGATCTCGGCGAGCGAGGGCGGCCCGAGCAGCGCGCCGGTGGCGAGGAAGTGCGCGACCTCGCGGAAGATCCACGGCCGGCCCTGCGCGGCGCGGCCGATCATCACCGCCGCCGCGCCGGTGCGCGCGAGCACGAGCGCCGCCTTGGCGGGCGAGTCGACGTCGCCGTTGGCGACCACCGGCACGCGGACCGCGCGGACCACCTCGGCGATCGTGTCGTACTCGGCGGTGCCGCCGAACGCGCAGGCGCGGCTGCGGCCGTGCACGGCGATCATCGCGACGCCGGCGCCCTCGAACGCGCGCGCGAGCGCGACCGCGTTGCGGCGGCCGCGGTCGGGGCCGGTGCGCATCTTGACGGTGACCGGCACCGACGAGGGCACCGCGGCGACCACCGCCTCGACGATCCGCAGCGCGAGCGCCTCGTCGGCCATCAGCGCCGAGCCGGCGGCGACGTCGCAGACCTTCTTCGCCGGGCAGCCCATGTTGACGTCGATCACCTGCGCGCCGCGCTCGACGTTGAAGCGCGCGGCCTCGGCCATCATCGCCGGGTCGGCGCCGGCGAGCTGCACCGCGCGCGGCGAGGGCTCGCCGTCGTGGTTCAGCCGGCGCGAGGTCTTGACCGTCGCCCACAGCCTCGGGTTGGACGCCGCCATCTCCGAGACCGCGTACCCGGCCCCGAGCTCGCGGCACAGGCGCCGGAACGGCCGGTCCGTGACGCCGGCCATGGGCGCGACGAACACGTTGTTGGGCAACCGGTAGGGACCGAGGTTCATGGCGGACGGGCGTCGCGGGCGGGGCCGCCGCGACGCCGCGCGGACGGGGGGAGACCGGCGGGGGAGCGGATTCTAGCGAAATCCGTCCGCCTGCACAAAAAGCGGGCAGGCCGTCCGGAGCGGCGCCGCGATCGCGGCGCCGGGCACGCTATCGGCGGCCGAACATCAGCTGCGCGGCGAGCGGGCGGCGCAGCGGCGGCACGAGGTCGAGCAGCGCGAGCAGCGGCGACTGCAGCCCGCGCGCGAGCGGCCAGGTGAAGCTCGCGGCCATCAGGTCGGTCAGCGCGATCGTCGTCGCGCGATCGGCGCGCCGGTCGCGTCGCCAGCCGTCGAGCGCGTCGGCGAGCGGCCGGCCGCGCAGCGCCACCGGCGCGAGCGCGTCGGCCAGCTCGAACGCGTCGCGCAGCCCCAGGTTCAGGCCCTGGCCGGCGACCGGATGGAGCGCCTGCGCGGCGTTGCCGATCCAGGCCTCGCGCTCGCCCGAGGTGCGGCGCCGTGCGCGGCGCACCAGCGGCGCGACCGCGAGCGGGCCGTCGACCGCGAGCGGCCCGAGCGCGTCGCCGAAGCGCGCGCGGAGCTCGGCGGCGAGCGCGTCGCGCGGCAGCGCGAGGCGCGCCTCGCAGCGCTCGGCGCGGTCGCACCAGACCATCGTCCAGCGCCCGGGCTCGGGCAGCGGCAGCAGCGCGAGCGGCCCGTCGGGCGTGAAGCGCTCGAAGGCGCTCGACCGCCGGTCGGCCCCCGCGCGCGCCGCGACGACGTCGCCGAGCAGCGCCGACTGGCCGAACTCGCGGACCGCCGCGTCGTCGCCCGCGTCGCCGTCGGCGTGCACCGTCGGCGCGGGGTCGGCGTCCGCGTCGGAGGACGCGCCCGGCGGCGCCCAGGCGTGGGCGGCCGCGGCGCGGCGCAGCGCGTCGAGCAGCGCGCCGTAGCGCACCACGTGGCCGAGCGCCGGCGCGCGCAGGTCGGCCGCGTCGATCCGGGTCCGGCCCGCGTGGCCGAGCAGCGAGACCTCGACGCGCCGGATCGTGCCCGCGGGCGGCATCGACGCGATCCGCTCGAGCAGCCGGCGGCTGCCGTCGGACAGCGCGAGCGTGCGCGCGGCGAGCGCGGGCGGCACCGGCGCGCCGGCGACCGGCGGCGCGTCGAGCGCGATGCGCCGGGCCGGCACGCCGCGCCGCACGAGGAAGAGCGCGCACGCGAGCGCGACCGGGCCGGAGCCGACGATCCGCCAGGAGGCGGCGGCGTCGGGCGCGGCGCCGGATGCCGGCGGGGTCGCCGCCGGAGCCGCCGGGGCCGCCGGTGCGGCCGGTGCGGCCGGTGCGGCCGCCATTGGGGTCGCCGCCAGTGCGGCCGCCACCGGGATCGCCGCCGGGACGGCCGCCGGGGTCGCCGCCGGGATCGTCGCCGGGGACACCGCGGCTCGGCGAGGCGGGTCCGCGTCAGCGCGCACGCATCAGCGCCTCGATGTCGTC
>DASPJX010000260.1:0-10834 GCA_035628395.1 Burkholderiaceae bacterium | reverse complement strand
GCGAGTTCGAGCGGCGCGTCCGCCTGCCGTTCGAGGCCGAACCCGAGCGGTGCCGCGCCGCGCTGCGCGACGGGGTGTTGTCGGTGACGCTCGCGCGACCCGAGGCGCAGCGCCGCGCCCGCCGGCTCGAGATCGTCTCGTCGCAGGAGGCGAGTGCCGCGCAGGCGTCCCCGCTGCGGCACGGCGAGCAGGAGGTGCTCGAGCCCGAGGCGCCCGCCGAGCGCCGGGCGGCGGGCGAGCCCGTCCGGGTCGATCCGGTCGCGCCGCGCGGCGAGGCGGAGCCCTCCGGATCGCGCATGCACTGACTCGCGTGCATCGGCGCGCGCGTGCATCGACGCCGACCGTGCCGGCGATCCGCGCCCATCCGGGCGCGGGCCGCCGCGCGTCGGGGCCGCCGCGCCCGTCGCAGGGCCCGCGCGTCGCGGTCCGGCCGCACCGCGGCGCGGTCCGGCGCGCCGCATTCGTCCCACCCCACGGCGCGGTTCGCCGCGCCGCCCTCGTCCCGCCCCGCGGCGATCCGGCGCGCCGCATTCGTCCCGCACCGCGTGATGGGCCCGCGGTCGCGGCCGGCCCGCACCGCGTCGTCCGCCCGCGGTTCGAGCGCTGCGGACATCCCTCTCCGTGCTAGCGCGTAAACGCGACGACTGGCGGTCCGTTCCCCCGCTCACGCGCCCATCGGCCGACGACGGGCACGCCTAACGTGGATCCCTCGAACCGCCGGAACCGCGAACCGATCGCCTCGGTCCGCGACGTCGGACGTCGAACGCGCCGCGGGCGAACGCCCCCGCGGCTCCGACAGCCGTGGCAACCAGGGAAGGACCACAAGAAATGAGATTCTCGACGCGACTCTACGTCGCCTTCGCGGCCAGCGTGGCCTTCACGCTCGCGCTGGGCCTGTTCTCGATGTTCCAGGTCGCCGGGCTCGCCCGGCACACGACCGAGATCACCGGCAACTGGATGCCCAGCGTCCAGGCGCTCGGGGCGATCAAGTCCGAGTTCCGCGAGTTCCGCACGCAGGAGCTGCAGCACATCATCTCGTCGGAGCCGGCGGAGATGGACGAGTGGGAAGGCCGGATGGCCAAGTCGCTCCAGATCATCGACCGCACCATGGCGACCTACGAGAAGCTGATCTCGTCGCCCGCCGAGCGCGAGATGTACGCGCGCCTCAAGCAGCAGCAGCAGGCCCGGATGGACGCGCACATGAGGGTGCGCAAGCTGTCGCGCGAGATGAAGACCGAGCAGGCGGTCGCGCTCGCCCGCGGCGAGGTCGGCGAGCTGCGCCGGGCCCTCGCCGGCACGCTCGACCAGCTGATGGAGCTGAACGAGAAGGGCGCCGAGCAGGAGTCCGCGTCGGCCCGCGCGTCGGCCTCGTTCGCCACCGTCGCGATCCCCGTGGTGCTGCTGGCCGCGGTCCTCGCGTCGGCGGGCCTCGCGATCTTCATCGTCCGCGGCACGATGGCCGTCCTCGGCGGCGACCCGGCCGACACCCGTCAGGCGGTCGACCGCATCGCGGCCGGCGACCTCGCGAGCGAGATCGCGCTGCGCCGCGGCGACACCTCGAGCCTGCTCGCCTCGCTCGCGTCGATGCGCACGCGCCTGGCCGACATCGTCACCTCGATCCAGACCGGCTGCGCGGAGATCCGCACCGCGAGCTCGGAGGTCGCGCGCGGCAACCTCGACCTGTCGTCGCGCACCGAGCAGCAGTCCTCGAGCCTGCAGGAGACCGCGAGCGCGCTCGAGCAGATCACCGGCAACATCCGCACGACCTCCGACAGCTCGAGCGCCGCGAACCAGCTCGCCGCGGGTGCCTCGACGACCGCGCGCCAGGGCGGCCAGTCGGTCGAGGCGGTCGTTCAGACGATGAACGCGATCGCCGAGAGCTCGCGCAAGGTCCGCGAGATCATCGGCACGATCGACGGCATCGCGTTCCAGACGAACATCCTGGCGCTGAACGCGGCGGTGGAAGCGGCGCGCGCCGGCGAGCAGGGCCGCGGCTTCGCGGTGGTGGCCTCCGAGGTGCGCACGCTCGCGCAGCGCTCCGCCGACGCGGCCAAGGAGATCGCGCGGCTGATCCAGGACTCCACCTCGAAGGTCGACGACGGCCAGCGCCTGGTCGGCGAGGCGGGCGCGACGATGGCCGAGGTCGTCACCTCGGTCGCCCGCGTGACCGACATGGTCGCCGAGATCTCCACCGCCGCCCGCGAGCAGAGCACCGGGGTCGGGCAGATCAACGAGGCCGTGAGCCAGCTCGACGCGGTCACCCAGCAGAACGCCGCGCTCGTCGAGGAGGCCGCCGCCGCGACGAAGAGCGTCGAGGAGCAGGCCGCCAAGCTGGTGCAGGCGGTCTCGGTGTTCCGCGTGCGCTGAGGCGAAGGAGAACGAGATGCAGGACACGCTCGAACGTTCCGTCGACGCGGCCGTCGTGCCGACCGAGGTGCTCGCCTTCCGGATCGGCGGCGAGGAGTACGCGATCGACATCCTCAAGGTGCGGGAGATCCGCGGCTACGAGCGGCCGACCCGCATCGCCGGCTCGGGGCCGTCGCTGTGCGGCGTGCTCAACCTGCGGGGCACGATCGTGCCGATCGTCGACCTGAGGCGGCTGCTCGGCGTCGACGAGCCGGTGCTCGAGGCGTCGACCGTGACGATCATCCTCGGGCTGCGCGACCGCAGCGTGGGGGTCGTGGTCGACGCGGTCGCCGACGTGCTGAGCTTCGAGCCCGGGCAGGTGAGGGCGGCGCCGGAGATGAGCGGCTCGACGGTCGCGCCCTTCGTGCTCGGGCTGGTCTCGATCGGCGACCGGATGCTGATGGCGCTCGACGTCGAGGGCTACCTCGACGCCGCGACGGACTGAGCGTCGCAGCGGCCGCGGATACCGAGCGCCGCGGCGACCGATCGACCGGCGCCGCGACGCGCGGCGCCGGTCGGCGCGGTGCGCTCAGCGCTCGAGCGTCGAGAAGTCCACGCTCGAGTCCGCCGCGATCCCGGCCGCCGCGGGCCCCGAGAAGGGCAGCCTGACGGTGAAGGTCGCGCCGCGCTCGAGGCCGGGGCTGCGCACCGACACCGAGCCGCCGTGCAGCTGCACGAGCCGGCGCACCAGGGGCAGGCCGAGCCCGAGCCCGCCGCGCGAGCGCGCGATGCCGGGATCGATCTGCGCGAAGGGCAGGAAGATCCGATCCAGCGAGGCGGCCTCGAGCCCTTCGCCCAGGTCGGTGACGCGCAGCCTCGCGCGGGCGGCGCCGGGATCGGCCAGCGGGACGACCTCGAGCTCGACCGGCGCCGGGGCCCCGTCGTCGCCCGCCCCGCCGTCCGGGCGGTGCCCGGCCGCCGGCTCGTCGCCCGGCTCGACGTCGAGCTCGACGCGGATGGTCGTGCCGCGCCGGCCGAACTTCACCGCGTTGCTCAGCAGGTTGTCGACGACCTGCCGCACGCGGGCGGGGTCGGCGGTCACGAGAACCGGCTCGGGGGTGCCGTCGGCGCGCAGCGGGCGCTGCGCCTCGATGCGCTGGCCGTGCGCGTCGGCATAGGTGCGTGCCGCCACGACCGCCTGGTCGACGAGCTCGGCGAGGTCGAACGGGCGCGGCTGCAGCCGGATCTTGCCCGCCGCGAGCCGCGACAGGTCGAGCAGGTCGTCGACCAGCCGCGTCAGCTGGCGGCTCTGCCGGCACAGCATCTCGACGATCCGGCGCGACGTGCCGGTGACCGCCGGGTTGCGATCGAGCAGGGTGCAGCCGGTCGTGATCGGGGCGAGCGGATTGCGCAGCTCGTGCGACAGCATCGCGAGGAACTCGTCGCGCCGGCGCAGCGCCTCGCGCGACTCCTCGAGCGCCGCGTCGCGGTGGCGCAGCGCCTCCTCGAGCCGCTCGTGCGCCTCGGCGCGTTCGCGGGCGGCGGTGCCGAGCCGCTCGCCGGCCTCGTGCAGCGCCGAGAACAGCGTGCGGAGCTGGCGGATCGTCGAGCCGCGCCGCGGCACCGGCCGCGCCTCGGCGAGGCTCGCCGCGTCGGCCGCGGCGAGCGCGACCGCCTCCGACAGCCGGCGCGCGAGCCACAGGCTCGAGCCCACGCCGAGCGCGAGCAGCAGCAGCCCCGCGAGCGCGGTGATGCCGAGCGTGCCGTACAGCGGTCCCTCGTGGCGCTCGCGCGGCACCGCGTACTGCACGATCCATCCGCCGGGCAGCCGCTCCCACCCGGCCAGCATCGGACGCCCGTCGAGCGCCTGGATCTCGCCGACGCCCGAGGGCGCGCCCTCGAACAGCCGCAGCGTCGTCGGCGTCACGCGTTCGCCGAACCAGCGCTCGTGGTCCCGGCTGCGCGCGACGAGCCGGCCCGACTCGTCGAGCACCGCGCCGAGCGACTCGTCCTCGGGCAGCGCGCCGCGCACCGCCTCGGACAGGTAGCGGGGCGACAGCCGGGCGTTCAGCACCCAGCGGATCTCGCCGTCGCGCCGCACCGGCACCGAGACCGAGACCGCGGGCGCGCCGGTCGCGACGCTGCGGTACGGTCCCGACAGCACCGGCGCGCCGGTGCGCAGCACCGCCTCGAACGGGATCGGCTCGCGCACGGGCGGGACTTCGCCGAACGGCCGCTCGGCATCGAGCAGACGCCGGCCCTGCGGATCGACGAGCAGCAGGTTCGCCCATTCGGCGCGCTGCGCGACCAGCCGCTGCAGGTACTCGTGGAACGCCTCGAGACGCGGGGCCTGCAGCGTCGGCACGTCGGCGATCCGCTCGAGCTGGCGTACCGAGGCCCGGATCTCGGCGTCGACGACCCGCGCGAGCAGCTGCGTCGACTGGCCGACGTCGCGGCGGATCTCCTGCTGCCGCGCGTGCCACTGCATCTGCACGAGCCCGATCGCGATCAGCATCATCGGCAGCAGGCCGAGCAGCGCGAGCAGCGCGAGCGGCACGCGGACGTCGACCGCGCGGTCGGTCGAGCGGCGCGCGTGCGACCGCGCGACGACGCCCGCGAGCTGTCCCGGGCGCACGATCCGGCCGGTCGCCGACCGGTCGGCGCCGCGCCCGGCCGCCCGGACGTCGTCGATCCGTCGTAGCGCTCCGGCCGTCGGATCCGCCGGCCGGGCGGGAGTGGTCGCGCTGCGCACCGTCATGAAGCCCAACCTCGCGGCAACGGTCGTGCCCGCACGCACGTCCGGGAAATCCGCAGTCCCGTTTGGCGTGGCAGTGACTCGTACGGCACAGTCCCGTCCCCGACCCGGCACGCACGCCGGGCCCCTCGCCGCCGTCGTCCGAAGTGCTCCAGTCCGATCTTCGCCCCGTCCGGGCGGGCCTGCGGCCCGTGCGCCTGCGCACGCTGCTCGTGGCGCTGCCCGTCCTGCTGATGCTGCCGCTGCTGCTGCACGGCGGCTGGCTGCTGTCCTCGCTCGCCGACAGCGCGCGCGCGGACGCCGCGCGCGCGCTCGAGCGCGACGTGCGCGCGCTCGCGGTCGCGATCGAGCGCGAGTCCACCGCGCTCGTGCGCCTGCTCGAACTGATGGCCACGTCGCCCGCGCTCGAGCCCGGGCGACTCGATCCGCCGCGCTTCGCCGCGTTCGCCCAGCCGATCCTGACCGGCGACTGGGGGCTGCACGCGGTGACGGTCGTCGACCGGGACGGCCGCGACGTGATCCGGGGCGTGCCGGCCGTCGACCTCGGCTCGCCGGACGGGCTCGGGGCCCGGATCCGCGGGGTGTTCGAGACCGCCGCGCCCGCGCTGTCGGACGTCGGTCCGGACGCGGCCGGCGAGGACCGGGCGCTGACCGTCTCGGTGCCGGTGAAGCGCGGCGCCGGGGTCGCGTTCGTGCTGACCGCTCGGCTCGATCCGTCGCGCTTCGTGCGCGTGATGGCCGAGCAGGCGCAGCAGCCGGGCGCGGTCGCGACGCTGCTCGACCCGAGCCGCCGGATCGCCGCGCGCACGCTCGACCACGACCGCCACTTCGGGCAGCGGCCCATCGATCGGGTGCTCGCGACGCTCGCGAGCGGGCCGAGCGGCCACGGCCGGTTCGAGTCGATGGAGGGGGCCGACCTGCTGTGGGCGTGGACCACCGTGCCCGTCGGCTGGACCGTGATGGTCGGGCGGCCGGCCGGCGTCATCGACGCCGCGGTCTTCGAGTCGACCGCGCGGCTCGTCGCCGCCGGTCTGATCGCGCTGCTCGCCGCGGTCGGGGCGTCGGCGTACGTCGCGCGCCGGGTCACGCGCACCGTCGAGTCGATGAGCGCCGACGCACCGCGGCTGCTGTCGGGCGACGGGCCGCCGCGGCCGGCGTCCGGCATCCGCGAGCTCGACGCGCTGTACGGCACGCTGCGCGCCGCGAGCGAGCGGATGCGCGCGGCCACCGCCGAGCAGGCGCAGGCCGCCCGCGCCGAGCGCGCGGCCCGCGCCGAGGCCGAGGCCGCCAACCGCGCCAAGGACGAGTTCATCGGCATGCTGAGCCACGAGCTGCGCAATCCGATGGCCCCGATCGCGAACGCGCTGCGCTACGTCGAGCGGACCCAGCCGCTCGACGAGCGCGGCCGGGCGGCGATCGCGATGGCCTCGAGGCAGTCCGCCCAGCTGAAGCGCCTCGTCGACGACCTGCTCGACGCGACGCGGATCGGCCAGGGGCGCATCGAGCTGCGGCTCGAGCGCACGTCCGTCGAGCGCGCCGTCGAGCACGCCGTGCAGGCGATCGCGCCCACGGTCGCGCAGCGCGGCCAGCCGCTGCGGGTATCGATCTCCCCGAGCGTCGGCGAGATCGTCGCCGACCCGGCGAGGCTGCAGCAGGTGCTCGAGAACCTGCTCGGCAACGCGGTCAAGTTCACGCGCGACAGCGATCCGATCCGCGTCGAGGTCGACGGCGACGCGCGCGGCGTGGAGATCCGGGTCGTCGACGAGGGCGCGGGCATCGACGCCGAGAGCCTGCCCCGGATCTTCGACCTGTTCGTGCAGTCCGAGGCCACGCTCGAGCGCACCCACGGCGGGCTCGGCATCGGCCTCGCCTGGGTCCGGGCGATCGTCGCGCTGCACGGCGGCACCGTGTCGGCGACGAGCCCCGGCAAGGGGCTCGGGACGACCTTCACGGTGCGGCTGCCGCGCGGGGGCGAGGCCGTTGCCGCGCCGGCGCGACGCCCCGACGGCCGTGAGCCGGTCCTGCAGGCCCGGCGCCGCGCCTTCGAGCGGCGCGCGGTCGCGGTCGCGGGGCGGGACGCGCCCTCGCCCTGAGCGGAGCCGGTCCGGGCGGGCGCCCGCGCCGCAACTTTCCGCGCGGCGGGGCGTCGGTACGCCGATGCTCGGTCATTCCAGCGCCGCCGGCGTCGCCGGCGTCATGCTGTTCTTCACCGTCGCCGTCGCGCCGACGATCTTCAAGGTGCTGCCCGCCGAGTGGGCCGCCGTCTACGTCCGGGCGTTCTTCCCGAAGTACTACGCGACCCTCGGCGCCGCCTCGCTCGCCGCGGGGCTCGCGGCCCCCGACGGCCCGCTGCGGTGGGTGGCGCTCGCCTGCGCGGCCGGGTTCGCGCTGTCGCTGCTCTGGCTCACCCCCGCGATCAACCGGGCGTCCGACGCCGGGCTGCGCCGCCGGTTCGGATGGCCGCACGGGGGAGCATCGGGCTCAACCTGGCGCAGCTCGTCGCGCTGATCTGGGCGCTCGCGGCGGGCTGAGCGGGCGACGGCGACGGCGGCACGGGGGTCCCCGGTCGGCGAGCCAGCGCCGACGGCGCCGCAGGGGCCCTCGGTCGATCAGACTGCGCCGACGACGCCGCAGGCGTCCTCGGCCGTCGTGAGGGCATCTCACCGGGAGTGAGTGCTCGCTCATCGCCGTGCACGACGCTTCGGCGCCGCACGCGTGTGCAGGCAGCCCCTCCGTCCCGAACCTCGGGTCGCTCTCCCGATCGCTCCGGCCCCGTCGGCGGCGCCGACCGTCCCGACCGCGGCGATCCGCGCCCGCTCTCCGACCTTCCGGCACGCGACGATCCGCCCGCTCCCTGAGCTGCGGGCCGCCGCGAACCGCCTTCGGCTTCCGACCCTCCGGCCCGCGGCGATCCGCGTGCTCCCCGACCTCCGGTCCGCCGCGATCCGCGTTCGGCATCCGACCTTCCGGCCCGCGGCGACCCACGCCCCGCCCATCCGACTGTCCCGCGCGCGGTGATCCCCGCACCCGCCCTCCCGCCTTCCGCACGCGGCGATCCGCCCCGCCTTCCCGCCCTTCGGCCCGCAGGGATCCGCGCCCGCGCTCCGACCCCGCCCCGGCGACTGCGCGACCCGCGACCGGCTCGGCCGCGACCCGGCCTTCTGCAGGCCGCCCGGGCGACGCCGCTCGTCCGTTCGTCGGCCCGCGGCGGCGTCGACGCGACGGATCGGGCATCGGCGGTCGATCCGCGGGGACGGGCGGCGGGTCCCGACGACCGGTCGAGGCGACCGCTCGGACCGCGACGGATACTTGGCCGTACGCGTCACGACCCATTTCACGAGCCCCTCCCGGACCATGAGCCGACACCTACGACTCCCGCGCTGCCTCGCGCTGATGGCCGGCGTGCTCGCGGGCGCGATGCCCGCCGCCGCGCAGGACGCCGGGCGGATGTTCGGCGGCGAGGTGCCCGGCGCCGCGGTCGCCGCCGGCGCCGGCGGCTGGCCGGGTGCGGCCGGGGCGGGCGGTGCCGGGGCGGACGCCGGCTTCGGTGCGTCGGGCGCGGGGCTGCCGGGCCTAGGTGCCCCGGGCATCGGGGGCGGCTCCGGCCTGCCGGGCCGCGCCCGCGGCGGCCTGCCGACGGGCGTGCCGGGCCTGCCGGCGAACCGGACGGCCGACGGCACCGACGCGCCCGCCGCGATGCGCGCGCTGCCGCCGCTCGAGCCGAACGACTTCCAGCGCTTCGTGCAGGCCGGCACCGGCCGGCTGCTGCCGATGTTCGGTGCGTCGCTGTTCGAGGAGGCGCCCGCCAGCTTCGCGCCGGTCGGCTCCGTGCCGGTGCCCGCCGAGTACGTGATCGGGCCGGGCGACGAGGTCATCGTGCGCAGCACCGGCGTGCTCGACTTCGAGCTGCGTCCGGTCGTCGACCGCGACGGCCAGATCGTGCTGCCCAAGGTCGGCGCCGTGCAGATCGCCGGCGTGCGGATGGGCGACCTCGAGACGGTGCTCGCGCAGCAGGTCGGCAAGAGCTTCCGCAACTTCACGCTGTCGGCCACGCTCGGCCAGCTGCGCGGCATCGACGTCTACGTCGTCGGCCAGGCGCGCCGGCCCGGCAAGTACACGCTGAGCAGCCTGTCGACGCTGGTCAACGCGCTGTTCGCGAGCGGCGGCCCGAACGCCAACGGCAGCATGCGCGCCGTGCGGCTCGTGCGCGCCAACCGTCCCGTCGCCACCGTCGACCTGTACGACTTCATCGTCAGCGGCGACAAGAGCAAGGACCTGCGCCTGCTGCCCGGCGACGTGATCGTGTTCCCGTCCGCGGGGCCGCGCGTCGCGCTGGTCGGCGCGCTGAACGTGCCCGCCGTGTACGAGCTGTCGGGTCCCGAGGCCTCGATCCAGGACGTGCTCGCGCTGTCGGGCGGGCTGCCGGTGATGAGCTCGCCGCTGCGCGCGCAGCTCGAGCGGATCGATCCGACGCAGAAGGCCGCGCGCGTGGTCGAGACGTTCGCGCTCGACGCCGAGGGTCGCAGGCGCCGGCTGCGCGACGGCGACGTGCTGACCGTCATGCCGATCAGCCCGCAGTTCGCCAACGCGGTGACGCTGCGCGGCAACGTCGCGCAGCCGCTGCGCCACCCGCACGTGCCGGGCATGCGCGTGCGCGACCTGATCCCCGACCGGGACGCGCTGATCACGCGCGACTACTGGCTGCGCCAGAACCTGATGGTGCAGTTCGAGGACGCCCGCACGCAGGCGCAGGAGCGCGACGTGCGGAAGGACGCCGCCGCCCGCGACGCCGGCCAGGCCGTCACCGCCGAGAAGGCGCGCCAGGAGGTGCTGCGCAACCTCGACGAGGTCAACTGGGACTACGCGGTGATCGAGCGGCTCGACGCCGTCGAGCTGAAGACGCGGCTGATCCCGTTCAACCTGGGGCGCGTCGTGCTCGGCCGCGACGACTCGCAGAACCACGAGCTGCAGCCCGGCGACGTGGTCACGATCTTCAGCCAGCGCGACCTGCGCGTGCCGCGCGCGCGCCAGACGCGGATGGTGCGGGTGGAGGGGGAGGTGGCCGCGCCGGGGATCTACAGCGTGGAGCCCGGCGAGACGCTGCCGCAGCTGATCGCGAGGATCGGCGGCACGACGCGCGAGGCGTACGTGTTCGGCACCGAGCTCACGCGCGAGAGCGTGCAGAGGCAGCAGCAGGAGAACCTGAAGACCGTCGTGAAGAAGCTCGAGGACCAGGTGAGCGCGGGCCTCGCGGCACGGCAGGCGACGCTGCAGGCCGGCGACGCCAACCAGCGCGCCGTCCAGGCGCAGCGGCTCGAGATGGAGGAGAAGCTCGCGCGCGAGC
Source organism: Burkholderiaceae bacterium (assembly GCA_035628395.1). Lineage (GTDB taxonomy): Bacteria > Pseudomonadota > Gammaproteobacteria > Burkholderiales > Burkholderiaceae_E > UBA4615. The sequence continues at coordinate 389 of DASPJX010000260.1, read as the reverse complement.
GGCTGCAGCGGCTCGCGTCGATGAAGCCGACGGGGCGGATCGCGCTCGAGCTGGATCCCGCGGTGCCGAGCCTTCCGGACATGACCCTCGAGGACGGGGATCGCGTGATCGTGCCGCCGCGACCGTCGTTCGTGACGGTGGTGGGGAGCGTCTACAACGAGAACGTGCTGCTGTGGCGGTCGGGGAGGAGCGTGCGCGAATACCTGGATTCGGCCGGCCTCACCGAGGGTGCGGACGTCGACAACGTGTTCGTGCTGCGCGCGGACGGCAGCATCGCGTCGCGCAAGGCGGGCGGATGGCTGGGCGGCGGGTCGGGCTCGGTGTTCGGTCTGGCGTTGGCTCCGGGCGACACCGTGGTCGTGCCCGAGAAGGTCGACCGCGAGACGAAG
>DASPJX010000259.1:0-4296 GCA_035628395.1 Burkholderiaceae bacterium | reverse complement strand
GGCCAGGGCACGCGCGGCCCGGTGGGCTGGCCGTATGTGCTGACGGTGTGGGCCTACAACCTCAACGACCTGGCCGCGACGAAGGCGGGCACGCGCACGCCCTGGTCGAACCGTCCCTATGCGCTGTGGTCGTTCAGCCTGCCGTATCCGAACACCGACGCGAAGGTCCGGGTGATGTCCTCGTTCTACGACCGGCGCACCCGGCGGCTGCATGTGATGCACCTCGATCAGTCGCAGCGCATGGCGATGGTGGTGAGCGTCTTCCAGGTGACCAACGCGGTCGCGGTTTAAGCGGAGCAGAACAATGGCATGGGCACCTGATTCAGACGTCACCGCGGCAGCGATCGCAACGAACCTGCAGATCCTCGTCATCCTCGGCACCGACGGGGCGACGAGCGCGAAGAACCTCGTCAACGACACCGCCTACACCGTCACGGAGGCGGGCGGCACCTACGGCACCGACTCGATCGGCAGCTACTACGAGCCGACCGGCAGCGGGCAGGAGCTGAACCTCAACATCGCGGCCGAAAGCCCGGTGGTGGGAAGCCCGTTCAGCTTCTTTATCACCTTCTCGCGTCGCAACACGGTCCCCGACTGGGCGCCGCTCTTCGGCCTGTTCAACAGCGGCGGCGACTGGGTCCAGGCGCTGCAGCGGGTCGGCGGCGATCCGTCGATGCGCGTGTGGCGCAACAACAGCAGCGCGACCGAGATTGCGTACAACCTCGCGACCGGGCCGGCGCTCGACACCGAGCACACGCTCGTCGTCACGAGCAACGGCACGACGACCAAGCTCTTCTTCACCGGCGGGGGCGCGGCGGTGAGCGTCGCGCAGACGGCGCTCGCGACCGCGACGCTGACCGCGATGACGTTGGGCGGCTGGCCGTCGGGCGAATACTATCCGGCGCGCTTCCGGGCGTTCGGGCGCTGGACGCGCGCGCTGACCGATTCCGAGGCGCAAGCCTTCGCGAACGATCCGCAGCAGATCATGGCCGCGGCCGTGCCCGATGCGCCGACCGCGGGCACCGCCTCGAGCGTCACCGCGACGACCGCAACGCTCCCCTGGCTCGACAACTCGGACGACGAGACCGGCTTCGACGTGCAGATCGCCGCGAGCCCGTTCTCGTCCTGGTCGACGGTGAGCGGCTCGCCGGCGGCGATCAACGCGACGAGCATCGCGGTCACAGGGCTGACCGCGAGCACGCAGTACCAGTTCCGGGTCCGCGCCAAGGGCGCCTCGGGCGACTCGGCCTGGAGCACCTCGGCCACCTTCACGACCTCGGCGCCGGCGATCCCGACGATGCCGACCGCGGGCGGCGCGACGACAGTCGCCGCGCGCACGGCGGTCGCCAACTGGACCGACAACTCCTCGAACGAGGACGGCTTCGACGTCGAGACCGCGCCCGGCCCCGACTTCAACGTCTGGACGTCGCAGGGCACCGCGGCGGCGAACGCAACGAGCCGCGCGCTGACGGGCCTGACGCCTGACACCGACTACCGGTTCCGCGTGCGCGGCTCGGGCGCCGATGGCGACAGCTCGTGGGATGTCTCCGCGACCTTCCATACTCGCACGCTGCAGAAGGCGCGCCCGATCAGCGACGTCTCGGCGGGGCCGTGGACGCCGTCGACCGGCAGCGCCCTCTACGCGATGCTCGATGAGCTCGCGGCCGACGACTTCGACTTCGTGCAGGCGACCGCGGCCGGCGCGTTCCGGGTGCGGATGGGCGCGCTCGCCGACCCCGGGATGGACGCCGACCTGCAGCTCGCTGTGCGCGGCAAGGGCGACGGGTCGATCGCGTTCACCGCCTCGCTCGTGCAGCCGGGCACGCCCGACATCACGATCGGCTCGGTCGTCTGGACGCCCGGGGTAACGGCGTCGACCAACGTGCTGACCTTCAACAGCACGCAGATCGCGAACATCACGACCTGGGGCGTGCTGGACGTGATCGTCTCGAGGGCCTGAGATGAGCACCGCGATCACCGTCGCCTCGAGCACGCTCGCCTCGGCCGTCGCCGCGGCGAACGCGGCGGCCAACGGCTCGAAGGACGCCGCCTACATCGACTCGCTGATCGCGCAGCTCGGGACGTCGATCCGGCACCGCGTCATCTGGAACAGCGTCGAGGTCTTCAATTCGACCGTCGCCGGCCCCGCGGCGCGCTCGGGCACGCAGCTCTTCATCCCCGGCGTGACCGCGGCCGCGCTCGCCGCGGCGGCGTTCGCCACCGGCAGCGGCGTGCATCGCATCGAGAACGCCTCGAACGCGGCCGTCTTCATCCAGTCGCCGATCGGCCAGGCGACGGGCACCACGCCGGCACGCGTGTCGAAGGATTTCGCGAGCGGCCAGCCCGCGACGATCGCGCAGTCGGTGTTCAACGGCCCCGGCTTCGACACGGTGACCTCGGGCGTGGGCGACATGATCGCGCACATGGCGCCGAACACCGTGATCCTGCCGGGCGCGCGCGACCTCAACTTCATGAAGGGCGGCTGCGTCATCCAGGGCGCCGACCTGCGCTCGGTGGCGGTGCCGTCCTGGTGGCCGGGCAACAAGCGCACCGGTGAGCGCGAATACTGGTCGGCGCTGCAGCCCTGGTACGTCATCTGGGACGAGTCGGGCCATCAGGGCGATCTGAACGTGCGGCTCGAGGTCTCGAACCTGCAGCTTTGGGTGCTGGCCGATGGCGCCTCGAGCTGGACGATGCTCTCCGACACGCTCGGGCCGTGGGGCGATCCGTTCAGCCGCGACATCGTGACCTCCGGGGGCGACGCCTCGCGCCGCTACGAGGCGAACGGGCGGCTCTCGGTGCGGATCAACCCCGACGGCAGCGTCTTCCACGGCTATCAGGGGCAGGTCGCCTCGCCGGCCTTCAACCCGGCGACGCTGCGCGGCGTGCATGTGCGGATCTTCGCGCGGCTGGTCAAGCACGACGCCAGCGGCCCCGACCAGTTCTCGGCCGCGCGCTACTGCCTGCAGGCCGGGCTCGACATTTACCCGTTCGGCGGCGCGAGCAACAGCGACACCGGGATGTCGAGCGGCCCGTACTGGCCGGGCTCGATCGGCGGGCGCTACATGCCGATCCGCTCGTCGACGACGCGCGAATGGGCGAGCGCGACGAACATCATCACCGCGCGCAACGTCGACGGCTCGGCCCCCTACAACTCGAGGCACACGCTCACGGAGTCCGCCTTCCGTGCGCTGCCGCCCCCTCTGCCGGTGCTGACAGCATGAGCATCCGATTCGCCGCCGACAAGCGCGCGCTGCGGCGCACGACGGATCTGCCCGCCTCGTTCGCGGCCTTCACCGCGGTCATGTACGTCAAGGTCGTCGCCGGGCGCCCCGTCAACGCCGCGCACGTCGCCTACCTGCAGTCGACGTCGGGCGGCCACGCCCAGGCGGTGCGCCTCGGCGGCGATGAGGGCAAGTCGCTCTTTGCCACCGACAGCTACGGCGCGAACCCGTCGGCCTTCCTCGCCGAGCTGCAGCCGGGCGCGGCCGCGGGGCAGGGCTGGCATGCGGTGGTGCTGCGCGGCAACGCGGCGAGCTCCACCGGCATGCAGCTCTTCCACCGCCCGGTGGGCGGCGCGCTGACCTCGGTGTCGCTCCCCAACAGCCCCGGCAGCGCGGCGTGCGAGGCGCTGCAGATCGGCGATGCGCCGTTCGCCGCGGGCGACTTCGGCGTGCCGGGCTTCTGGGCCGACGTCCTGGTGGCGCACCTCAAGGTCTGGAACCGCGCGCTGACCGACGGCGAGGTCGCCACCGAAACCGCGCAGGCCGCGCCCGCGTCGGCGACCAACCTTCTCAGCTACCACTCCTTCTCGTCGGCGGCGATCGGCACCGCGGTCGTCCCCGACCAGGGCTCGGGCACGTTCACCTACTTCAACAGCGCGCCCGACACCTCGACCGACATGCCGGTCTTCACGACGGTGCCCACCGTCACCTCGGGCGGCACGCTGCCGCAGACCAACTCGGTCACCGCGCCCGGCGCGCCGACGCTGTCGACGGCCACCGTCACGGGCGCGCGCACGCTGGCGGCGACCTTCGTGGGCGCGAGCGGCACGGTCGAGGGCTACCGGCTCTACGCGCAGCGCGCGGGCGGCGCGGTGTTCGTGGCCGGCGTCGCCGCCGCGGGTGCGACCTCGATCACCGGCAGCGGCCTCGATCCGTCGGTGACCTACGAGGTCTGGGTCGCCGCGTTCAATTCGGCCGGCGAAGGCCCGCCGAGCGCGCGGCTCACCCGCACGACCTGGAAGATCAAGGTCCGGATGCCGCAGCTCGACGCCGACATGGCCGGCGTGACCGG
>DASPJX010000258.1:0-9542 GCA_035628395.1 Burkholderiaceae bacterium | reverse complement strand
GTTCTTCTACAACGCGATCTTCTTCACGTACGCGCTGGTGCTCGGCCGCTTCTTCGGCGTGCCGGCGCAGGACGTGGGGCTGTACCTGCTGCCGTTCGCGGCAGGCAACTTCCTGGGCCCGCTGCTGCTCGGGCGGCTGTTCGACACCGTCGGCCGCCGCCCGATGATCGCCGGCACCTACCTCGCCTCGGGCGTGCTGCTCGCGGTCACCGCCGCGCTGTTCGCCGCGGGCCGGCTCGACGCGACCGGCCAGACGATCGCCTGGTCGATCGTGTTCTTCTTCGCGTCGGCCGCGGCGAGCTCGGCCTACCTGACCGTGGGCGAGACCTTCCCGATGGAGATGCGCGGCCTGGCGATCGCGCTGTTCTACGCGGTCGGCACCGGCGTCGGCGGGGTGGCGGGCCCCTGGCTGCTCGGCGGGCTGATCGGCACCGGCGACCGCCTGGCGATCGCGCAGGGCTACTGGCTGGGCGCCGCGCTGATGGTCGTCGCGGCCGCGGTGCAGTGGCGCTGGGGCCTGGACGCCGAGCGGCTCGGGCTCGAGCGGATCGCCCCGCCGCTGTCGGCCGGCGACCGCGGGCCGGACGCGCGCTGAGGCGCCGCGGCCGCGGCGCCCGCGCGCCCGCCGGCGCTGGACCGTGCCGTGCCCGCGCGGTATACTCTAAGGCTTTTCACCATCCGGGAACGTGGGCGTCCGCAGCCTCCCGCGCGGCACGCGCCCGGCGCCCCAGTCACGAATTCCGAGGTCCAGCATGAAGGAAGGCATCCATCCCGAGTACCGCGAGGTCGTGTTCCAGGACATGTCCAGCGGTTTCAAGTTCGTGACCCGCTCGTGCGTGAACACGCGCGAGAAGATCACGATGGACGACGGCAAGGAGTACCCGCTGTTCAAGCTGGACGTGACCTCCGAGTCGCACCCGTTCTACACCGGCGCCCAGCAGCGGATCAGCGAGACCGGCCGCGTCGAGAAGTTCCGCCAGAAGTTCGCCCGCGGCGGCAAGGCCGCGGCCTGACGGCGGCGACGGGCGGCCCGCGGCCGCCCGCCACGCGCGCGATCGGCCCGAGCGGCCCGGTCGCGTCGCAGCACGGGGCAGCCTGCGGGCTGCCCTCGTCGTTTCCGGGGCGCCGTCGCGCACGCGCGCGGCCGGAACCGCCGCTCCGGGACGACCGGCGGCTCTGCTCTAATCGATCCCCACGGTGAAGCCCTTCCTCGTCACGACCCTGCAGGCCGCGAAGATGCCGCGGTGGCTGCTGCTGCTCATGTGCGCGCTGTACGTCGTGCCGGGGCTGGTCGGGCGCGACCCGTGGCGCTCCGAGGACGCGGCCGGCTTCGGCATCGCGTGGACGATGTCGCGGGCCTCGGGCCTCGCCGACTGGCTGATGCCGAACGTGCTCGGCGTGACGGTGTTCGAGGAGGGACCGCTGCCCTTCTGGATCGGCGCGGTCGCGATGCGGGCGCTGCCGTTCCTGCCGGCCGACACCGTGATGCGCGGGGTCGCGATGGCCTGGCTCGCGCTGTTCCTCGTCTGCCTCTGGTACGCGACCTGGCGGCTCGCGCGACGCCCCGAGGCGCAGCCGGCCGATCCGTTCGGCGCGTCCGCCTCCCACGTCGACTTCGGCCGCGCGGTCGCCGACTGCGCGCTGCTGGTCGTGCTCGCGACCTTCGGGCTGCTAGCGCGCGTCCACGAGACCACCGCCGAGGCCGCGCAGGTCGCCTGGGTCGGCGTGTTCCTGTTCGCCTGCGCGCTCGCGATCGAGCGCCCGCGGCTCGGCGGCGCGCTCGCCGGCGTCGCGGTCGGGCTGTCGCTCGCCTCGCGCGGGATACCGGCCGCCGGCGCGCTCGCGCTCGCAGCGCTCGCGCTGCCCGCCACGGTGAGCGCCTACCGGCTGGTCGCCGGCCCGATGCTGGGCGCCTTCGTGCCGGTCGCGCTGATCGCCTCGGCCGCGTGGCCGGCCGCGCTCTGGTCGTCGGGCGACGCCGGGCGTGCGTTCCTCGAGCTCTGGCTCGACTGGAACCTCGCGCAGATCGCCGGGCCCACCGGCCCGACGCTCGCCTGGCTCGCCGAGACGGTGCCCTGGTTCTTCTGGCCGGCCTGGCCGATGGCGGCCTGGGCGCTGTGGCGCTGGCGCGCGCGCCGGCTCGAGCCGGCGATCGGCGTGCCGGCCGCGACGGCCGCGGCGCTGCTGATCGTCGCGCTGCCCGCGCCGCGCGGCAGCGAGGCGCTGCTGCTGCCGCTCGTGCCGCCGCTCGCGATGCTCGCCGCGCTCGGGCTGCCGACGATCCGTCGCGGGCTGGTGAGCCTGATCGACTGGTTCGCGGTGATGACGTTCTCGCTGATCGGCCTCGCGCTCTGGGCGTACTGGATCGCGTTCCAGACCGGCTGGCCGCCGCGGATGGCGTTCCGCGCGCAGCAGTCGGCGCTCGGCTTCGTCCCGTCGGTCGACGGGCCCGAGCTCGCGACCGGGCTGGTGGTCACCGCCGCGTGGATCGCGCTGGTCGCCTGGCGGGTGTCGCGCCGGCCGCGCGCGATGTGGCGCTCGGTGATGCTGTCGGCCGGCGGCATGGTGCTCGCGTGGTGCCTGCTGATGACGCTGTGGCTGCCCGCGGGCGACCACCGCAAGACCTACCGCGACGTCGCGCAGCAGGCGGGCGCGGCGATCGGGCCCTCGCACCGCTGCGTGGGCACGGTCGGCGTCGACCTCGCGCAGCGCGCGAGCTTCGGCTACTTCGGCGGGATGCGCTTCGACGACACCCGCGCGGACTGCGAGTGGATGCTCGTCGCCGACCGCGCCGGCGTGCCGCTCGACGCGCTGATGCCGCCCGGCGAGTGGAAGCAGGTCTGGCGCGGCCAGCGCCCGGCCGACCGGCAGGAGCGCTTCCGCCTGTTCCGCAGCGCGGCGCGCTGAGCGCGGCGCGGCGAAGGCGTCCCGTGGCCGGCACCACGCGCTCGATCGTCGCCCTCGGCTGGCCGATGTTCGTCGGCCAGGTCGCGGTGATGGCCAACGGCGTCATCGACAACGTGATGGCCGGACAGCTGTCGGCGCAGGACCTCGCCGCGGTCGCGATCGGCTCGAGCATCTACTTCGTCGTATTCGTCGGCCTGATGGGCACGCTGCAGGCGATCTCGCCGGTCGCCGCGCAGCACTTCGGCGGCGGCCGGATGGACGAGGTCGGCGAGACCTGGCGGCAGGGCCGCTGGCTCGTGCTCTTCATGCTGGTGCCGGGCACCGTCGCGCTCGCGTACCCGCAGCCGCTGCTCGCGATCGCCGGCGCCGAGCCCGGCGTCGAGGCGCGCGCCGTCGCCTACCTGCAGTCGATCGCGCTCGGGCTGCCCGCGGCGCTCTGGTTCCGCGCGTTCACGACCTTCAACGTGGCGGTGTCGCGGCCCCGCGTCGTGATGGCGATCAACCTGCTCGGGCCGGTCTGCAAGGTGCCGCTCAACCTGCTGTTCATGCACGGCAGCGATCCGATCCCCGCGCTCGGCCTGCCGGGCGTGCCGGCGATGGGCGGCGCAGGCTGCGGGCTCGCCACCGCCGTGGTCTTCTGGACGTCGGCGGCGATCGGCGCGACGCTGCTGCGGCGCGACCGGTTCTACCGGCGCTTCTCGCTCGCCGGGCTCGGCCGCCCGCGGCGCGCGGCGCTCGGCGAGCTGGTGCGGCTCGGGCTGCCGATCGGCGCGACCTACCTGATCGACGTCAGCGCGTTCAACCTGGTCACGCTGATGGTCGCGCGCCTCGGCACCGACGTGGTGGGCGGCCACGCGATCGTCGCCAACGTCGCCGCGGTCTCGTACATGCTGCCGCTCGCGGTCGCGGGCGCGGCCGGCGTGCTCGCCGGCCAGGCGCTCGGCGCCGGCGACGCGCCGGGCGCGCGGCGCATCGCCTGGCACGGCGTGCGGCTCGCGGCCGCGCTCGGCGTCGCGGTGGCCCTCGCGCTGGTGCTGCTGCGCGCGCCGCTGGTGTCGGCCTACACCGCCGACCCCGGCGTCGGCGCGATCGCCCTCGCGCTGCTGCCGTGGGTCGCCGCGTACCACGTCGTCGACGCGATCCAGGTCGCCTTCGCGTTCGCGCTGCGCGCCTGGAAGGTCGCGGTCGCGCCGATGGCGATCTTCGCGGTGTCGCTGTGGGGGCTGGGCCTGGGCGGCGGCGCGGCGCTCGCGTTCGGGCTCGGCCTCGGCGCGCGCGGCTTCTGGATCGCCGCGGTGGCCGCGCTCGCGTGCGCGTCGGTCGCGCTCGCGGTGCTGTTCCGGCGGACCGCGCGGGCCGGCCCGGCCGGCCACCCGGCGGACTCGGGGCGCGTCGCGACCCGCTGATCTCCGCGGGTCGGGCACCGCGTCAGCGCAGCGCGAGCGCGAGCCCGATCGGCACGAACGCGATCGAGGCGATGTTGCCGACCAGCACCATCGCCGCGACCTTGCCGGGCTCGCGGTCGTAGCGCTCGGCGACCATGAAGTTGAGCACCGCCGGCGGCAGGCTCGCGAAGATGTACATCAGGCCGCGCTGCGCGTCGTCGAGCGGCAGCAGCCCGTCGATCGCGAACGCGACCGCGAGCCCGGTCGCCGGGCAGACGAGCGCGCCGAGCAGCCCGAGCCGGAAGCTCGCGCGCCCGACCGAGACCATCCGCACGCCGAGCGCGAACAGCATCAGCGGGATCATCGCCTGGCCGAGCAGCTCGAGCGAGCGCACGACGATCTCGGGCCGCGGCAGGTCGGTGGCGGCCACCGCGAAGCCGGCCGCGGTGGCGACGTTCATCGGCGTGAGCAGCAGCTGGCGCACCGAGGCGCGCGGGTCGACGATCCGCGCGCCGAGCGTGAAGTGGATCGCGTTCGAGACGACGAACATCGCGACCGCGGGGGCGAGGCCCGGCTGCCCGTAGGCGAGCACCGCGATCGGCAGGCCCATGTTGCCGCTGTTGTTGAACATCATCGGCGGCACGAAGGTGCGCGGGTGCACGCGCGCCAGGCGCGCGACCGGCCAGGCGAGCAGCCCCGAGCCGAGCACGATCAGCGCCGAGGCGGCGAGCAGCCAGCGGTTGTCGGCGACGTCGAAGTCGCGGCTCGCGAGCGCCGAGAAGATCAGCGCGGGCGCGAACAGGTCCATGTTGATGCGGTTGATCGCCGACATGTCGGGCGCGTGCCGGCGCGCGTACAGCCAGCCGACGACGATCATCGTCAGCACCGGCACCATGATGCCGGCGATCCGCTCGATCAGCGCGAGCGTCACGGCCGAGGCGCGGCGGCGCCCCGCGCCGGCACGGGCCGGACGCCGTCGGGACGCGGCGCGGTCACGCCGCGGCCAGCCGGAAGAAGTGCTCGCGGTAGTGCCGCAGCTCGTCGATCGACTCCTCGATGTCGGCGAGCGCGGTGTGGGCGCTGCGCTTGGCGAAGGCGCGCGCGACCTCGGGCCGCCAGCGCTTGCACAGCTCCTTGACCGTGGAGACGTCGAGGTTCCGGTAGTGGAACCACGCCTCGAGCTCGGGCATCGTGCGCGCCATGAAGCGCCGGTCCTGGCAGATCGAGTTGCCGCACATCGGCGACTTGCCGGGCGGCACCCAGGGACGCAGGAAGTCGATCAGCACGGCCTGGGCCTCGGCCTCGGTGACCCGCGACGCGCGCACGCGCTCGGTCAGGCCCGAGCGGCCGTGGGTCGCGGTGTTCCAGGCGTCCATCGCGGCGAGCACCGCGTCGGGCTGGTGGACCGCGATCACCGGGCCCGTCGCCAGCACGTTCAGGTCGGAATCGGTGACCACGACCGCGACCTCGATGATCCGGTCGACCTCGGGCCGCAGGCCGGTCATCTCCATGTCCACCCAGATCAGGTGGGTTTCGTTCGGAGCGGTCGGCGGGGGCTGTGACATACTTTTCTTCTCCTCCCGCCATTGTCTCATGAGCCCCGCCGCGCTCCTCCCCGCCTCCCCGTCGCTCGCGTTCACGCTGGTGTTCCTCGGCGCGCTCGTGCTGTCGGTGCTGCTGCGCCTGTGGCTGGCGACGCGCCAGATCCGGCACGTCGCGCGCCACCGCGACGCGGTGCCGCCGCAGTTCGCCGAGCGCATCCCGCTGTCGGCCCACCGGCGCGCGGCCGACTACACCGTGGCGCGCGTGCGCCTCGGCGTGCTCGAGACGCTGATCGGCGCCGCCGTGCTGCTCGGCTTCACCGTGCTCGGCGGCATCGACGCGATCGCGGCCGCGCTGCGCGAGGCGATGCCCGACGCGCCGTTCCTGCGCGCGGTGGCGACGATCGGCGCGGTCGCGGCGATCGCCGCGATCGTCGACCTGCCGAGCGCCTGGTACCGGCAGTTCGGCCTCGAGAAGCGCTTCGGCTTCAACCGGATGACGCCGCGGCTCTTCGTCGCCGACCTCGCGAAGGGCGCGGCGCTCGCGGTCGCGCTCGGCGGGCCGCTGGTGGTCGCCGTGCTGTGGCTGATGGAGTGCGCCGGCACGCTGTGGTGGCTGTGGGCCTGGGGCGTGTGGGTCGCCTTCAACCTCGCGGTGCTGCTGCTCTACCCGACCGTGATCGCGCCGATGTTCAACCGCTTCGAGCCGCTCGAGCCCGGCCCGGTGCGCGAGCGCGTCGAGCGGCTGCTCGCGCGCTGCGGCTTCGCCTCGAAGGGGCTGTTCGTGATGGACGGCAGCCGGCGCTCGGCGCACGGCAACGCCTACTTCACCGGCTTCGGGCGGGGCAAGCGGATCGTGTTCTTCGACACGCTGCTGTCGCGGCTGTCGGCCGACGAGATCGAGGCGGTGCTCGCGCACGAGCTCGGCCACTTCACGCACCGGCACATCCTGAAGCGGATCGCCGCGAGCTTCGCGATCAGCCTGGCCGGGCTGTGGCTGCTCGGCTGGCTGTCGCGCCAGCCCTGGTTCTACCAGGGGCTGGGCGCGACGCCGCATCCGGGCGACCTGCTCGGCGGCCACGCGCTGCTGCTGTTCTTCCTGGCGATGCCGGTGTTCACCTTCGTGCTGCACCCGCTGTCGGCGTGGCTGTCGCGCCGCCACGAGTTCGAGGCCGACGCGTTCGCCGCGCGCCAGTCGAGCGCCGAGGACCTGTCGCGCGCGCTGGTCAAGCTCTACGAGGACAACGCCGCCACGCTGACGCCCGATCCGGTGCACTCGGCGTTCTACGACTCGCACCCGCCGGCGGCGATCCGGCTCGGCCGGCTCGCCGCGCTGGCGGACGCGAGCCCGGCCGGCGCCGGACGCGGCGCGTGACCGACCGCGCCGCGACGAGGCCCGAGCCGATGCCCCTTCCCGCTCCGCTGTCCCCCGAGGCGCTCGGCGCGCTCGAGTGCGGCCCGCTGACCGGCCGCGACGCCTGGACCGCCGAGGCGATCGCCGCGCAGCTCGCGGTGCTGCCGCGCTGGACGCTCGTCGACGGCGCGCTGCAGGCGGAATACCGCTTCGCCGACTGGTGGGAGACGATCGCCTTCGTCAACGCGCTCGCGTGGATGGTCCACCGGCAGGACCATCATCCGGACCTCGCCGTCGGCTACGACCGCTGCACGGTGCGGTGGTCGACGCACTCGGCCGGCGGCGTGACGCTGAACGACTTCGTCTGCGCCGCGCGCACCGACGCGCTGCACGACGCGCGGCCCGGCCGGTGAGCGACACCGGCGAGGCGTTCGTGCTCGCCGCCTACGGGCGGCAGTTCTGGCTGGCGATCGACGCGGGCGGCGAGCGGCTCGCGGTCACGCGCGGGCGCAACGCCGACGTGGTCGCCGGCGACCGGGTCGCGTGGCGCGAGCTCGGCGCCGGGCAGGCGGTGATCGAGCGGGTGCTGCCGCGCCGCAACCTGCTGCGTCGCAGCGACCAGCGGCGCACGAAGGCGCTCGCCGCGAACCTCGACCAGGCGGCGATCGTGCTGAGCGGCGAGCCGCCGTTCTCCGAGGAGCTGCTGCTGCGCGTGCTGATCGCCGCCGAGCGCGAAGGCATCGAGTGCCTGCTCGTCGCGACCAAGGCCGACGTGCCGGGGGCGATGGCCTCGATCGAGCCGCGGCTCGCGGTCCACGAGCGGCTCGGCTACCCGGTCGAGCGCATCGACACCCGCTCGCGGCCCGACGACGCGGTCGCCGCGCTGCGTCCCCGGCTCGCGAACCGCACGACGCTGCTGCTCGGCCAGAGCGGCATGGGCAAGTCGACGCTGGTGAACCGGCTCGTGCCGCACGCCGAGCTCGCGACGCAGACGATCTCCGAGGCGCTGCAGACCGGCAAGCACACGACGACCTTCACGCGCGCGTTCGACCTGGAGGGCGGCGGCCGGCTGATCGACTCGCCGGGCTTCCAGGTCTTCGGGCTCGCGCACCTGTCGCCCAGCGAGATCGAGCACGGGCTGCGCGAGTTCCAGCCGCTGCTCGGGCACTGCCGCTTCCACAACTGCAGCCATCGCCACGAGCCCGGCTGCGCGGTGCGCGGCGCGCTCGAGGACGGCCGGCTCGATCCGCGCCGGTTCACGCTCTACGAGCAGCTGCGCCGCGAGGTCGATCCGCGCTGACCCGCCGCGGCCGGCGCGGTCAGCCCCGGCCGATCCCGACGCCGCGCCAGACGAGCTCGGCGCCCAGCACCAGCAGCGCGACGAAGAAGCCCCGACGGAAGGTCTCGGGCCGCACGAGCGCGCGCAGCCGGCCGCCGACCGCCATGCCGGCCAGCGCCGCCGCGACGGCCGGCAGCGACTCGGCCGCCGTGCGCCAGTGCAGCGCGTCGTGCCACGCGAGGCCGGCGGCCAGCGCGATCGTCGAGACGGTGAACGACAGCCCCAGCGCCTGCACGAGCTCGTCGCGCTCGAAGCCGAGCGAGCCGAGGTAGGGCACGGCCGGGATCGCGAACACGCCGGTCACCCCCGTCACCCAGCCGGTCGCCGCGCCGACGGCCGGGCCCGCCCAGCGCTCGGCGCGCGGCGACACGCGCAGCCGCAGCCGCGCGAGGCCGACGACGCCGTAGGCGATCAGCGCCGCGCCGAGCGCCGCGGTCGCGCCCGAGCCGCCGACGCCGGCGACGAGCCCCGACCCGAGCGCGGTGCCGACCGCGATGCCGGCCATCATCGGCCACAGCCGCCGCACGATCCGGGCGAGGCCCGGGCCGGCGAGCAGCTGCCATGCGTTCGTCACGAGCGAAGGCACGACCAGCAGCGCCGCGGCCTGCGCCGGCGGCATCGCGAGCCCGAGCAGGCCCATCGCCACCGTCGGCAGCCCGAGTCCGATCACGCCCTTCACCAGGCCCGCGAGCACGAAGACCGCCGCGACGAAGAGGATGTCCACCGCGCCGATCGTCGCCCGGGCCGGCGCATCGTGCAAGACGGCTTTCGAAGCGTCCGCCTTCGTCTCCCGCGAAGGCACGTGCCCCCCCGGAGGGTTCCGTGCACGTCGACCCGACCGATCCGGCGCTGTTCCCGATCGTCGTCGGGGCGGGCAGCATCACCGGCGGCGCGGCGCGCTCGCGTCTCGCGCTCGCGTCGGCCAGCGCCCGCGTGCGCGGGCTCGAGGTCCAGGCGGGCACGCGGCTGCTCGAGCGGGCCCGCCGGGGCGTCGAGCCCACGCCCGCCGCACGCGC
>DASPJX010000257.1:0-2756 GCA_035628395.1 Burkholderiaceae bacterium | reverse complement strand
CGGCGCGCGACGCGCGCTTCGTCGTCGCGGCGGCCGCGCGGGTCGCGCTCGCGCCCGCCTTCTTCGGCGCGGCGCGCGAGGACGCGCCGTCGCGGGTCGGGCCCGACGCGGCGCGCCGCTTCGGCGCCGCGTCGGCCCCGTCGCGCGCCTCGTCGTTCGCCGCCCCGCCGCGCCGGCCCTGCAGGCTGCGCCGCAGGAGCTCGGTCAGATCGACCACGTTGTCCGGGGCCGGCGCCTCCTCGAGCGGCTCGACGCCGGTCGCGTCGCCCGCGCGCGCCTTCCTCTCGACCAGCGTCTCGATCGCCGCGCGGAAGCGGTCCCGGTAGCGCTCGGGCTCCCACTCGTCCGACATGCCGTCGACGAGCTGCGCGGCCATCCGCATCTCGGCGTCGGACAGCCCGGTCGCCTTGCGGCCCTCGGGCGGCAGCTCGAGCTCGTCGGGCGAGCGGATGTCCTCGGGCCAGCGCAGCGTGACCAGCATCAGCGCGCGGCCGAAGGGCACGAGCGCGGCCAGGTGCTGCTTCGTCTGGATCACGACGCGCGCGATGCCGTACCGGTCGCGCGCGCGCAGCGCCTCGCGCAGCAGCGCGTAGACCTTGTCCGCCTTGGCCCCGGGCGCGAGCCAGTACGGCCGGTCCATGTACTCGAGCGGGATCTCGCGCGCGGGCACGAAGGTCTCGATCTCGATCGTCTGCGTGGTGCGCGGGTACGCGGCCCGGATCTCGTCGTCGCTCAGCACGACGTACCGGTCGTCGTCGGTCTTGACCGCCCGCACGATGTCGTCGCGCTCGACCTCGCGGCCGGTGCGCTTGTTGACCCGCTTGTAGCCCACCGGGTCCATCGACCGCGCGTCGAGCCAGTCGAAGTCGATGCCGCTGTCGCGCACCGCCGGATGCAGGCCGACCGGGATGTGCACGAGGCCGAAGGTGATCGCGCCGTTCCACAGGGTGCGGGACATCGTGGGAGCTCCGTCGTGGCCCGGCGGACGTCGCCGCGCCTCGGCCGCGACGCTGCAACCCGCGTGCCCGCGCCCGGGAGCGCGACTTGCATCGCCGACGATCGGCCGCGCTGGCCGCCGGGGGAGGCCGACCATGTCCGATCCGCTCCAGACCTACCACCGCAAGCGCGACTTCGCGCGAACCGCGGAGCCGCGCGGTCGCCGCGCCCGGCCGTCGGCCGAGCCGATCTTCGTCGTGCAGGAGCACCACGCGCGGCGCCTCCACTACGACTTCCGCCTCGAGGTCGACGGCGTGCTGCGCAGCTGGGCGGTGCCGCAGGGCCCGTCCGAGGCGCCCGGCGAGCGCCGGCTCGCGGTGCAGGTCGAGGACCATCCGCTCGACTACGCGGACTTCGAGGGCGAGATCCCGAAGGGGCAGTACGGCGGCGGCACCGTCCGCGTCTGGGACCGCGGCACCTGGTCGCCGGTCGGCGACGCGCGCGCCGGGCTGGAGGCCGGCAAGCTCAAGTTCGAGCTGCGCGGCGGTCGGCTGCGCGGGCGCTGGACGCTGGTGCGCATGCGCGGCAAGGGCACCGAGCGCCAGCCGCCGTGGCTGCTGATCCGCGAGAAGGACGCGGCCGGCGCCCCCGCGGCCGGTGCCCCCGCGGCCGGGACCGACGCCGACGCGACGCGCGAC
Source organism: Burkholderiaceae bacterium (assembly GCA_035628395.1). Lineage (GTDB taxonomy): Bacteria > Pseudomonadota > Gammaproteobacteria > Burkholderiales > Burkholderiaceae_E > UBA4615. The sequence continues at coordinate 1,122 of DASPJX010000257.1, read as the reverse complement.
GCGCGCAGCGGCGCGGCGCGTCCGTCCGCGCGGCGCCCGTCCGCCGCCGCGCCGGCTCGTCCGGACGCGACCGCGCCGGGGCGCCGCGCGACCGACCCGGCGCTGCCCGACGCGTTCGTGCCGCAGCTCGCCACCCTCGTCGACGCCGCGCCCGAGGAGCCGGGCTGGATCTGGGAGATGAAGTTCGACGGCTACCGGCTGCTCGCGCGCGTGGAGGGCGCCGACGTCCGGCTCGTGACCCGCAACGGCGTCGACTGGACCGCGCGGCTGCCTCACCTGGTCGAGGCGATCCGCGCGCTCGGCGTCGACCGCGCGTGGCTCGACGGCGAGATCGTGGTCGCCGGCCCCGACGGCGCGCCCGACTTCCAGCGGCTGCAGAACGCGTTCGAGGCCTCGCGCACGCGCGCGATCCGCTGGTTCCTGTTCGACGCGCCCTACCTCGACGGCGAGGACCTGCGCGCGCGGCCGCTCGCCGAGCGGCGCGAGCGGCTGCGGGCGGTGCTCGAGGCGCGGCCCCAGCCGGCGCTCGCGTTCAGCGAGGACTTCGCCGTCGAGCCGGGCGAGCTGCTCGCGAGCGCGTGCCGCCTGCGGATGGAGGGGCTGATCGGCAAGCGGATCGACGCGCCGTACGAGTCGCGCCGCGCGCCGACCTGGATCAAGCTCAAGTGCACGCAGCGCCAGGAGTTCGTGGTCGGCGGCTTCACCGAGCTGCGCAACGGCCGCGAGGGCATCGGCGCGCTGCTCCTCGGCGTGCACGACGCGAACGGCGCGCTGCGCTACGCGGGCAACGTCGGCACCGGCTTCGACCTCGACACGCGACTCGCGCTGCGTCGCGAGCTGCTGGCGACGCGCGTCGAGGCCTCGCCGTTCGCCGACGCCCCCCGCAACCTCGGCGCGACCTGGGTCGCGCCCGAGCGGGTGGCGGAGGTGTCGTTCGCCGAGTGGACCCGCGACGGGCGCGTGCGCTACGCGTCGTTCCACGGGATGCGCGAGGACAAGCCCGCCTCGGCGATCGTGCGCGAGCACGCGGCGCCGCGCGCGAAGCTCGCCGCGGCCGCCGGCGAGGCCGCGGCCGCCGCGCGGCCCGCGCCCGCGGGCGGCGCGAAGGTGCGCGCCGGGGCG
>DASPJX010000256.1:0-5297 GCA_035628395.1 Burkholderiaceae bacterium | reverse complement strand
AGCCGCCAGCCCCGCGCGGCCAGCGCGTCGGCGAGCGCGCCGACCGGGGAGCCCGGGTAGCAGAACACCGACGCGAGGCGCTCGCCGGGCACGGCCTCCACGCCGATCGACGCGAGGAACGCGGCGCGCGCCGCCGGATCGGCGAGGAACGCGGCGCGGCGCGCGAACAGGTCGGCCTCGCGCGGCAGCCCGCCGGTGGCCTCCCCGAAGCCGGGGAAGAAGAAGTGCTCGACCAGGCCGTCGGGCTTCGGCGACGGCAGGCCGTGATGGTCGTCGATCCAGCGCTCGGCCGACAGGTACTCGAGGTTCAGCCACACCGGGCGACGCGTCCGCATCGCCGCGCGGTAGCCCTCGGGCGGATCGCAGCCGAAGGCGGCCACGACGACGTCGGCGACCTCGGCCGGGGCGGGGCGCGCGAGCCCGGGGGCGTCCGGGTCCCAGCGCTCGATCCGCACGCCGTCGACCTCGAGGCCCGGTGCGGCGCCCGGCACGAGCCGCGCGAGCGCCTCGGGCGCGTCGATCCACAGCCGGGGCGCGACGCCGTGCTCGCCGGCGAGCTGCCGCGCGATCCGCCAGGTCACGGCCGCGTCGCCGAGGTTGTCGACCACGCGGCAGAACAGGTCCCAGCGGCGCGGGGGCGGGCTCGTGCGCGTCACGGACGTCCGGGCGGCGCGCTCAGCCGCGGAACAGCTCGCGCAGCCTCCGCAGGCTGCTCGCGTCGCCGCGGCGCTCGAACGGGATCGGGAACGGCGAGGCGCCCCAGTGCGCGCTGCCCTTCAGCTCCCAGAACGCGTCGGCCGGGGAGCCGAGCGCGAGCCGCACGAGCATCGCGCGCAGGTCGGAGGTCGCGACGACGAGCGCGACCGGCACCTCGCGCTCGCCGCCGGCGGGCAGCAGGAAGCGCTGCTCGGGCACCGTTCCCTGTGCGACCGGCTGGCCGAGCACCGACAGGCCGAAGCGCACGTTCGACAGCGGGATGTCGACGGCGTTGGGGTTGCGGGTCGCGATGGTGACGACGAAGCGCACCTGCGACAGGCTCGCCGACTCGATCGCCAGGTCGGAGAACGTCACCGTCGGCGGCTTCAGGTCGGCCGGCGGCAGCACGCCGCCGCAGGAGGTCGCGCCGAGCGAGACGAGCGCCGCCGCGAGCGCGCCCGCGGCCCGCCGCCTCGCGCGCGAGGCCGGCCGGCGGGCGTCGCGCGGCACCCGCATCGCGCTACAGCCTCGCGAGCCGCTCGAGCGCGAGCCGCAGCGTCTCGTCCTTCTTCGCGAAGCAGAAGCGCACGAGCCCCTGCTCGACGGGCACGTCGTAGAACGCGGACAGCGGGATCGCGGCGACGCCGATCTCGGTGGTCAGCCACGTCGCGAACTCGGCCTCGGGCAGGTCCGAGATCGCCGAGTAGTCGACGAGCTGGAAGTACGTGCCCTCGCACGGGTACAGCCGGAAGCGCGTGCCGGACAGGCCCTCGCGGAACAGGTCGCGCTTGCGCTGGTAGAAGCCCGCGAGGCCGAGGTAGGGCGTCGGGTCGGCCATGAACGCGGCCAGCCCGTGCTGCACCGGCGTGTTGACGGTGAACACGTTGAACTGGTGGACCTTGCGGAACTCCGCCGACAGCGGCGCGGGCGCGACGCAGTACGCCACCTTCCAGCCGGTCACGTGGAAGGTCTTGCCGAACGAGGACACGACGAAGGTGCGCGCGGCGAGCGCCGGGTACGACGAGGCCGAGCGGTGCGGCGCGCCGTCGAACACCATGTGCTCGTAGACCTCGTCGGAGATCACGAACAGGTCGCGCTCGACCGCGAGGCGCTCGAGCCGGCGCAGGTCGTCGTCCGACATCGTCGTGCCGCTCGGGTTGTGCGGCGAGTTCACCATGATCGCGCGGGTGCGCGAGGTCACCGCGGCCTCGACGCGGTCCCAGTCGACGCGGAACGACGCGGTCATCGGCACCGTCACCGCGACGCCCCCGGCCAGCTCGATGTTCGGCACGTAGCTGTCGTAGACCGGCTCGATCACGACCACCTCGTCGCCCGGGCGCACCACGGCGAGCACCGCGGTGAGGATCGCCTGCGTCGCGCCGGCGGTGATCGTCACCTCGGCGTCGGCGTCGTAGCGGCGGCCGTAGAGCCGCTCGACCTTGTCGGCGACGATGCGGCGCAGCGAGGGGACGCCCGCCATCGGCGGGTACTGGTTGAGGCCGCCGCGCATCGCCTCGGCGACCGCGTCGACCAGCCGCGGATCGCAGTCGAAGTCGGGGAAGCCCTGGCCGAGGTTGACCGCGCCGCGCTCGGCGGCGAGCGCGGACATCACGGTGAAGATCGTGGTGCCGACCTTGGGCAGCTTCGTGCGCAGGGCGGGGTAGGCGAGGTGTTCGGGCGCGTTCATCGGGCGTCTCTCGGAGGTGGCGCCGATTATAGGCGGGGGGTCGGCGCACCGCCCGGCGCGGCCTCGGCGCTCCACGCCTCCGGCGTGCCGATCCGCAGCCCGAAGCGGCGCAGCGCGGTGCGCCGCAGCCGCAGCAGGGCCTTGTCGCGCGACAGCAGCCAGTCGGTGCGGTGCGCGACCGCGAGGTCGACGAAGCGCTGGTCGTCGCGGTCGGTGCAGGCGAGCCGGCAGTCCGGGGCCGGCTCGACGAGCCGGACCGCGGCGCGCTGCCGGGCGACGAGCGCCTCGCGGCGGGCGGCGTCGATCGCGAACCGGGGCCGCCCGATCACGTCGGCGAACTCCTCGAGCATCGGCGCGGTCGCGAGCACGACGAGCGCGCCGGAGCCGAGCGCGCCCGCGAGCGGCGCGATGCGCGGGTCGTCGAAGACCAGCAGGTCGAGCCACACGTTGGTATCGACGACCGCGCGCATGCGACTGCCTATAATGCCGCCGCCCGAGCGCGGCCGTCGCGCCCGGATCCGCCGCAGGACCCCCGCGCATGCTGATCGTGCTCTCGCCCGCCAAGACGCTCGACTACGACTCGCCGATCCTGCCGCTCGAGCCGACGCGCCCGGAGTTCGGGGCCGACGCGGCGCGGCTCGTCGCGCGGCTGCGCGAGCTCGACGCACCCGCGCTCGCGCGCCTGATGGACCTGAGCGACGCGCTCGCCGCGCTGAACGTCGGGCGCTACGCGGCGTTCCGCGCCCGCCCGCGCGCCGCCGACGTGCGCCCGGCGGTGCTCGCGTTCGACGGCGACGTCTACGACGGGCTCGGCGCGCGCCGCCTCGACGCCGACGCGCTCGAGTTCGCGCAGCGCCGCGTGCGGATCCTGTCGGGCCTGTACGGGGTGCTGCGCCCGCTCGACGCGATGCAGCCGCACCGGCTCGAGATGGGCACGCGGCTCGACACCGAACGCGGCCCCGACCTGTACGCGTACTGGGGCGAGCGGCCCGCGAGGACGCTGCGGCGCGCGCTGAAGGAGGCGGGCGGCGGCGCGCTCGTCAACCTCGCGTCGGACGAGTACTTCCGCGCGGTCGACGTCGCGGCGCTGCGCGCGCCGGTGATCCGGCCGGTGTTCCAGGAGCGGCGCGCCGACGGCTGGAAGGTGATCTCGTTCTCGGCCAAGCGCGCCCGCGGCGCGATGGCGCGCTTCGCGATCGAGCGGCGGATCGTCGACCCCGAGGACCTGAAGGCGTTCGACGCCGAGGGCTGGGCGTTCGACGCCGCCGCGTCCGACGCGGGCACCTGGACGTTCCGGCGCGAGGCGGCCTGAGGGCGCCCGCGCGACGGCGGATCTCACGACGCTCCGGGTCCGACGACGACCGGCTCGGGCTCGAGCGCGACGCCGAAGCGCGCCTCGACCGACGCGCGGATGCGCCCGGCGAGCGCGAGGAGCTGCGCGCCGCTCGCCCGGCCGTGGTTGACGAGCACCAGCGCGTGCGCCGCGTGCACGCCGGCGTCGCCCTCGCGCGCGCCCTTCCAGCCGCAGCGATCGATCATCCACGCCGCCGACAGCTTGACCCCGCCGGGCGCGGGCCACGTCGGCAGCCCCGGCTCGCGCGCGGCGAGCGCCGCGGCGGTCCCGGGCGCGACCACCGGATTCTTGAAGAAGCTGCCGGCGTTGCCGAGCGTCGCCGGGTCGGGCAGCTTGCGGCGGCGGATCGCCGAGACCGCGTCGGCGACGTCGGCGGGCGAGGGCGCGGCGACGCCGCGGCGCGCGAGCTCGTCGCGGATCTCGCCGTAGTCGAGCCGCGGCGACGGCGTGCGCGACAGCGCGTAGCGCACCGCGATCACCAGCAGCCGCGCGCCCTCGGGCCGCTTGAACACGCTGTCGCGGTAGCCGAACGCGCAGCCGCCGGCGTCGAGCGTGCGCGGAGCGCCGTCGGCGAGGTCGATCGCGTCGAGCGAGTGGAAGGTCTCGCGCTGCTCGACGCCGTAGGCGCCGATGTTCTGGATCGGCGCCGCGCCGACCGTGCCGGGGATCAGCGCGAGGTTCTCGAGCCCGCAGAGCCCGCGCGCGAGCGTCCAGCGCACCAGCCCGTCCCAGGACTCGCCGGCGGCCGCCTCGACGATCGCGCGCGCGCCGTCGTCGGCGACGATCCGGATGCCGCGGGTCGCCACGTGCAGCACCGGCGCCTCGAGGTCGCCGGTGACCAGCAGGTTGCTGCCGCCGCCGAGCACCAGCGGCGTGCCGGCCTCGTCGCGCAGCGCGGCGGCGACGGCCGGCGCGTCGCGCGCGTCGTCGAGCCGCCAGAGCACGCGCGCGGTCGCCTCGACGCCGAAGGTGTTGAGGGCGCGCAGCGGCGCGCGCTCGATGCGGTGCGCCGCCACGGCGTCAGCTGGGCTGGTACGCGAGGCGCACGTAGATCGGGGCGTACGCCTCGGCCTGCGTGATCTCGACCAGCGTCTCCTTCGCGAGCTCGAGCAGCGCGATGAAGGTGACGACGACCACCGCGACGCCGCGCGACGGGTCGAACATCTCGTGGAACTCGGCGAAGCGCCGGTCCTGCAGCGTGCGCAGCACGATCGTCATGTGCTCGCGCACCGACAGCTCCTCGCGGGTGATGCGATGGTGCTGCACGAGCTTCGCGCGCCGCAGGATGTCGGCCCAGGCGGCGCGCAGGTCGTGCACGTCGACCTGCGGCAGGCGCAGCTCGACGCTGCGATCGAGCTCGACGCCGGTCGGCAGGAAGTCGCGCCCGGCCTGCGGGATCGCGTCGAGCCGCTGCGCGGCGAGCTTGATCCGCTCGTACTCGAGCAGCCGGCGCGCGAGCTCGGCGCGCGGATCCTCGACCTCCTCGCCGGTGTCGGCCTTGCGCACCGGCAGCAGCAGCCGCGACTTGATGTCGATCAGCAGCGCGGCCATCAGCAGGTA
>DASPJX010000255.1:0-2061 GCA_035628395.1 Burkholderiaceae bacterium | reverse complement strand
GCGCGCGCAGCTGTCGCGCGCGCAGACGATCGAGCTCGCCGCCACCGGCGCGCTCGCGGGGCTGCTCGCCGCGCTCGGGGCGATCGCGATCGGCGCGGTGCTCGCGCAGCAGGTGTTCCGCTTCGAGTTCGACCCGCGCTGGAGCGCGGTGCCGATCGCGATGCTCGCGGGCGCGGCGCTGTCGACGCTCGCCGGATGGATCGGCCTGAGGCGGGTGGTCGACAGCCCGCCGCTCGCGACGCTGCGCGACGCGACCTGAGCGCGGGGGCCGGGCCGCGTCGGCGGCGCGCGCACCCGGTGCGGACGCGAGAGGCGGCGCGCCCGACGCGGCCGCGTCGTCGCCGTTCCTCGGCGCGGGTCGCGACCCGTCGGACGCGCGACGCCGCGCGGCGCCGCACGCGCGGCGCGTCGCCTAGAATGGCGCGATGACCCACCGCCCCGCTTCCGCCGCCGACGAGACCGTCGACGCCCGGGACTCCGCGTACGAGGCGCTCGGCGGCGAGGCCGCGGTGCGCGCGCTCGTCGACCGGTTCTACGACCTGATGGCGATGGACGAGCGCTTCGCCGGCATCCGCGCGATGCATCCGGTGCACCTCGACGCCTCGCGCGACAAGCTGCACTGGTTCCTGTGCGGCTGGCTCGGAGGCCCCGACCGCTACGTCGAGCGCTTCGGGCACCCGCGCCTGCGGGCGCGCCACCTGCCGTTCCCGATCGCGAGCGCCGAGCGCGACCAGTGGCTGCTGTGCATGGCCGAGGCGATGGCCGACCTCGGCGTGCCGCAGCCGCTGTTCGACCGGCTGCTCGCGGCGTTCACGAACACCGCCGACTGGATGCGCAACCGTGCGGGCTGACCGGCCGCGCGCACGGCGATGAGCGCGGACGCGACGCTCGTGCCGCTGGCGATCGCGATCGGCCTCGTCGTCGCGATCGCGCTGCTCGTCGTGCTCGTCGCGCGCCGCCCCGCCTCGGACGCGGCGCTGCGCGAGGCGCTGCGCGCGCTCGACGACGCGCAGCGCGAGCGCGCCGCGGCCGCCCAGCGCGAGCTGCGCGCCGAGCTCGCCGCGCAGGCCCGCGGCGACCGGGACGAGCTCGCCGAGGCGCTGTCGCGCGCCTCGCAGCAGACCGGCGTGCAGCTCGCCTCGCTCGCGCGGATCCAGAACGCCCGGATCGAGGGCTTCGAGCAGCGGATCGAGCGGCTGTCCGAGGCGAACGAGCGCCGGCTCGGCGAGATCCGCGAGACGCTCGAGCAGCGCCTGCGCGCGCTGCAGGCGGACAACGCCGGGCGGCTCGACGAGATGCGGCGCACCGTCGACGAGAAGCTGCACGCGACGCTCGAGCAGCGGCTCGGCGAGAGCTTCCGGCTCGTGTCGGAGCGGCTCGAGCAGGTGCACCGCGGCCTGGGCGAGATGCAGGCGCTGGCCGCCGACGTCGGCGACCTGAAGCGCGTGCTGGCGAACGTGAAGACGCGCGGCATCTGGGGCGAGGTGCAGCTCGCCGCGCTGCTCGAGCAGATGCTCGCGCCGGCGCAGTACGCGACCAACGTCGCGACGGTGCCCGGCTCGAGCGAGCGGGTCGAGTTCGCGATCCGGCTGCCCGGACGCGACGCGACGGTCTGGCTGCCGGTCGACGCGAAGTTCCCGCGCGAGGACTGGGAGCGGCTGCAGCAGGCCCACGACCGGGCCGACGCGCCGGCGGCCGACGAGGCGGGACGCGCGCTCGAGTCGCGGATCCGCACCGAGGCGAGGCGCATCCGCGACAAGTACCTCGCGCCGCCGCACACCACCGACTTCGCGCTGATGTACCTGCCCACCGAGGGGCTCTACGCCGAGGTGGTGCGCCGGGCGGGGCTCGTCGACGAGCTGCAGCGCGAGCACCGCGTCGTGCCGGCCGGCCCGACCACGCTCGCCGCGCTGCTCAACAGCCTGCAGATGGGCTTTCGCACGCTCGCCGTCGAGCGCCGGACGAGCGAGGTGTGGGCGGTGCTCGGCGCGGTCAAGACCGAGTTCGGCAAGTTCGGCGACGTGCTCGCCAAGACCCGTCAGCAGCTGCAGACGGTCAGCA
>DASPJX010000254.1:0-11017 GCA_035628395.1 Burkholderiaceae bacterium | reverse complement strand
GCCGGCGGCGCAAGGCTTGGACGCGCCCGGCGCGAGGGCCGGGGGACCTGCGGTGCGAGGCTCGGATATCCCGCGGTGCGAGGGCCGGGTTCCACCGGTCCCCACGGTGGGTCACTCCTGGCGCGAGCGGTCGGCCGCCTCGGGTGCGACGGCTCGACCGCGCCCGGTGCGGGCAACCGGCTGTCCCCGATGCGCGCGATCGGAAGCCCCGGTGCGAGCGATGCGGTCAAGCCCGGGGAACCGCGAGCGCCGGTCCGGCGGTGTCCGACGCGGAACGAGCCCCGGCCTCCCTGCAGGGCGCCGGCTCAGCCCCCGGTCGGAGCGGTGCGGCCGGCGTCGTTCGGCTCGAAGGGGTCGAAGCCCGGCATCGCCACCAGGTCGGTGACGCCCGGATCGATCCCGGCCTGGAACAGCAGCGTCGTCGCCTGGCCGCGGTGGTGGGTCTGGTGGTTGAAGAAGTGCGACAGCAGCGGTCCGACCTGCCGCCGCTTCGCCTCGCCGGCCATGTTCCGGTAGGGGAGCACGCGGTCGAGGTCCTTGAACACCAGCTCGTCGCACCAGCCGACGATCAGCGCGTCGAGCCGCTCGCGCAGCTCGGTCAGCGCGCCGAGGTCGTCGGCGAGCACGTCGCGCAGGCCCGCGGGGCGCGGCATCCAGGCGTCGGCCTCGGCCAGCCGGTTCCAGTGGCCGGGCACCGCGAAGCGTCGCAGCCACAGCGCGTCGGCGACCGCCATGTGGTTCAGCGTGCCGAGGATCGAGCCGAAGAACGCGCGCCGGTCCTCGGCCAGCGCCGCGGCGGGCAGCGCGGCCGCCGCCTCGAGCACGCGCCCGTTCGCCCAGCGGTTGTATTCGGCCATCAGCCTGACGTGTCGAAGCGCGTCCATGCGGTTCCTGTCGCGGATGCGACGCTCAGGCCTCGCGCTTGAGCGCGGGGAACAGGATCACGTCGCGGATGCTCGGGCTGTCGGTCAGCAGCATGACCAGCCGGTCGATGCCGATGCCGCAGCCGCCGGTGGGCGGCATCCCGTATTCCAGCGCACGGACGTAGTCCGCGTCGTAGTACATCGCCTCGTCGTCGCCGGCGTCCTTCGCCTTGACCTGCTCGAGGAAGCGCGCCGCCTGGTCCTCGGGATCGTTCAGCTCGGAGAAGCCGTTGGCGATCTCGCGGCCGGTGGCGAACAGCTCGAAGCGCTCGGTGACGCCCGGGCGGGTGTCGGAGGCGCGCGCCAGCGGCGAGACCTCGACCGGATAGTCGACGATGAAGGTCGGCGCCCAGAGCTTCGACTCGGCGGTCTCCTCGAACAGCGCGAGCTGCAGCGCGCCGAGCCCGGCGTTGCGATGGCGCGGGTCGTTCGGGTCGACGCCGTGGCGGGGCAGCTCGGCGCGCAGGAACGCCTCGTCGGCGAGCTGCGCCTCGGTGTAGCGGGGCGCGTGCGCGCGGATCGCCTCGACGATCGTCATCCGGGCGAACGGCGCCCCGACGTCGAGCTCGCGGCCCTGGTAGGCGAGGGTGGTGCCGCCGGTCGCGGCGCGGGCGGCGTCGCGGATCACCCGCTCGGTGAAGTCCATCACGCGCCGGTAGTCCCAGTACGCGGCGTAGAACTCCATCATCGTGAACTCGGGGTTGTGCCGCGGGCTGATCCCCTCGTTGCGGAAGTTCCGGTTGATCTCGAACACCCGCTCGAAGCCGCCGACGATCAGCCGTTTCAGGTAGAGCTCGGGCGCGATCCGCAGGAACATCTGCTGGTCGAGCGCGTTGTGGTGGGTCACGAAGGGCTTGGCCGCGGCGCCGCCGGGGATCGGCTGCAGCATCGGCGTCTCGACCTCGAGGAAGCCCTCGTCGGTCATCGTGCGCCGGATCGCGGTCACGATCGTGCTGCGCGCGCGGAACGTGCGGCGCGCGTCGTCGTTGGCGATCAGGTCGACGTAGCGCTGGCGGTAGCGCCGCTCCTGGTCGGCGAGGCCGTGGAACTTGTCGGGCAGCGGGCGCAGCGCCTTGGCGAGCAGCCGCAGCGCCGAGACGCGCACCGAGAGCTCGCCCTTCATCGTGCGGAACAGCGTGCCCTCGGCGGCGACGATGTCGCCGAGGTCCCAGTGCTTGAACGCCTCGTGCGCGCCCGCCCCGACGCCCTCGTCGTTGATCCAGAGCTGGATGCGGCCGGTCGAGTCCTGCAGCGTCGCGAAGCTCGCCTTGCCCTGCACGCGCTTGAGCATCATCCGCCCGGCGACCGAGACGGCGACCTTCGTCTCCTCCAGCCGCTCGCGCGTGGCGTCGGCGTGCGCGTCGAGCAGCGCCTGCGCGCGGTCGGCGGGCACGAAGTCGTTCGGGAACGCGGGGCCCGCCTCGCGCAGCCTGGCGAGCTTCGCGCGCCGCTCGGCGATCACGTGGTTCTCGTCGATCGGCGGCGCGCCCGCCGCGTCGGTGGTGTCCTGGCTCATGGTCGTCCCGGTGTGCCGGAGAGGGGCGGGCTCAGACGCCCTGCTTGAGGCTGGCGGTGATGAAGCCGTCGAGGTCGCCGTCGAGCACCGCCTTGGTGTTGCTGATCTCGACGTTCGTCCTCAGGTCCTTGATCAGCGACTTGTCGAGGATGTACGAGCGGATCTGGTGGCCCCAGCCGATGTCCGTCTTCGAGGCCTCGACCTTGTCCTGCTCGGCCTGGCGCTTGCGCAGCTCGTGCTCGTACAGCCGCGAGCGCAGCATCTGCATCGCCTCGTCCTTGTTTCGGTGCTGCGAGCGGTCGTTCTGGCACTGCACGACGATGTTGGTCGGCAGGTGCGTGATCCGCACCGCGGACTCGGTCTTGTTCACGTGCTGGCCGCCCGCGCCCGAGGCGCGGAACACGTCGATCCGCAGGTCGGCCGGGTTGATCTCGATCTGGATCGAGTCGTCGACCTCGGGGTAGACGTAGACCGAGGCGAACGAGGTCTGGCGCATGTCGCCGGCGCCGAAGGGCGACTTGCGTACCAGCCGGTGCACGCCCGACTCGGTGCGCAGGTGACCGTACGCGTACTCGCCGTCGACCTTGAGCGTCGCGCCCTTGATGCCGGCGGTCTCGCCGGCCGTCTCGTCGAGCACCTCGGCGGTGAAGCCCTTGCGCTCGCAGTAGCGCAGGTACTGGCGCAGCAGCATCTGCGCCCAGTCCTGCGCCTCGGTGCCGCCCGCGCCCGACTGGATCTCGACGAAGCAGTTGGAGCCGTCGGCCTCGTTGGCGAACATTCGGCGGAACTCGAGCGCCTCGACGCGCTCGCGCAGCGCGCCCACGTCCGACTCGACCGCGACCGCGGTGTCGTCGTCGTCCTCCTCGCGGGCGATCGCGAACAGGTCGGCGGCGTCGGTCAGGCCCTGGTCGATGTCGGCGATGCCGCCGACCACGGTCTCGAGCGACTTCTTCTCGCGACCCAGGTCCTGGGCCTTCTTCGCGTCGTTCCAGACGTCCGGCGCCTCGAGCTGCGCGCTGACTTCCTCGAGGCGCTCGCGCTTCACGTCGTAGTCAAAGATACCTCCGTAGCTCGCCCAGGCGGCGGCGGAGGTCGTCGATCGTCGACTCGATGAGGTTCAGGCGTTCGGCATCCATCGGGGGCTCGCATCGGAGGGGCGCGGCCGCGGCGCGGCGCGCGGGGCCCGCCACGGGACGTGCGGGCAACCCGCGATTGTAGCCGACGCCCCGTCGCGGGACCCGCCGCGCTCAGGCCCGCGGCACCACGTGGCGCACGACCAGCGACACGCCGTCGGCGCCCTGCCAGTCGTCGCGCTGCAGCGAGTAGGCGATCGTCGCCTCGTCGCCGACCGGCTCGGTGCGGCCGAAGGCGATCGCGGCGACGCGCCGCGTGCCGAGCCGCAGGTCGAGCTTCAGGTGCCGGTCCTTGACGAGGCGCTGACCGAGCACGCGGAAGCGGTCGGCGAACAGCGGCTCCGGGAAGCCCTGGCCCCAGACCTCGTGCTCGATCTCGGCGACGGTCGACAGCGCGAGCTCCTCGGGCGCGAGCGGGCCGTCCGTCTCGACGACCGGCGCGAAGCACGCCGGGTCGGCGAGCTCGGCGACCGCGGCCTCGAGCGCGTCGACGAAGCGCGGCAGCGCGTCCTCGACCATCGTCAGGCCGGCGGCCATCGCGTGGCCGCCGAAGCGCACGAGCGCACCCGGGGCCCGCCGGTCGGCGAGGTCGAGCGCGTCGCGCAGGTGCACGCCGGCGATCGAGCGGCCCGAGCCCTTCAGCCAGCCCGGGTGCCGGTCGTCGCGCGCGAGCGCGATCGTCGGCCGCCCGAAGCGTTCCTTCAGCCGCGAGGCGACCAGCCCGATCACCCCCTGGTGCCAGTTCGGGCGGAACGCGACCAGCGTCCGGCGCCCCGGGTCGGGCTCGCCCACCTCGGCGAGCGCCTCCTCGCGCATGTCGGCCTCGATCTCGCGGCGCTCGCGGTTCATCGTGTCGAGCCGGTCGGCGAGCCGGGCCGCCTCCTCCTCGTCGGCGCACAGCAGGCACTCGACGCCGAGCGAGATGTCCGACAGCCGGCCGGCCGCGTTGATCCGCGGCCCGAGCGCGAAGCCCAGGTCGAGGCTGCCGACGGTGCGCGGCTCTCGCCCGGCGAGCCGCAGCAGCGCGAGCAGGCCCGGCCGGCAGCGCCCGGCGCGCAGCCGCTTCAGGCCCGCGGCCACCAGCAGGCGGTTGTTGCGGTCGAGCCGCACCACGTCGGCGATCGTGCCGAGCGCGACCAGGTCGAGCAGCTCGGCGAGCTGCGGCTCCGGCCGGTCGCGGAACGCGCCGCGCGCGCGCAGCTCGGCGCGCAGCGCGAGCAGCACGTAGAACATCACGCCGACGCCGGCCAGATGCTTGCTCGGGAAGTCGCAGCCCGGCTGGTTCGGGTTCACCAGCACGTCCGCCTCGGGCAGCGAGGCGCCCGGGAGGTGGTGATCGGTCACCAGCACCTGCAGGCCGGCGGCGCGCGCGCGGGCGACGCCCTCCAGGCTCGCGATGCCGTTGTCCACCGTGATCAGCAGGTCGGGCCGTCCGAGACGCGGATGCGCGAGCGCCGCGTCGACGATCTCCGGGGTCAGGCCGTAGCCGTAGTCGAAGCGGTTGGGCACCAGGTAGTCGACGGTCGCGCCCATCGCGCGCAGCCCGAGCACGCCGACCGCGACGCCGGTCGCGCCGTCGCAGTCGTAGTCGCCGACCACCAGCAGCCGGCGGTTCGCGGCGATCGCGTCGGCGAGCAGGCGCCCGGCCTCGGCGGTGCCGCGCATCGCGTGCGGCGGATGCAGGTCGGCCGGCCCGCCGCCGAGCGCGGACGGCGCGTCGATGCCGCGGCCGGCATACAGCCGCGACATCAGCGGCGAGAAGCCGGCGGCGACCAGCCGGTCGACCGCGCGGACGTCGACGCGTCGGGCGGCGAGGCGGGGCGGGGCGCTCATCGCGCGGCCTCCCGGGGCTCGGCGAGCAGCGCGGCGGCGTCGGGCCGCCGCCGGAAGACGTTCCAGCCGGCGCGCGCGGGGACGTCGATCGCGCGCCAGCCGGCGTCGCCGGCGAGCACGATCCGCGCGCCGGCCGACCAGTCGCCGCGCGCCTCGGCGATCTCGGACAGCGGACCCGCGTCGAGCGCGCGCCACGCGGCGGCCCAGCGTCCGGGGTCGCCGGCGAGCTGCGCGTCGAGCAGCGCGTCGATCACGACGAGCGGGCCGGCGGCGTCCTCCACGCGGATCGGCGCGGCGTCGGCCGCCCCGCGCGGGCGCGTCGCGACGCGCACCGCCGCCTCGCCCGCGGCGCGCGGCACGCGGCCCTCGATCCACAGGCTGTTGAACGGCGGCCGTCCCTCGGCCTCGCGCCGCGCGTTGACCGGATGCGCGTACCAGGTCATCTGCACCTCGTTGACGAGGCGGCGCCAGCGGCGGGCGTCGTCGCCGGTCGGCATCCAGGCGTCGATGTTGCGCCCCAGCGCGCCGGCGAGCGGGCGCGTGCGCAGCCGCAGCGGGCGCGCCGGATCCGTCTCGCGCAGGTACCAGCGCCCGGGCGCGGGAACCTCCAGCGCGAGGCCGTCGTCGGCGAAGAGCGGCGCCACCGCGTCGGCGAGGGCGCGCGCGTCGACGCCGTCCGCCTCGGGCAGCGCGGCCGGGTCCGTCATGACCAGATGGTCGCGGCCGACGTGCAGGTGCACCAGGTCGAGCCGCCACGCCGCGCCGCGCGCGCCGTCCGCGTGCGCCGACGCGGCGGCGAGCGACTCGTCGTCGGCGAGCCCGAAACGCCGGCGCAGCCAGCGCTCGTGGCCCGGGTCCTGGCTCGGCCCCGTCGGGCCGGCCTCGCCGGCCGGCGTCGCGCGGCGCGCGAGGCGCGCCCAGGCCGGCGTCGCCGCGGCGGCGGCGATCGCCGCGGGACCGGCCCACGCCGGATCGACGAGGGCGGCGGGCAGCAGCAGGACGGGGACCGGCGCGCTCACGCGCGCCGGCCGCGGCGACGGCGCGGGCAGGACATGGACGGATGATACCGACGCGGGCCGCCCGGCCTCCGCCCGGACGACCCTCGACGCGCGACGCGCCGCCGGCGCGGGGCGGACGCCCGAGGCCTTGGCGGCCGCGGCGTCCGCCTCGAGGGGGCGAGCCCGCCCCGGATCGCGCGACGCTATTGCTTGCGCGGATCGTCCGAGGGATTCACGTAGGTGATGCCCTGGGGACCCATCCCGTGGAGCTGGATGACGGTCTCCTCCGGGAACCACGCGTAGTGCGTCATGCCCTTCATCACGAACGAGTAGCCGCCGGGCCTGATCCGCGTGCCCTTGCTCTCGTCGAACCGGTCGCCGGTGCCGATGTTGAACGTGCCCGACAGCACGGTCACGTTCTCGTCGTTCGGATGCGAGTGCGGCGCGATCCTGAACCCGGCGGGCACCTTGAGCCGCACGACGTACATGCCTTCCTTCGACGGATCCCCCCGCACGACGGCGAGCTGGGCGCCCTTCGCGTAGGCCGCGGGCGCGGTCCACTTCAGCTCCTCGGCCTTGACGGTGGCGTGGTGGTCCTGTGCGGCGGCGGCGAGCGGGATCGAGGTCGCGGACAGGGCCAGGACGACGGCGGATGCGCGCATGATGTCTCCTCGGGTTCGGCGGCCCGGACGGGCCGCACGACCCCCGGTATACGCCGACGCGCGACGCGTCGCCACGGGTCGCCGGCCCCTCCCTGCGGGCCTCCCGCCCGACCGGCTGAGTCGGCGACGAGGACCGGTGCGGGGAGGCCGAACCGGGCCGTTCGGCCGAGCTGTCCGGGACCGACGCGCCGCGTCCGGCCCGACGATCGATGCCGCCTCCGCGTTCGCCCGCGGCAGGATCGATCCGGAGGCGGGTGGCAGGCGTCGCAGTCGCGTCGGCACGGGGCGCGGTAGGCTTCGAGGACGGTTCGCCCGGGTTCGCGCCGGTCCCTCGCGCCGGTCCGTGCATCTCGAGGCGAGCGTCGCCGTGGCCCGCGTGTGCCGCCGTCGACCTCTATCGAGCACCTGCGGTTCAGGCGGCGGAGACGGCCGGTGCGC
This sequence comes from Burkholderiaceae bacterium, assembly GCA_035628395.1. Lineage (GTDB taxonomy): Bacteria > Pseudomonadota > Gammaproteobacteria > Burkholderiales > Burkholderiaceae_E > UBA4615. Next base: position 3,514 of record DASPJX010000254.1, on the reverse strand, counting down.
CGCGGCACGGAGCTCGCCGTGCGACCGGTTCGTGTCCGGCGGCCCTCGGCCCCGGCGGACGTCGCGAACCGGGATCGCGCCGATCCGCGTGTTCCGCCGTCGGCCGGTGGGCGTCCGCGCGGCACCTTCGCCGGTCGTCGCGGGCCCCCGGCGAGGCCCGCCGGAGCCGGACGGGAGCGCGGGCTCGCGCGGCGACCGGGTCGCTCGGCCGCCCGAACGCTTGTGGCACACTGCGCCGTCCTTCCGCGCCCCCATCCCCACTTGACCGCACCGTTCGAGCTCTTCGTCGGGCTTCGCTACACCCGCAGCGGCCGCCGCGCGGGCCGGCGCAACGGCTTCATCTCGTTCATCTCCGCGCTGTCGGTCGCCGGCATCGCGCTCGGCGTGGCGGCCTTGATCGTCGTCCTGTCGGTGATGAACGGGTTCCAGAAGGAAGTCCGCGACCGGATGCTGTCGGTGCTCTCCCACATCGAGGTGATCGCGACCGACGCGCCGCTCCTCGACTGGCAGTCGGTGCTCGACACGGCGCGCGCGCATCCGCTGGTCACCGGCGGCGCGCCGTACGTGGCCGGGCAGGCGATGCTGACCCGCGACGACAGCGTCCGCGGCGTGATCGTGCGCGGCATCGACCCGGCGCTCGAGCCGCGCGTGTCGGAACTCGGCACGCAGGTCGTGGCCGGGCGGCTCGACGCGCTCGTGCCGGGGGAGTTCGGGATCGCGATCGGGCGCGTGCTCGCCCGCCAGATCGGGGCGGGCCTCGGCGACCGGATCGCGCTGATCGCGCCGCAGGGCACGGTCACGCCGGCCGGGGTCGTGCCGCGGGTGCGGCAGTTCACCGTGGTCGCGATCTTCGAGTCGGGCCACTACGAGTACGACGGCTCGCTGGTGCTGACCGCGCTCGACGACGCCGGGCGGCTGTTCCGCGTCGAGGGCGCGAGCGGCGTGCGGCTGCGCACCGCCGACATGCAGCAGGCGCCGCGCGTCGCCGCCGAGCTGATGCGCACGCTCGATCCCGGTCTCTACGCGCGCGACTGGTCGGCCGAGAACCGCAACTGGTTCGCCGCCGTCCAGATCGAGAAGCGGATGATGTTCATCATCCTCACGCTGATCGTCGCCGTCGCCGCGTTCAACCTCGTGTCGATGCTGGTGATGACGGTGACCGACAAGCGCAGCGACATCGCGATCCTGCGCACGCTCGGCGCGTCGCCGCGATCGGTGATGGCGATCTTCGTCGTCCAGGGCGCGATGGTCGGGCTGCTCGGCACGCTGTTCGGCGTGTCGCTCGGCACGGTGCTCGCGCTCAACGTCGGGCCGGTGGTCGCGTCGGTCGAGCAGCTGTTCGGCTTCCAGGTGCTGCCCTCGGGCGTGTACTTCATCAACTACCTGCCGAGCGACCTGCACTGGTCGGACGTGGGCACGATCGGGGCGACCTCGTGCGTGCTCGCGTTCGCCGCGACGATCTATCCGAGCCTGAGCGCGGCGCGGCTCAAGCCGGCGGAGGCGCTGCGCTATGAATGACCGGCTCGCCGCGGCGGGCGGGTCGGCGCGGGCCGGCGACGTCGCCGCGATTCCGGTGCTCGAGTGCGTCGGCGTCGCGCGACGCTACGAGCAGGGCCCGGACCGCCTGACGGTGCTCGACGGCGTCGACCTGCGGGTGATGCCCGCCGAGCGCGTGGCGATCATCGGCGCCTCGGGCTCGGGCAAGAGCACGCTGCTGCACGTGCTCGGCGGGCTCGACGCCGCGAGCGCGGGCGAGGTCCGCCTCGCCGGCGCCCGGATCGACGCGATGAGCGAGTCGCAGCGCGGCGAGGCGCGCAACCGGCTGCTCGGCTTCGTCTACCAGTTCCATCACCTGCTGCCCGAGTTCAGCGCGCTCGAGAACGTCGCGATGCCGCTGCGCATCCGCCGCGAGCGGCCCGACGCGGCGGCGCGCCGCGCGCGCGAGATGCTCGCCGAGGTCGGCCTCGCCGGCCGCCTCGAGCACCGGCCGGGCCAGCTGTCGGGCGGCGAGCGCCAGCGCGTCGCGCTCGCCCGCGCGCTGGTCACCGATCCGGTCTGCGTGCTCGCCGACGAGCCGACCGGCAACCTCGACCGGACCACCGCGCGTCAGATGTTCGACCTGATCGAGCGGCTGAGCCGCGAGCGGCGCACCGCGTTCGTCGTCGTCACGCACGACCTCGAGCTCGCGCAGCGCGCCGACCGGATCCTCGCGCTGCGCGAAGGGCGGCTCGGGCCGGCCTGAGCGCCCGCGCGGAGCGGCCGATGCTGATCGACACGCACTGCCATCTCGACGCCGCCGAGTTCGACGCCGACCGCGACGCGGTCGTCGGCGCGGCGATCGCCGCCGGGGTCGCGCGGATCGTCGTGCCGGCCGTCGAGATCGGCAACTTCGGTGCGGTGCGGTCGCTCGCCGCCCGCCACGAAGGCGTCCGCTACGCGCTCGGCATCCATCCGCTCTTCGTCGATCGCGCCTCCGACGACGACCTCGCGCGGCTGCGCGCCGAGGTCGAGGCGAGCCTCGACGACCCTCGCTTCGTCGGCGTCGGCGAGATCGGGCTCGACCATTTCGTGCCGGGGCTCGACCGCGCGCGGCAGGAGCGTTTCCTCGCCGAGCAGATCCGCGTCGCGAGGGACTTCGACCTGCCGGTGATCCTGCACGTGCGGCGCGCGCAGGACGGCGTGCTGAAGCAGCTGCGGCGCTTCAGGCCGCGCGGCGGCATCGCGCACGCGTTCAACGGCAGCCTGCAGCAGGCCGACGCCTTCGTCGGGCTGGGCTGCGCGCTCGGCTTCGGCGGCGCGATGACCTTCGGGCGGGCGCTGCAGATCCGGCGTCTCGCGCAGGCGATGCCGCTCGAGGCGATCGTGCTCGAGACCGACGCCCCCGACATCGCGCCCGCGTGGATCCGCGACGGACGGAACGAGCCGGCGGAGCTGCCCCGGATCGCGGCCGAGCTCGCGGCGCTGCGGGGGATCGCGCTCGACGAGGCGGTGGCCGCCACCGGGGCGAACGCGCGAAGGGTGCTGCCTCGATTCGCCTGAAGGCTGCGGCGGGGCGGGGCGACGCCTCGCGCGGCGCGACGGCGGAATGCGGCGCGACGGCGGAATGCGGCACGGCGGCGGATCGCGGCGCGACATCGGATCGCGGCGCCGGGATCGTGACGCCGGCCTCGATCGTGCGCACTAGGTCCGACGTCGGATGACGCTCCGCGGCCGGCGGTGGACGATCGGTCGATGGCGCCCGGTCCGTTCGTGTTCGCGCTCGCACCGACGATCGTCGCCGCGACGATGCTGCTCCAGTCGGTGCCCTCCCTGCCGTCGGCCCAGACGCTGTTGTGGGTGGCGCTGGCGGCGGTCGTGCCGCTCGCGGCGGCGATTGCATGCCGCCGGCGCCGCCGCGTGGCGGCGGCGCTCGCGCTCGGGGCCATCGCCGCGCTCGTCTTCGCGCTGGCGGGGGCGCGCGCGGCGGAGCGGCTCGCCGATCGGCTCGCTCCGGCGCTCGAGGGCCGGCCGATGC
>DASPJX010000253.1:0-10986 GCA_035628395.1 Burkholderiaceae bacterium | reverse complement strand
GGGCGTGAACAGCACCGCGACGATCCACGACAGCACCAGCGACAGCCCGACCACCTGGAAGAGCGAATACACGTACTCGCCGGCACCCGACTTCGCGAACCCCACCGGCAGGAAGCCGGCCGCGGTGATCAGCGTGCCGGTGAGCATCGGGAACGCGGTGCTCGAGTACGCGAAGGTCGCGGCCGAGAACCGGTCGAAGCCCTCCTCGACCTTGCGGGCCATCATCTCGACCACGATCATCGCGTCGTCGACCAGCAGGCCGAGCGCGATGATCAGCGCGCCGGTCGAGATCCGGTGCAGGTCGATGCCGAACCACGCCATCGCGAGGAAGGTGCCGGCGAGCACCAGCGGGATCGTCAGCGCGACGACGCCGCCGGCCCGCAGCCCGAGGCTCGCGAACGAGACGGCGAGCACGATCGCGACCGCCTCGAACAGCGCCCGCAGGAACAGCCCGACGGCGTCGCGCACGATCCGCGGCTGGTCCGAGACCTTCGCGAACTCGACGCCGACCGGCAGGTCCGCCCGCAGCCTCGCCATCGTGCGCGCGAGGTTCTCGCCGAGCTCGAGCACGTCGCCGCGCGGGGCCATCGCCACCGCGAGCCCGATCGCCTGGCGCCCGCCGAAGCGCATGGTCCAGGCCGGCGGATCGGCGTAGCCGCGCCAGACCTTCGCCGCGTCGCCGAGCCGCACGGTGCGCCCGCCGATCGCCAGCCGCAGCTCCTGAACCTCCTTCACGGTGTCGAACTGCCCGGTGACGCGCAGCGGCACCTGGCGCGACTCGCCCTGCACGGTGCCCGCGGGCGCGACCAGGTTCTGCGCGGCGAGCTGCTCGGCGATCCGCTGCGGATCGATCCCGAGGTTGGCGAGCGACTGCGGCGACAGCTCGACGAACACCTTCTCGTCCTGCACGCCGACCAGCTCGACCTTCGCCACGTCGGGCACCCGCAGCAGCTCCTGGCGCACCGACTCGACGACGTCGCGCAGCTCGGCGAGCGAGAAGCCGTCGCCGGTGAACGCGTAGATCGTCCCGAAGACGTCGCCGAACTCGTCGTTGAAGAACGGCCCCTGGACCTCCGCGGGCAGCTGCGAGCGGATGTCGCCGACCTTCTTGCGCACCTGGTACCAGATCTGCGGCACCTCCTGCCGGGGCGCGGTGTCCTGCAGCTCGACGACGATCAGCGACTCGCCGGGCTTCGAGTGGCTGCGGGTCCACTTGAAGTACGGCGTCTCCTGCAGCTTCTTCTCGATCCGGTCGGTGATCTGCGCGTCGACCTGCTCGGTCGTCGCCCCGGGCCAGATCGTGCGGACCACCATCGCGCGGAACGCGAAGTCGGGATCCTCGCGCTGGCCGAGGCGGAAGAACGCGAGCGTGCCGGCGACGGCGACGAGCAGCAGGAAGAACGCGGTCAGCTGCGGGCGGCGCAGCACCACCGCCGACAGGTTGAAGCCCTCCCCGCGCCCGGCGGGCGGCGGGACCTCCGGACGGGGGCTCATCGCGCGGCGCCCGCCGCCGCGCCGCCGCGCGCGACCGGCGCCGGCGCGGCGGCGGCCGACGGCATCGGGGCGTCGAGCAGCCGCACCGGCTGGCCGGCCACCAGCAGGTTGGCGCCCGCGGTGACGATCCGGTCGCCGGCCGACAGCCCGCCGGTCACGCGCACCGCGTCGTCGAGCAGGCCCGCGGTGCGCACCTCCACCGGCTCGACGGTGCCGGTCGCGGGATCGACGCGCCAGACGCGCGGCTGCCCGTCGCGCGAATGCAGCGCCGACAGCGGCAGCACGAACTCCGCCTCGGTCGTGCGCAGCGCCTGCACGACGGCGGTCATGCCGAGCGCGAGCCCGTCGAGGTCGCCGGACACCGAGAGCCGCGCCGGGTAGGTGCGCGAGGCCGGATCCGAGATCGGCGACAGCTCGCGCAGCCGCCCCGCGAGCGTGCGTCCGCCCAGCGCCGGCACGACGACCGCCCACTCGCGGTTCGAGCGCGCGAGCGCGAGCGCGCCTTCCGGCACGTTGACCGCGATCTCGCGCTCGCCGGTGCGCGCGACGCGCACCACCGGCTGCCCGGCGGTGACCACCTGCCCGGGCTCGGCCTCGATCGCGGTGACGACGCCCGCGGCGTCCGCGCGCAGCACCTGGAAGTCGAGCGCGTTGCGGGCCTGCAGCAGCTGCGCCTCGGCGGCCTGGGTCCGCGCGACCGCGGCGTCGTGCGCGGCCTGCTGGCGATCGAGCGAGGCCTGGCTGATGTAGTTCTGCCCGCGCAGGTTGCGCAGGCGATCGAGCTCCACCGCGGCCAGGTCGCGGTCGGTCCGGGCGGCGACCAGCTGGGCCTGCTGCGCCTGCACCGCCGGCGCGAGGTCGGTGGGGTCGAGCCGCGCGAGCACCTGCCCCGGGGACACCGCGTCGCCGACCGAGACCGTCCGCTGCGCGAGCTTGCCGCCGACGCGGAAGCCGAGCCGGGACTCGATCCGCGGCCGCACCTCGCCCGGCAGCTGCAGCGCGACCGAGCCGGAGCGCGCCGACACGACCACTGTGCGGACCGGGCGCGGCGGCTCGACCTTGGCCGCGGGCTCGGGCCGGTCGCAGCCGGCCGAGGCCGCCGCGATCGCGAGGAGGGGAACGACGAGGAGGGACGCGGCGCGCATGGCGGACTCTCTGGAGGAGGCTCTTAATTACTGACCGGTTAGTCAGCAATGTAGCGAGGCGCGGGCGCCGCGTCAACGCCCCGACGGGGTGCCGGACGCGACCCCCTACAATCGCGGCGTGGCTTCCCCTCTCCACGGCGTCGAGCACTACGAGAACTTCCCGGTCGCGTCCTGGCTGATGCCGGCGCGCCTGCGGCCGGCGGTCGTCGCGATCTACCGGTTCGCGCGGCACGCCGACGACCTGGCCGACGAGGGCGACGCCCCCGACGCCGAGCGGCTCGCGGCGCTCGCCGCGCTGCGCGAGGACCTCGCCGCCGCCCGCGCCGGCCGCGCGCCCGGCTCGCCGGTGGTCGCGCAGCTGGTGCCGCACGTGCTCGCGCACGGCCTCGACTGGACCCGGTTCGACGCGCTGCTGTCCGCGTTCGAGCAGGACGTGACCGTGCACCGCTACCCCGACGCGGCGACGCTCGCCGACTACTGCCGGCGCTCGGCCGACCCGGTCGGCCAGCTCGTGCTCGCGCTCGCGGGCCGGCTCGACGACGCGAACCGCGTGCTGTCCGACCGGATCTGCACCGCGCTGCAGCTGATCAACTTCCTGCAGGACGCCGGCGTCGACTGGCGCCGCGGCCGGCTGTACCTGCCGCTCGACGCGCTCGCGCGCCACGGCGCGGGCGAGGTCGACGTCGCCCGCGCCGCCGCCGACGGGCGCGCCTGCCCGGCGCTGCGCGCGTGCATCGCCGCCGAGGCGGCGCGCGCCGGCGCGATGCTCGAGGCCGGCGCGGCGCTGCCGCCGCGCGTCGGCGGCCGGCTCGGCTGGGAGCTGCGCGCGATCGTCGCCGGCGGCGCGCGGATCCTGCGCCGGCTCGCCCGGGGCGGCCACGACCCGTTCGCCGCCCGTCCCGCGCTGGGGGCCCGCGACGCGCTGCCGCTCGCCGCCTCGGTCCTGCGCCTCGCGCTGCGCCCGCCCGCCGCCGACGCCGTCCACGCGGCGCCGAACCGATGACGCCCGACGAGTACTGCCAGGACAGGGCCGCGAAGAGCGGATCGAGCTTCTACTACAGCTTCCTGTTCCTGCCCCCCGAGCGCCGGCGCGCGATCACCGCGCTCTACGCGTTCTGCCGCGAGGTCGACGACGTCGTCGACGAGATGCGCGATCCCGGCGTCGCGCGCACCAAGCTCGACTGGTGGGAGCAGGAGGTGGGCCGGATGTTCGGCGGCGCGCCGCAGCATCCGGTCACGCAGGCGCTGCGTCTGCACGTCGACTCGTACGACATCACCCGCGGGCGGCTGATCGAGGTCATCGACGGCATGCGCATGGACCTCGAGCAGAACCGCTACCTCGACTTCCCGGGGCTCGCGCTCTACTGCCGGCGCGTCGCCGGCGTCGTGGGCGAGATGGCGAGCGGCGTCTTCGGGCGCACGGAGCCGGCGACGCTGCGCTACGCCGACACGCTCGGGCTCGCGTTCCAGCTGACCAACATCATCCGCGACGTCGGCGAGGACGCGCGCAAGGGCCGGATCTACCTGCCGATCGACGACCTGCAGCGGCACGGCGTCACCGTCGGCGAGATCCTCGGCGCGCGCCACAGCGACCGGTTCGTCGCGCTGATGCGCTTCCAGGCGGCGCGTGCGCGCGAGCGCTACCGCGAGGCCTACGCGCTGCTGCCCGAGGTCGATCGCCGCGCGCAGCGCCCCGGGCTGATCATGTCGGCGATCTACTCGACGCTGCTCGACGAGATCGAGCGCGACGGCTTCCTCGTCCTCGACCGGCGCACGTCGCTCACGCCGATCCGCAAGCTCTGGCTCGCCTGGCGCACCTGGATCCGCGGCCGTCCGCCGGGCTTCGACGCCGCGCGGCGCGGCGGCGCGTGACCCGCACGCTGGTCGTCGGCGCCGGCTGGGCGGGGCTCGCCGCCGCGGTCGGGCTGGTCGAGGCCGGCCACGAGACGACGGTGCTGGAGGCCGGCCCCGAGCCCGGCGGGCGCGCACGCACGCTCGCGCTGACGCTCGGCCGCTCGACGATCGAGCTCGACAACGGCCAGCACCTGCTGATCGGCGCGTACCGCTCGACGCTCGCGCTGGTGCGTCGCGTCGGCGTCGATCCGTCGAGCGTGCTCGTGCGCACGCGGATGCGGCTGGACGACACCCGCGGCCTGTCGATGCGGGCCGCCCCCCTGCCCGCCCCGTGGCACCTCGCATGGGCGATGCTCGCGGCGCGCGGGCTGCCGTGGTCGCACCGGCTGGCGATGGCGCGCGCGATGGCCTGGCTGCGGCGCGCCGGCCCCGAGGCGGTGCCGGCGGATCGCACCGTGTCCGACTGGCTCGCCGAACGGGGCCAGCCCGCCGGTCTCGTCGCGCGGATCTGGGGGCCGCTGTGCCTCGGCGCGCTCAACACGGCGCCCGAGGCGGCATGCGCGCGCGCGTTCGCGCAGGTGCTGCGCGACGCGCTGCTCGCGCGGGCTCCCGACTCCGACTTCCTGCTGCCGCGCACCTCGCTCGGCGACGTGCTGCCGCGCCCGGCCGCCGCGTGGCTCGCCGCGCGCGGCGCGACGCTGCGGCTGCGCTGCGCGTGCCGCGCGCTCGCGCGCGAGGGCGGCGGCTGGCGCGCGCGCACCGACGCCGGCGAGCTCGTCGCCGATCGCGTCGTGCTCGCGGTGCCGCCCTGGCAGGTGCCGCGCCTGCTCGGCGACGCGCTCGACGCGCCGACCGCCGCCCGCCTCGCGGCGTTCGAGCCGGAGCCGATCGCCACCGTCTGGCTCGCGTGGGACGCGCCGGTCGCGCTGCCCGCGGCGACGATGCTCGAGGAGCGGCCGGACGCGGGCGAGCACGGCCAGTGGCTGTTCGGGCGCGGGCCGGCCCCGGGCGCCGCGCCGGGCGCGGTCGCCGGCGTCGTCGTGAGCGCCGCGGGCCGCCGGGCCGAGGACCCGCGCGCGCTGGCCGAGGGCATCGCGCGGCAGGTGGCCTCGCAGCTGCGCGTCCCGGCGCCCGCGCACGCGCGGGCGATCGTCGACAAGCGCGCGACGATCCGGTGCTCGCCCGATCGCCCGCGCTTCGAGGTCGACGCGCTCGCGACGACGGCGCCCGGCGTCGCCCTCGCGGGCGACTGGTGCTGGCACCGCTACCCGGCGACGATCGAGTCGGCGGTGAGGAGCGGCGACGCGGCCGCCGCCTGGCTGTCGACCGGCGAGGCGCGGCGCCCCTGAGGCGCGTACCGCGTCACCACGCCGCGGACAGCGCCGCGTCGATCCGCTCGACCGCCACCACCTCGAGCCCCTCGATCGGCTTCTTCGGTGCGTTCGCCTTCGGGGCGATCACGCGCGAGAAGCCGAGCTTCGCCGCCTCGCGCAGCCGCTCCTGGCCGCGCGGCGACGGCCGGATCTCGCCGGCCAGCCCCACCTCGCCGAACACCGCGAGGCCGCGCGGCAGCGGCCGGTCCTTCAGCGAGGACACGATCGCGAGCAGCACCGACAGGTCGCCCGCGGGCTCGCCGATCTTGACGCCGCCCACCGCGTTGACGAACACGTCCTGGTCGAAGCACGCGATGCCCGCGTGGCGGTGCAACACCGCGAGCAGCATCGCGAGCCGGGCCGGCTCGAGGCCCACCGCGAGGCGGCGCGGGTTGGGCACGTGCGCGGTGTCGACGAGCGCCTGCACCTCGACCAGCAGCGGGCGCGAGCCCTCCTGCGTGACGAGCACGCACGAGCCCGACACCTGCTTGTCGTGCTGCGACAGGAACAGCGCCGACGGGTTCGCGACGCCGCGCAGCCCGCGGTCGGTCATCGCGAAGACGCCGAGCTCGTTGACCGCCCCGAAGCGGTTCTTGAACGCGCGCACCAGCCGGTACGACGAGTGGGTGTCGCCCTCGAAGTACAGCACCGTGTCGACCATGTGCTCGAGCACGCGCGGACCCGCGAGCGTGCCCTCCTTCGTCACGTGCCCGATCATCACGACCGTGACGCCGGTCTGCTTCGCGAGCCGGGTGAGCTGCGCCGCGCAGTCGCGCACCTGCGCGACCGAGCCGGGCGCGGAGGTCAGCTGCTCGGTGTAGAGCGTCTGGATCGAGTCGATCACGACGACCGCGGGCCGGTTCGCCTCGATGCCGGCCACGATCCGCTCGAGCCCGATCTCGGGCAGCATCGGCACGCGGGCGACGTCGACGCCGATGCGGCGCGCGCGCATCGCGACCTGCGCCGCCGACTCCTCGCCGCTCACGTAGAGCACCGGCATCGACTGCGACAGGTGCGCGAGCGCCTGCAGCAGCAGCGTCGACTTGCCGATCCCCGGGTCGCCGCCGATCAGCACCACCGAGCCCGGCACCAGCCCGCCGCCGAGCACGCGATCGAACTCCTCGGCGCCGGTGGAGGAGCGCGGGGCGTCCTCGGCCACCACCTCGTCGAGCATCACCACGTCGCCGACCGGCGCGAGCGGCGCGAAGCGCGCGGCCCCGCCGCTCCGCGGCGCCTCGACGACGCTCTCCTGCAGCGTGTTCCACGCGCCGCAGGCGGGGCACTTGCCGGCCCACTTCGGGGTGCTGCCGCCGCACTCGGTGCAGGTGTACTGGGTCTTCGCGCGCGCCATCGATCAGTCCGTCACCTGCATCGGCACGCGCGGCGCGACCGCGCACAGCAGCTCGTAGCCGATCGTGCCGGCGTGCGCGGCGACCTCGTCGACCGGCACGCGCGCGCCCCACAGTTCGACGGGCGCGCCGATGCCGGCCCCGGGCACCGGCCCGAGGTCGACCGCGAGCATGTCCATCGACACGCGCCCGACGCTGCGGGTGCGCACGCCCGCCACCTCGATCGGCGAGCCGGTCGCCGCGTGGCGCGGATAGCCGTCGGCGTAGCCGCAGGCGACGATGCCGATCCGCATCGGCCGGTCGGCGACGAAGCCCGAGCCGTAGCCGACCGCGTCGCCGGGCGCGAGCGACTGCACCGCGATCACCTCGGACTCGAGCGTCATCGCCGGGCGCAGGCCGAGCGAGGCGGCACCGCGGTCGGCGAACGGGCTGGCGCCGTAGAGCGCGATGCCCGGGCGCACCCAGTCGGCGCGCGCGGCGGGCACGTCGAACAGCGCCGCCGAGTTCGCGAGCGAGCGCTCGCCGGGCAGGCCCTCAGCGGCGCGCCCGAACGCGGCGAGCTGCGCGGCGGCGCCGCCCGGCACGTCGGCGTTCGCGAAGTGCGTCATCAGCGCGACCGACGCGACTCCGGGCAGTCCGGACAGCGCCCGGTGCAGCGCCGCGGCGTCGGCCGGGCGCACGCCGAGGCGGTTCATGCCGGTGTTGAGCTTCAGCCAGACCGCCAGCGGCGGGCCCCGGTGCGCCCGCAGCCAGTCGAGGTGCGAGGGGTCGTGCACCGCGAGCGACAGGCCGAGCTCGCCGGCGAGCGCGACGTCGGCCGGGCCGAACGCGCCCTCGAGCATCAGGATCGGGCCGCGCCAGCCGCGCTCGCGCAGCTCGGCGGCCCCGTCGAACTCGAGCAGCGCGAGGCCGTCGGCGGCGGCGAAGCCGCGCAGCGCCGCCTCGAGCCCGTGGCCGTACGCGCGGGCCTTGACCACCGCCCAGACCCTGGCCCCGGCGGCGCGATCGCGTACCGAGGCGAGGTTCCGGGCGAGCGCGGAGACGTCGACTCGGGCTCGGATCGGGCGGGGCATCCCGGGACTATAGCGCCATCGGGCCATGGTATAACCCCGGGCGGCTCAGACGGCCGAGATGCGATGAAGCCCGGTTTCTACACCATCATGGCGGCGCAGTTCTGCTCGTCGCTCGCCGACAACGCGTTGCTGATCGCCGCGATCGCACTGCTGGTGGAGATGCACGCCCCGGCGTGGATGACGCCGCTGCTGAAGCTGTTCTTCACCATCTCCTACGTGGTCCTCGCGCCCTTCGTCGGCGCGTTCGCCGACGCGCTGCCCAAGGGCCGGGTGATGTTCGTCACCAACACGGTCAAGATGGTCGGCTGCGGGCTGATGTTCTGGAGCGTCCATCCGCTGCTCGCCTACGCGGTGGTCGGCTTCGGCGCGGCGGCGTACTCCCCGGCCAAGTACGGGATCCTGACCGAACTGCTGCCGCCGGAGAAGCTGGTCGCGGCCAACGGCTGGATCGAGGGCACGACGGTCGGCTCGATCATCCTCGGCACCGTGCTCGGCGGGCTGCTGGTCAGCCCCAAGGTGGCGGCCGCGCTGCTGTCGTTCGAGATGCCGGGCCTCGAGACCGGGATCGACTCGCCGGCCGAGGCGGCGATCCTCGTGATCGCGGGCGTGTACGCCCTCGCGGCGGTGTTCAACCTGAGGATCCCGGACACCGGCGTGCGCTACGCGCATCAGGAGCGCCACCCGCTCCGGCTGCTCGTCGACTTCGCCGGATGCCTCGCGCTGCTGTGGCGCGACAAGCTCGGCCAGATCTCGCTCGCGGTGACGACGCTGTTCTGGGGCGCGGGCGCGACGCTGCAGTTCATCGTGCTCAAATGGGCCGACGTGCAGCTCGGCATGCCGCTGTCGCGGGCGGCCATGCTGCAGGGCGTGGTCGCGGTCGGGATCGCGGTGGGCGCGGTCGTCGCCGCGCGGTTCGTGCCGCTGCGCGGCTCGCTGCGGGTGCTGCCGGTCGGCGTCGCGATGGGCGCGCTGGTGCCGATGATGACGCTGGTGCACGGCGTGGGCGTCGCCTACCCGACGCTCGTGCTGATCGGCGCGCTCGCGGGCTACTTCGTCGTGCCGATGAACGCGCTGCTGCAGCACCGCGGCCACGTGCTGATGAGCGCCGGCCACTCGATCGCGGTGCAGAACTTCAACGAGAACCTGATGATCCTCGCGATGCTCGGGCTCTACGCGATGCTGATCCGCGCGGACGTGCACATCAACACGGTAATCGTGATGTTCGGCGGCTTCGTCGCACTGACGATGCTCGGCGTGATGCGCCTGCACGCGACCAACCAGCGCAAGTTCGACTCGGTCGCGCTGATCGGGCAGGCGCGGCACTGAGCCGCGCGCCGCTCAGCGCGGCGGCGAGTCGAAGGTCCGCCGCGCGAGCCTCAGGTCCGCCCAGGCCTTCGACTTGTCGGGCAGGTTGCGCAGCAGGTAGGCCGGGTGGTAGGTGACCACCGTCGGCACCGTGAGCTCGCCGGCGCGGATGCCGTGCACCCTGCCCCGCAGGCTCGCGATCGTGGCGTCGGTGCGCAGCAGCGACTGCGCCGCGAAGCGCCCGAGCGCGATCACCAGCCGCGGCCGGACGAGCTCGAGCTGGCGCAGCAGGTACGGCTCGCAGCGCGCCACCTCCTCGGGCGAGGGATCGCGGTTGCGCGGCGGGCGGCACTTCAGCACGTTCGCGACGAAGGCCTCGCGCGGCCGGTCGACGCCGATCGAGGCGAGCATCCGGTCGAGCAGCTGGCCGGCCGGCCCGACGAAGGGCTCGCCGCGCTCGTCCTCCTGCTCGCCCGGCGCCTCGCCGATCAGCATCCACGGCGCCGGCTGCGGACCGGCGCCGAAGACGGTGTTGCGACGCGACGCGCACAGCGTGCACGCGGTGCAGCCCGAGACCGCGTCGGCGATCTCGTCCCACGACATCCGCGCGATCGCCGGCACGCGCACCGACTGCGGCGTCGGGGAGCCCGCGAGCGCGGCCGCGCCCTCCGCGTCGGACGGGGAGCCCGCGAGCGCGGCCGCGCCCTCCGCGTCGGACGGGGCGTCCGCGGGCGTGCCGGGCCCCGCTTCGTGCGTGTCGGTCCCGGGCCGACCGGCGCGGCCGATCGCCGGCGCCGCGCGGGGATCCGGAGCGCCGGACGCCCCGTCGGTCGCGTGCCGCTCCGGGCCGCCGTCGGCCGCCTTCGCCCGAGCGAACTCCTCCGCGGTCTCGGCGGCCCGGCGCACCAGGTCGGGCGCGGCGGCCGGATCGTCGGCGCGGCCCTGCGCGTCGTCGTGCGCGGCGGCCTCGCCGGGCGGGGGTCCGCCCGGCGGATCGCGCAGCGTCCAGGCCGGCCCGAGCCCGAGCGCGTCCCACGCGCGGCGGCGCCGCTCATCCATCGAACGCTCCGGTGTCGAGGCGGCGCACCATCACGATCGCGTCCTCCCGCGTGCCCTCGTGCGCCGGGTAGTAGCGGCGCCGCAGCCCGATGCGGTGGAAGCCCTTGCGCTCGTAGAGCCGCAGCGCCGTCGTGTTCGACGGCCTCACCTCGAGCAGCATCGTCAGCGCGCCGCGGGCCCGGGCGTCGGCGCCGAGCCAGTCGAGCATCGCGGCGCCGAGCCCCACCCCCTGCCACGGCGCGTCCACGCTCAGGTTCAGCAGATGGACCTCGTCGGGCAGCCACATGACGATCGCGTAGCCGAGCAGGCCGCCGCCCGGCGTCGCCGACTCGAA
>DASPJX010000252.1:0-2045 GCA_035628395.1 Burkholderiaceae bacterium | reverse complement strand
CGCCGGACATCGTGCTCCTGGACCTCACGCGCTCGCCGGCCGCCGGGGCCGAGGTCGCGCGGAGCCTGCGCGCCGACCGTCGAACGCGGGCGACGATCATCATCGGGCTGGGCATGCCGGCATCGCGGGCGGGGCGCAAGGACGCGGCGGCGACCGGCGTGGACCTGTGCCTACCGAGCGCCACGCCGTCCGCGGCGTTGCTCGCCGGCATGCGCCACCTGTCAGGCGCCGCTCGGGTGCGCGCGAAGTGAGGAGATCGGGCACCAACCCAGGCGCCACGAGCGTTTCGACCACAACTCTGAGGAGCAGTACACCATGACCATCGCCATCACCGGCGCCACCGGCCAGCTCGGTCGCCTCGTCGTCGAGCGCCTCAAGCGGCGCGTGCCCGCCGACCGGATCGTCGCCCTGGTCCGCTCGCCCGAGAAGGCCGCCGACTTGGGTGTCGCGGCCCGGGCGTTCGACTACAACGCGCAGCCCGCGACGCTCGCATCGGCACTCGCCGGCGTCGAGACGCTGCTGCTCATCTCGGGGAACGAGGTCGGCCGGCGCGCACCGCAGCACCGGAACGTGATCGCGGCCGCGCAGCAGGCCGGCGTCCGTCGCGTAGTCTACACCAGCGTGCTGCACGCCGACGCCTCGCCGCTCGACCTCGCGGCCGAGCACCGTGCAACCGAGGCCGATCTCAAGGCGTCGGGCGTGCCATACACGATCTTGCGTAACGGCTGGTACACGGAGAACTATGCGGGCTCCATCTCCAGCGCGCTCGCCGGGGGCGCGGTCGTCGGCAGCGCCGGCGAAGGGCGGATCTCGTCGGCGACGCGCGCCGACTTCGCCGAAGGGGCCGCCGCCGCACTGACCGGCGCCGGCCACGAGGGGCAGACCTACGAGTTCGCGGGCGACGAGGGGTGGACGCTGGCCGACCTCGCCGCCGAGCTCTCGCGCCAGACCGGGCGCGACATTCCGTACCGGGATCTTCCGGTCGCCGAGCACGCGCAGGTGCTCGTCGGCGCCGGTCTGCCGGAGGGGTTCGCGCACGCTCTCGCCGCCTACGACGTGCACGCCTCGCACGGCGCGCTGTTCGACGACTCGCGCCAGCTCTCGCGGCTGATCGGCCGGCCCACGACGCCGCTGGCCGACGCTGTGGCCGAGATGCTCCGGAGCCACGCGGCCGCCCCGGCGGCGCACTGAGGGGAGACGCGATGTCGACCCCGATACCTACTACGCCCGCCGCTGGACAGCCCACGGACTTCGCTACCCTCGGCCCGGTGCACCTCGACGTCGTCGACGCTGACCGGTCGCTCGGCTTCTGGCGCGACGTCGTCGGGCTCCGACTCCGGAGCCGCGACGACGCGACTATGGAGCTGGGCACCGACGAGGAAACGCTGCTCGTCCTGCACCCGGGTGCCACGGGTCGCGTGCGCCGCGGATTCCGTGGGCTCTACCACGTCGCGATCCATCTGCCGAACGAGCCGGAGTTCGCGCGCGTGCTCGCCCGGCTGATCGCGCGGCGGTACCCCATCGCGCCGACCGACCACGTGATGTCGAAGGCGATCTACCTCGACGACCCGGACGGCATCGGGCTCGAGCTGACGCTGGAGACGCCGGAGCGGCAGCGATCCATTCGGCTGCTCCAGCACGACATCGAGGTCATCGACGCCGAAGGCCGGGTGCGCAGCGGGCGCGACCCGCTGGACGTACGGCAGGTGCTCGCGCGGATGCCGGACGAGGACGTGGAGCGTCCTGTGCCGCCCGGCACCACGGTGGGGCACCTGCACCTCCACGTTGACGATCTTGAGGCGGCGCGCCGCTTCTACCGCGACATGCTGGGCTTCGAGGAGCACATGTGGATGCCGCAGATGGGCGCCGCGGACTTTCACGCCGGCGGTCGGTTCCCGCACCGACTCGCGGTGAACACGTGGCAGGGCGCCGGGGCGCCGCGGCCGCCGGCGGGGACGGCCGGCCTCCGCTCCTACGCCATCCGGTTCGACTCCAGCGCGCGCCTGGACTCCGTGCTTCGCCGCGTGCCCGACGCCGCGCCCGTC
>DASPJX010000251.1:0-16300 GCA_035628395.1 Burkholderiaceae bacterium | reverse complement strand
CAACGAGATCCTGTAGGGACGGCGGACGCGGGCGGCGCGCGTCGCGCGGAACCGTGCGCCGCGGCCGTCCCTCGTCGCACGATGCACGACGCACGACGAACGACGCGCGACGCGCGACGAACGACGCACGACCGCGTCGCGACCGGCCGAGCCCGGAGGCGCCCCGCTCAGGCCCCCAGCGCCGCGAGCAGCGAGCGCGCGGCCGTCACCCGCGCGGCGTTCGGATAGTTGCGGTTGGCCAGCATCCCGATGCCGAGGCCGCGGTCCGGGACGAACGCGACGCAGGCACCGAAGCCGTTCGTCGAGCCGGTCTTGCACAGGAGCCTCGGGCCCGGCGGATCGCCGCCGGCGTCGCGCGTCGTCGCGCGGGTCTCGAGCGCCATGCGCGACGAGCTGCCCTCGACCAGCCGGTCGGGATCGGTCGGCCAGGCCCACGACTCCCAGCCCAGCGCCTGCGTCATCGCGCCGACCCGGTAGACGCCCGCGTGGGTGTCGGCGACGGCCCGGTGCACCGGCTCCCGGCCTCCGGCGGCCTCGAGTTGGACGCGCAGGTAGCGCGCCAGGTCGGCCGCGCTGGTCTTCACGCCGTAGGCCTCGGCGTCGAGCACGCCGGGCGAGACGCGGATCGCCCGGTCGTCCTTCGCGTGGCCCCATGCGTAGTCGTGCAGGCGGGCCTCGGGCACCGCGAGCCACGTGTCGCGCAGGCCGAGCGCCGGCAGCAGGTCGCGCTCCATCGCCGCGGCGAACGGCCGGCCGAGCGCGCGCGCCACCGCGTGGCCCATCAGCCCGATGCTCGGGTTGGAGTAGCGGCGATGCGTGCCGGGCTCGTGCTCGGGCCGCCAGCGGCGAAACCAGGCGAGCATCGTCGGCTCGTCGACCACGTCGTCGGGGAACTGCAGCGGCAGCCCGCCCGCGGCGTAGGTGCCGAGATCGATCAGGCGGATCCGGTCGAAGGCGGTGCCGCGCAGCGCGTCGACCCAGTCGCTCGCCGGCCGGGACAGCGACACGGCCCCGATCCGCTGCGCGCGGCAGGCGAGCGCGGCGGTGAACGTCTTCGAGACCGATCCGACCTCGAAGAGCGTGTCGGGGGTGACCGGCCGCGCGTCCCGTCGCGACGCGACGCCGCGGGCGACGTGGAACGACGCGCCGTCGGCGACGACCGCGACCGACATGCCGGGGATGTCGTGCTCGCGCATCAGCGGCGCGATCGTCGCCTCGACGAGGCGGACGATCCCGTCGCCGTCGGCCGCCCGCGGCGGCACGGCGGCGGGCGCGGCGCAGCCGCCCGAGGCGAGGACGGGCAGCGCGGCGAGGCGGCGGGCGAAGGCTCGGCGGTCCATGGGTCGGGAAGCGGGGAAAAACGGGCGGCGGACGGTGGCGGGTGGCGGTCAGCGGGCGGTGATGGCCGGCGGGCGGTGACGGCTGGAGGACGGTGACGGCTGGCGGACGGTGGCGCCCGCCGGCCAGTGGCAAGCGGCGCCCGGTGGCAAGCGGCGCCCGGCGGCGTCCGGCGGTCCGTGCGCGGTCGCCGCCGGCGACGCGACGACCGGCGGGCCGCGCTCAGCGCCGCCGGCGCGGCGCCAGCAGCGCGATCGCGAGCGAGCCGAAGAGGAACAGCAGCTGCAGCTCGAGCGCGTGGCCGCCGGTCTTCGCGTTGATGTCGAGGAGCTGCGTGCGGTGCGCCAGCCCGATCGCGAACAGCATGTTGACCGCCATCACGAGCGCGGCCGGCCCGGCGTAGAAGCCGGCCAGGACCAGCAGCGGCGCCAGCACCTCGCCGACGAATACGCCGTAGGCGAGCACGCCGGGCAGCCCGAGGCCCCCGAGCATGCCCTCGATGCCGGACACGCCGTTGCGGAGCTTGGAGACGCCGTGCAGCAGCATCAGGATCGACAGCGGCCAGGCGAGCAGCCGGTAGCCCCAGGTCGGGTTGTGCAGCGATTCGGCGAATCTGTTCATGGTCGTTCTTCTTCGTGGTGTCGGTGACGGTCGCCGGCCGGGCCGCGCCCGTCGGGCGACGGCCGCGGTCGCCCGCGGGCGCGGGCGGGCGGCCTGCGCATTCTCGCGCATGCGGCCCGGGCGCGCGTCGGGAGCCCGGGACGCGCCTATCCGGTCGGGGCGAGCAGGCGCGCGCAGGTCTCCACCAGCGCCTGCGTCTCGACCGGCTTCGTCAGGTGGCAGTCGAAGCCGGCCTCGGACGTGCGCCGGCGATCGGCCTCGGCCCCCCAGCCGGTCAGCGCCACGAGCTTCAGGCCGGCGCGCGTCGGGTCGGCGCGCAGCCGCCTCGCGACCTCGCAGCCGTCGATGCCCGGCAGCCCGAGGTCCACCAGCACGATGTCGGGACGGAACGTTCCGACCGCGGCGAGGCCCGATTCGCCGTCGACGGCACCCTCGACGACGAAGCCCAGCATCTCGAGCAGCGTCAGCAGCGACCGCCGGCCGTCGGCGTTGTCCTCGACGACGAGCACCCGCGCCGCGAGGCCCGGTCCGGCGGCGCCGGTGCGCCCGGACCCGGCGGGCGCCGCCGCGGGCGGATCCTCGTGCAGCGGCAGCGCGACCGTGAACGTGCTGCCCTCGTCGAGCCCGCGGCTCGCGACCCGCACCGTGCCCTCGTGCAGGTCGACGAGCGTCTTCACGAGGGCGAGCCCGATGCCCAGGCCGCCCTGCGCGCGCCCGGCGCTGTGCGGCAGCTGGGTGAACATCTGGAAGAGCCGGCCCTGCTGCTCGGGCGGGATGCCGATGCCGTCGTCGACGACCTCGAGCGTCGCGCGCGACCCGGACCGCCACGCCGCGAGCCGCAGGTGCCCGCCGTCGGGCGTGTACTTCGCCGCGTTGTTGAGCAGGTTGCCGATCACCTGGACGATCCGCGCGGGGTCGGCGAGCACGCGCAGGTCGGGATCGGGGAGCACGAGCTCGAGCTCGTGGCGCGCGGCCTCGATCACCGGCCGCGCGGCCTCGACCGCCTGCGTCATCAGGTCGCGCAGCGCGGTCGGCTCGCGCCTGAGCGTGATCAGGCCGCGGTTGATGCGCGACAGGTCGAGCAGGTCGTCGACCAGCCGCGCCATCTGCCCCACCTGCCGCTCGATCACGTCCTGGGCCTGCAGCGCCTTCTGCCCGCCGGGCGGCGCCATGCGCAGGATCGCGCTCGCGTAGCGGATCGGCGCGAGGGGGTTGCGCAGCTCGTGCGCGAGCGTGGCGAGGAACTCGTCCTTGCGCCGGTCCTGCTCGCGCAGCTTCGCGGTGTCGCGCACCCGCTCGATGTGCGCCCAGCAGCGCTCGACGACCTCGCCGACCAGCGCGACCTCGTCCTGCGTCCAGTCGCGCGGCTCGGCCTGGTGCACCGCCATCATCGCGACGAGCCGGCCTTCCTTGACCAGGCCGGCGCAGACGATGGCCTTGATGCCGATGGCGGTGAACATCCGGGCGCCGCCGTCGTCGCCGAGCTCGCGATCGACGTCGCGCACGACGAGGTGCTCGCCCGCGTGGAGCATCCGCACCGCCTTCGGGCCGAACAGCGTCAGCGAGTAGGTCCCGACCGAGCTGGGCACGCCGGGAACCGACCAGTCGTTGCGGATGTGGAAGCGGTCGCCGTCGGCCTCGACGTGGGCGTACGCGGTGCGCGTCGCGCCCAGGTGCTCGCCGAGCAGGCGCGCGGTGATGCCCATGACCTGCCCCGCGTCGACGACGGCCCGCGTCGCGACGCTGAGGTCGTCGAGGAAGCGCAGGTGCGCCTCGCTGCGACGCGAGGCCGCCTCGGCCGTGCGGCGGGCGGTCGCGTCGACGCAGAAGCCGACCCACTCGACGACGCGGTCGTCCACGATCACCGGCGCGCCCTCGGCGCTCACGTACCGGTACGCGCCGTCGTGCCGGCGCAGCCGGTACTCGGCCGCGAAGCGCTGCCGTGCGGCCAGCGCCGCGCCCCACGCGGCGGCGACGCGCGCGCGATCGTCGGGGTGGACCGCGTCGAGCCAGCCGACGCCCTCGAAGCGCTCGCGCGCCTGGCCGGTGAAGGCCGCCCAGGACGGGTTGTCGTCCCGGATCGCGCCGTCCGCGTCGGTCGTCCACACGACCGCGAGCGTCGTCGTCGCGAGCGCGCGCAGGCGCGCGTCCGCCATCGCGTTCTCGGAACGCATCGGGTCGGGAATGTCCGTCATCGGGGGGCGATCATGCCCCAGGCCCGCCCACCCGGAAAGGCGAGGGCCGTCCGTCCACGACAGGCCGGATCGTCGGCGGGCATCCCGGACGACCGGACGGGCCCGCGCCGCCGCCCGCCCCGTCCCGCCCTTCCTGCCCGCCTCGTCCGCCCGGCCCGTCTCGCCCGCAAGGCACGCAAGCTGCTGGTCTCCGTGTCGGGCGCGTCGGGCGCGCCGCCTGGCGAGCGGGCGGCGACGATCGCGCGGACGAGGGTCCGCGCGCGGACCGGGGCGCCTCCTCGTGGGAGCCCCCGTCATGTCCGAATTCGTCCTGCCGATCGAGAAGCTGCTCGCCACCCCCGGCCTCGATCCCCTGATCGCCACGGCGGCCTCGCGGCTGCGGACCACCTCGTACGCCACGCTCGGCCGCTGGCTCTCGTCGCTCGAGGCGGGGCAGCTCCACGAGCTGCGCGAGTTGCGACGATCGGCGGTGTCGCTCGGCAGCGCGTCGGACCTGAAGGCCTACGGCACCCTGGTCAAGGTGCTCGCGCTCGGCGAGGGCATCTTCATCGCCGACGAGACCGAGCTGCAGTCGTATGCCGATCGCCTGTCGGAGGCGGTCACGGTGACGACGCTCGTGCGGCTGGAATTCGCGACGGTCGACTGGAACGGCCTGTCGATCGATCCGGAGCGGCCGATGCCCTGGGAGCTGACCGAATCCGGCCGGCGCCACGTGAAGCTGCAGTCGCCGCCGCGACGGCTGCAGTAGGCACCCGGCGGCGATCCGACCCGGTCCCCGCGAGCGCGGGGGCCGGGACGGATCGCGCGGACGGGCGGCCTCCTGCCCGTCCGGCCGCGCGTCAGGCGTGCGTGGCGACGCGGTCGTCGCGGTGCGCGAACGCGAAGTACGCGGCACCGGCGGCGAGCGCGGCGTGCAGCCACACGTCGTGGCCGTACAGCGGCGCGAGCCCGAAGGTCGTGTAGATCCTGCCCGCGGCGATCAGGCCGAACACCGTCAGCAGCGCGTAGATGATCGCGACCGACTTCGCGTACGTGCGCGACCAGCCCCGATCGCGCGACGCGAGGATGCCCCAGGCGCCGAACGCGGCGTGGATGATGTTGTGGATCACGTTGACCGGGAACAGCCCGAACAGCAGGCCGAGCCCGGTTCCGACGACCACGTCGGGATGGTCGTGCGGCGACGTCATGCCGGGGATCGACCCGGCGATGCCCACCAGCAGGAACACGACTCCGTAGAACAGCGCGAACGACTTCATGGCGACCTCGAAGGTTGGGACGGGACGCGGATGCGCCCTCGTGCAGCGCGGGGGCAATCCGCGGACCCGTCGGGACGCCTTCGGCACGCGGTCCCGCCCGGCCGGACGAGCGCCTGCGCCGGTGGCGCCCGCCCTGCTGGGTGTCGCCCGCCCGCTTCCGAGCGCGGCGCGGCGCCGAGCTCCGCCCCGATGACGCCCGCCGCGACGGTGCCGGCCCCGGCGACGCCCGCTCCGACGACGTCCGCCCCTGCGACGCCCGCCCCGACGACGCCCGCCCCGACGACGCCCGCCCCGACGAGGCCCACCCTAAAGAGACGCCCACCCCGGCGCTCAGCGCGCCGAGGCCGCGCGGACGCCCACGACGATGCCGACCGTGACGAGCGCGAGGCCCGCGACGAGGTTCCAGCCGAGCGGCTCGCCGAGCGCGATCACGGCCGCGGTCGCGGACAGGCCGGGTACGAGCGCGGTCAGCATCGTGCTGCGCACCGGACCGAAGGTGCGCACCATCGTCGCGAACGTGATGCCGGAGATCACGACCGAGCCGATGCCCTGCCAGGCCGCCTGGAACAGGATCTCGCCCCACGGCGCGGACGCGAGCCGGGCGTCGATCGCGCCGGTCGCGGCCAGCAGCAGGTAGGCGGAGCCGTAGGCCATCAGCGCGAAGACTGTGATCGCGATCGTCGCCTCGACCGGATCGAGGCGCTCGCGGCGCATCAGCACCGTGTAGACCGACCAGCTCGCCGAGGCCGCGAGGAACATCAGATCGCCCTTCCAGACGTCGCCGCCGTCGAAGGCGCGCAGCAGCGAGCCGCCGCCGACCAGCGCCCCGCCGACCAGGATCGTCGCGAGCGAGGCGATCCGCAGCCGCGACGGCCGCTCGCCGAGCATCGCCACCGACAGCACGGCGGTCCACAGCGGCAGCATCCCGGGCAGCAGCACCGAGCCGTGCGCCGCCGGCGCGTGGACGAAGCCGCCGTACGCGAACACGCCGTAGCCGATGCCGCCGAACAGCCCGCAGGTGACGGTGAGCCGGGCCGACAGCGGCGACACGCCGAGCCAGGTGGCGCCGGCGCCGGCCCGCGCGCGTCGCCGGCGCACGATCGACACGCCCCAGGGCAGCAGCACCAGCGAGGCGCCGATCGTGCGGCAGAACAGGATGTCCCAGGGGCTCAGCGACTGCAGCGCCGTCGCGCGCGCGATCACGATGAAGGCGGTCCAGATCGCGATGGTGGCGACGGCGGCCGCGATGCCGACCGCGCGGGAATGCTCGGGCATCGCCCGATGATCGCACGCCGGCCGCCACGCTCCGGGGACGCGCCGGCCCGGGCGGAACCGGAACGCCGGGCGACGGGGGTCGCCCGTATCATCGCCGCTCCCCCCAGCACGACGACACGAGGAGACACCATGCCCCGCCTCCAGGACAAGGTCTGCATCGTCACCGGCGCGACCAGCGGCATCGGCCGGCGCACCGCGGAGCTCTTCGCCGCCGAGGGCGCGCACGTCGTGATCGCGGGCCGGCGCGAGGCCGAGGGCCGCGCGGTCGAGGCGTCGATCGGCGCGCGCTGCGCGTTCCTGCGCACCGACGTCACCGACGAGGCGCAGATCCGGGCGCTGATCGACTTCACGATGGCGCGCCACGGCCGCGTGGACTGCCTGTTCAACAACGCCGGCGGGCCCGCGCCGGTGGGCGGCATCGAGACGATCCCCGCCGACGGCTTCGACGCCGCGATCGCGACGCTGCTGCGCTCGGTGATGCTCGGCATGAAGCACGTCGCGCCGATCATGACGGCGCAGGGCTCGGGCAGCATCGTCAACAACGGCTCGATCGCCGGCTCGCGCGCCGGCTACTCGACCTCGATGGTCTACTCGGCGGCGAAGGCCGCGGTGATCCACCTGACGCGCTGCGCGGCGATGCAGCTCGGCGAGCGCAACGTGCGGGTGAACACCGTGTCGCCCGGGGGCATCGCGACCGGCATCTTCGGCAAGGCGCTCGGGCTGCCGACCGATCGTGCCGACGCGAGCGCCGAGGCGGTGAAGACCGGCCTCGCGAAGATGCAGCCGATCCCGCGCGCCGGCCTCGTCGACGACATCGCGCAGGCGGCGCTGTTCCTCGCGAGCGACGAGTCGGGCTTCGTCAACGGGCACGACCTCGTCGTCGACGGCGGCGTGATCGGGGGCCGCATGTGGACGCCCCACCAGGAGGCGGTGCGCGGCATGCGCGCGGCCTTCGGCATCGAGGGCTGAGGCGCGCGCCGCGCGACCGGCGCGGCGCGGCCCCGCTCAGGCGAGCCGACCTTCCTGGAAGTCGACGACCGCCTCGCGGATCTCGTCGGCGCTGTTCATCACGAACGGGCCGTACTGCACGATCGGCTCGCCGAGCGGACGGCCGGCGACGAGCAGCGCGCGCGCCGGCCCGCGCGCCTCGATCGCGACGCCGTCGGTCTCGGGCGCGTTCGACAGGATCGCGAGCCGGCCCGGCTCGACGTCCTGCCCTGCGATCGACACCGTGCCCCGGTACGGCACGACGAACGCGTTGTGCACGGCCGGCAGCGCGTGCTCGAAGCGCGCGCCGGCGGGCAGCTCCAGGTCCAGGTACAGCGGCTCGGTGCGGTCGCGCCGCACGGCGCCGTCGACGCCGTGGCTGCGCCCGGCGATCACGGTCGCGCGCACGCCCGCCGCGGTCTCGAAGCGCGGCAGCTCGTCGGCCTGCAGGTCGCGGTACCAGGGCGCGCGCAGCTTGTCGGCGGCCGGCAGGTTCAGCCACAGCTGGAACCCCTCCATCAGGCCGGCCTGCTGCTCGGGCAGCTCGGAGTGGATCACGCCGCGGCCCGCGGTCATCCACTGCACGCCCCCGGGCCCGAGCAGGCCCTCGTTGCCGGCGCTGTCGCGATGGCGCATGCGGCCGGCGATCATGAAGGTGATCGTCTCGAACCCGCGGTGCGGATGGTCGGGGAAGCCGGCGAGGTAGTCGGATGGGTCGTCGCTGCGGAACGCGTCGAGCATCAGGAACGGGTCGAGCCGGCGCTGCAGCGGCTGCGTCAGCAGCCGGTTCAGCCGCACGCCCGCGCCGTCGGACGTCGGCTGTCCGGCGACGATGCGCTCGACGCGGCGCGGGCGGGCGACGGTCTCGGGGACGGGGGCGGTCATCGCGGTTCTCCTTCGGCGGTCGGTCGCCAGCCTACCAGCGGGCGCGCCCCGACGCCGCGAGCCCCCTGCGGCGTCGGGGACCCGCCCGCGACGGCTTCAGCGCGCGGCCGGCTCGCGCCGCATCGCCCGGCGGCGCAGGAACACCGCGAGGGCGCCGGCCGCGACCAGGCCGGCGCCGCCGGCGGCCAGGGCCCCGCCCCGGGGCTCGTCGACGTCGGTCCCGCCGAGCCAGGCGGCGCGCAGCCCGTCGAGCGCCGCGGGCGCGGTCTCGGCGAGGAAGGTATCGAGCACGCGCTCGAGCATCGGCAGGTCGTGGCGGACCGCCATCGCGAAGGGCACGCGCGCCGACAGCCCGCGGATCCGTTGCAGCTCGGGAAAGGGCTCGCGCTCGAGCCAGGCCTCGAGCAGCCGGCTCGGCAGCGCGGTGGCGGCGATCTCGCCGGCGCGCAGCCGATCGAGCGCGTCGCGCAGGCCGTCGATCGGCACGACGAGCGCGCCGGCCGGGAGCTCGTCGGACAGGTGCTCGTAGCCGGCCGGCACGCCGACGCCGCGGCCGGCGAGGCGGCCGACGACGGACGCGTCGCGCGCGTACAGCGCGAAGCGCAGGTGCACGAACGGCCGCGTGAAGCGGACCGCGCCGGCGCGCGAGCGGGTCACGCCCGCCACCGGGAGCATGTCGATCTCCCCGCGCACGAGCCGCTCGACCGCGTCGCGCCGGCCGTTCACGTCGACGCGCCGGAACAGCAGGCCCAGGTGCTCCGACGCGAGGTCGAGGAGGTCGGCGGCCATGCCGACGTAGCGCCCGCGACGCAGGAACGACATCGGCGCGAGGTCGGGGATGGCGGCGAAATGGACGACCGGGTGGGCCCGGACCCAGGCGCGCAGCGCCTCGGGGCTCGCGGCGCCCGACTCGGTCCGCGCGCCGGACTCGGGCCGGGCGCCGGCCGACGCGGGCAGGATCGCCCCCGCCAGCAGCGCTCGGTGGACGGATCGCCTCGTCGGGGACATCGGGGCTCCTCTGCTCCGAAGGTTCGCGGGGTCCGGCCCGTCCCGGTGGCTCGACGCCCGGCCGCGCGACCGACGTCGGACCGCCGGGGCGCGTGACGAGTGTGCCGGGCCACGGCCGCGCCGGGCATCGTGGGAACCCGCAACGGACGGCTCCGTCCCGCGAGCGGCGAGGCGCGGCCGTGACTTCCTGCCGCGCCCTCGGGCGACGCGCGCGGCATGCTGCGGCCTCCGTTCGCCGATCGCCTCGCCGACGCCCATGTCCGTCCCGACCCGACCGCTCCGCCACGACCTCGCCGCCCTGTCGCGGGCGGCGGACGCGCTCGCGCGCGGACCCGCCGACGAGCGCGCCTGGCGGCTGCGGCGCCTGATCGGCGAGTGCGCCGCGCTCGCGGCCGCCGAGGGCGCCGACCCGCTCGAGCTCGCCGAGGACGCCTGGCGGTCGGCCCACGCGGCGATCGGTCCGCGGCCGCGCCCGGCGGCGTCGACGGGGCCGGCGCGCCCGGGCGTCGTGCTGCCCTTCGTCCGTCGGGCCGCGCGGTGAGGCGGGCGCGCCGGACGCGCGGCGCGCGGGCCCTGCCCTCCGGTTTGCGGCGCGACTCGACTCGCGGCTAACCTCGCGGGGCCGACGGCCGCGCCGTCCGTATCGACCGGTGCCCCGCATGCGTCCGTTCCTCCGTGCCGCCGTCCTCGCGCTGGCGCTCCCGCTGTCCGCCGCCGTCCTGGGCGGGGACGCCCCCCCCGCGGGCGGCGCCCGCCTCGAGCGGATCCGCGCGGCCGGGACGCTGCGCGTGTGCATCTGGCCGGAGTACTACGGCATCACGTTCCGCAACCCGCGCAGCGGCGAGCTCACCGGCCTGGACGAGACGCTGTCGCGCGAGTTCGCGAAGGACCTCGGCGTGCGCGTGACGTACGTCGACAGCAGCTTCCCGCGCTTCGTCGACGACCTGACGGGCGACCGCTGCGACGTCGCGATGTTCGGCATCGGCATGCTTCCCGACCGCGCCGCGCGCGTGCGCTTCTCGCAGCCCTACCTGCGCAGCGACATCTTCGCGGTGACCACCAAGACGCATCCGTCGATCCGCGGCTGGAACGACGTCGACCGGCCCGGCCGCGTGGTGGCGGTGCAGGCGGGCACGTTCATGGAGCCGGTGATGCGCTCGACGCTCAGGCACGCCCAGGTGCTGTCGGTGAAGCTGCCCGACACGCGCGAGCGCGAGCTGCAGTCGGGCCGGGCCGACGTGTTCATGACCGACTACCCGTACAGCCGCCGGCTGCTCGACAACGCCGACTGGGCGCGGGTGATGGCGCCGGACCGGCCGGTGCACCCGCTCGCGTACGCGTACGCGGTGGCGCCGGGCGACGACGCGTGGCTCGCGCGCGTCGACCGATTCGTCGCCGAGATCAAGCGCGACGGCCGGCTGCTCGCCGCCGCGCGGACGTTCCGCCTCGATCCGATCGTGATCCTGCGGTGAGCCCGACCCCGACCGTCCGCTCGCCGTCGCGGCGCGAGTCGCTGGTGCGCCTCGCGAGCGTGCTGTGCGCGCTGCTCGTGCTCGCCGCGACCGTGTCGCACTCGCTGCAGCTGCGACGCGCCCTGGAGCTCGACGCCGAGGGCCAGCTGCAGACGGTCTCGCGGATCTTCGCGAAGGAAGTGGACCGGACGCTGACGCAGACGCGGCGCCAGATCGCCGAGGTCGACGCGAGGCTGCTCGAGGGCGCGCCGCCCGCCGGACCGGAGGTCGCGACCCTGCTCGACGCGCTGCCGCGCCAGCAGTACCTGCTGCGCGAGATCGCGATCGTCGACCGCGACGGCCGCGTGATCGCGTCGTCGGACCGCCGCTCGGTCGGGGTCGACGTCTCGCGCCTCGACTTCCACGCGGACCGCGACCGCCCGGTGCCGGTCCACGTCGGTCGCCCGAAGGCGGGCCGCGGGCTCGCCGCGGTGGGTCCGGCGCACGGCGAGGGCCCCGAGCACGCCGCCGACGGCTTCCTGACGGTGTCGATGCCGGTCGGCGCGGTCGACTCGGGCCTGCTCGGGGTCGCGGTGATCGGCGCCGACAGCCTCGTCAACGACCTGCGCTACCTCGCGTCGGGCGAAGGCCACCAGATCGCGCTCTACCGCTACGACGGCGCGCCGCTCGCGACCGCCGAGGCGCGCGCGCTGCGGCGCACGACCGCGCATCCGATCTTCGCGGCGTTCCTGCCCGATCGCGAGGGCGGCGGCTTCGTCGACCGGCCCGGCGACGGGCGGCGCTGGCTCGTCCACTTCCACACGACGCCCGACTTCCCGGTGATCGTCGAGGCGCGCCTGCCGCAGGCCGCGGTCGTCGCGCGCTGGGAGGACGAGCTGATCGCGCCGCTCGCGATCCTCGTGGTCACCGGCCTCGCGCTCGCGCTGCACTGGCGCACGACCGCGAGCGCGCTCCGCCATCGCGCCCGCTCCGAGGCGCGCGCCGCGATCCAGGAGCGGCGGCTGCGCGACATCGTCGACACCGCGGCCGACGGCATCCTGACGATCGACGCGCGCGGCGCGATCCGCGACTACAACCGCGCGGCCGAGACGATCTTCGGCGTGCCCGCGTCCGAGGCGACCGGTCGGCCGGCGCTCGAGCTGCTGTCGCCGGCGAAGGCGCGGGCGCTGCGCGAGCCGCTCGAGCGCGCGCTGCGGGGGGACGGCGACGAGGCGTTCGACCGCAGCCCGACGATCCGCACGGTCCGGCGCGACGGCCGCCCGATCGAGCTTCAGCTGTCGATCGGCGAGGTCGTCGACCGACGCGAGCGGCTGCTGACCGTCATCGTCCGCGACGTGACCGAGATGAGGCAGGCCGAGCAGCGCTTCCGCACCCTGTTCCAGCGCTCGGGCGAGCCCCACCTGCTGTTCGACGCGGGCGGTCTCGTCGACTGCAACGACGCCGCCGCGCGGCTGCTGCACGCGCCGTCGCGGGACGCGCTGCTCGGCCGGCGCCTCGAGGACCTCGCGCCGCCGATGCAGGGCGACGCGCCGTCCGCGGCGGTGATCGAGGGGGCGATCGGGCGGGCCCGCGCCGCGGGCGTGCACCGTCTCGTCTGGAACGCGCGCGCGCTCGACGGCACCGGCTTCCCGGTCGAGATGACGCTCACGCCCATCCGCTTCGGCACGCAGGAGGCGATGCTCGTCGCCTGGCACGACATCGCCGAGCGCCAGCGCTACGAGCAGCAGCTGCGGGCCGCGCGCGACGCGGCCGAGTCGGCCGCGCACGCGAAGGCGACCTTCCTCGCGATGATGAGCCACGAGCTGCGCACGCCGATGACCGGCATCCTCGGCATGATCGACCTGCTCGGCGACTCCGCCCTCGACGACGGGCAGCGCCGCGTCGTGGGCATGCTGCGGGGATCGGCCGAGTCGCTGCGGACCGTGCTCAACGACGTGCTCGACTTCTCGAAGGTCGAGGCCGGGCGGCTCGTGCTCGAGCGCATCGCCTTCGAGCCCGCGGCGATCGCGCGCGACGCGGTCGCGCTGGTCGCGCATCCGGCGTCGCTGCGCGGCGTCGCGCTGCGCACCGAGTGGGACGACGCCGCGATCCCGGCGCTGCACGGCGATCCGACGCGCTTCCGTCAGGTGCTGTCGAACCTGCTCGACAACGCGGTCAAGTTCACCGAGCGCGGCACGGTCACGGTGTCGATGCGGTCGCGGCCGCGCCGCGACGGGCGCCACGCGCTGACGGTCGAGGTGCGCGACACCGGCATCGGGCTCGCGCCGGAGGTGCTGCCGACGCTGTTCCGCCCGTTCCAGCAGGCCGACAGCTCGACGACCCGCCGCTTCGGCGGCACCGGGCTCGGTCTCGCGATCTGCCGCCACATCGTCGAGGCGATGGACGGCGAGATCGGCGTCGAGAGCCGACCCGGGGAGGGCTCGACGTTCCGCTTCACGGTGCGGCTCGAGCCCGCCGGCGCGCCGCCCCGGCCGGCCGCCGACGACGCGGCGCCCGCGCCGCCGACGGTGCGCGGGCTGCGGCTGCTCGTGGCCGAGGACAACCCGACGAACCGGATGCTGATCGGCACGCGGCTGCGGCGCGCCTCGCACCACGTCGACCTGGTCGAGAACGGCGTGCAGGCGGTCGAGGCGGTGCAGCGCACCGACTACGACCTCGTGCTGATGGACATGCGGATGCCCGAGCTCGACGGCGTCGGCGCGACGCGCCGGATCCGCGCGCTGCCGGGCCCGCGCGCCCGGGTGCCGATCGTCGCGCTGACCGCCGACGCGCTGCCCGAGGTGCGCGAGCGCCACATGGCGAGCGGGCTCGACGACTACCTGACCAAGCCGATCGACTGGCGCGCGCTCGATCGCGTGCTGCGCCGCTGCGTGCCGACGCCGCTGCCCGCGGCCGGCGCCCGCCCCGCGCCCGTCGTCGCCGGCGACCGGGCGGCGCTCGAGGCGACCCGCGCCGAGCTCGGCGACGAGGCCTGGACGGCCGTCGTCGGGCTCTACTGGCCCCAGGCCGAGCTCGACCTGCGCTCGTGCCGCGCGGCGGTCGCCGACGGCGACGCCGCGGCGAGGCGCGCGGCGGCGCACGCGCTGAAGGGCGCCTCGGCCGGGATCGGCCTCGACTCGGTCGCGCGCCGCGCGGCGTCGCTCGAGCGATGCGCCGAGGCGGACGCGCCGGCCGCGCTGCGGGCGCTCGAGGACGCGCTGGCCGCCGCGCGCGCCGCGCCCGGGCCGGCCGCGCCCGCGGCCGACGGCCGGCCCGCCGAAGCCGTCTAGAATCCGCGGATGGACCGACGCACGATGCTGGGCGCGATGCTCGCCGCCCCCCTCGCCTTCCCCGGCGCGCCGCGCGCGCAGGGCACCGACCTCGAC
The DNA here is from genome assembly GCA_035628395.1 of Burkholderiaceae bacterium. Taxonomy (GTDB): domain Bacteria; phylum Pseudomonadota; class Gammaproteobacteria; order Burkholderiales; family Burkholderiaceae_E; genus UBA4615. The sequence continues at coordinate 1,898 of DASPJX010000251.1, read as the reverse complement.
GTGCCCTTCGTGACCACGCCGCAGAACGTCGTCGACGCGATGCTCGAGCTCGGCGGCGTCGGCCCGTCGGACACGCTGATCGACCTCGGCTCGGGCGACGGCCGCATCGTGGTGACCGCGGCGAAGCGCTGGGGCACGCGCGGCACCGGCTACGACATCGACCCGCGGCTCGTCGCCGTCGCGCGCGACAACGCCCGCCGCGAGGGCGTCGGGCACCTCGCGCGCTTCGTCGTCGACGACATCTTCGTCGCCGACCTGTCGGCGGCGACCGTGATCACGATGTACCTGCTGCCCGCGGTGAACCTGCGGCTGCGCGACCGCCTGCGCGCGCTGCGCCCCGGCACGCGCCTCGTGTCGCACGACTGGGACATGGGCGACTGGGCGCCGGAGCGCACCATCGAGGTCGACGCGCCCGAGAAGCGCGTGGGGCTGCGGCGCAGCAGCAGGCTGATGCTCTGGACGGTCTGAGCCGCGCGCCGCGGCTCAGTGCCCGACCGGCGGCGCGGCGCGGGCGGCCTCCCGGCCCGGATCGTCCCCGCCGCGATCGTCGCCCCGCGGATCGTCGCGCGCCTCCCGCCCCGGCGGCTCGAGGCGGCTGTCGGCCCGGACCCGGGGCAGGTACTCCGGCCAGTCGCGCTGCACGAACGAGAGCAGCGCCTCGCGCACCTCGCAGCGCAGCTCCCAGAGCCGGCCGGCGTCGGCCGCGCTGACCAGCGCGCGCACCTGCATCGCGCGCTCGTTCGCGTCGGTGACCTGCAGCACCTGGACGCGACCGTCCCAGTGCGCCGAGGCCGAGCAGGCGCGCTCGAGCTCGGCGCGCAGCGGCGCGAGCGGCATCCGGTAGTCGACCCAGAGCACCACCGTGCCGAGCAGCCGGGTCGAGTTGCGGGTCCAGTTCTGGAAGGGCTTCTCGATCCACCACTGCAGCGGCACGACCATGCGCCGCTCGTCCCACAGCCGCATCACGACGTACGCGCCGGTGATCTCCTCGATCACCCCCCACTCGCCCTCGACGATCACGACGTCGTCGAGCCGGATCGGCTGCGTGAAGCCGATCTGCAGCCCCGCGATCAGGTTGCCGAGCACCGGCCGCGCGGCGAGGCCGGCCACGATGCCGGCGACCCCGGCCGAGGCGAGCAGGCTCGCGCCCACGTGCCGCACCGCGGGGAAGGTCGTCAGCACCAGCGCCGCGGCGAGCAGCACGACGAACACGTGCCCGGTGCGCGCGAGCACGCGCAGCTGCGTGTGCAGCCGCCGGCCGTGGAAGTCGTCGGGCCCGTGCGCGGGCCGCGCGACCTGCACCGCGCGCTCGACGCCGGTGATCGCCGCGATCAGCGACCACGCGACCGCGACGATCAGCGCGATCGCGGTCAGGTGGCGCACGCTCGCCAGACCCGGCAGCGCCACCGGCGTGGCCTCCCAGGCGGCCTGCAGCGCGATCAGCGGCAGCAGCCAGGCGCCCGGCGCGGCCGTGCGCTCGAGCGCCGCGATCGCGACCGGCGAGCGGGCGGACACGCGGCGCAGCACCGCGACGATCAGCCGGTACCCGAGCATCGCGAGCAGCACCGCGATCGCGGCGACGGCGAGCAGGCTCCACCAGGTGCGGGGCTCGGACAGGCGTCCGAGGAAGAGGTCGAGGTCGGCCATCGGCCCAGTATCGCGACCGCGGGCCGCGGCACCGCGTCGCACCCGCGGCGGCGGCGCGACGCCGCCGTGGGACGCCGCCGCGAGAGGACGTCGGAACGGCGCGTCCCGGCGCGAGGCCGCGCGGCCGGCGCGCGCTCAGGGCACGAGCAGCAGCGAGCCGGTGGTCGCGCGCGCCTCGAGCGCGCGGTGCGCCTCGGCCGCGTCTGACAGCGGCCAGCGGCCGCCGACGCGCACCGTCAGCCAGCCGCGCT
>DASPJX010000250.1:0-4452 GCA_035628395.1 Burkholderiaceae bacterium | reverse complement strand
GGCGCTGTCGAACACGAAGCTCGTGGTCTGGTAGATCGGCAGCGCCCGCGCGCCCGTCTCCGCGTCGGGCACCTGGCCGGCGTGGATCGCGAGGGTCTCGGGACGGAAGACGCGGTCGGCCATCGGGGCTCCTCGGATGCGGGCGTCGGGGCCGCGCGGATCGGGACCCGGCGGCGCTCAGGCCGGGAACCGGCGCGGGCGCTTCGCCGAGATCACCCCGGTGTCGACGCCGGCCCAGCCGAGCCCGCCGAACAGACGCGCGTGCTCGATCTTCACGCAGCGGTCGGTCACCGAGTCGAGGCCGGCCTCGCGCGCCAGCGCGTCGGCCTCGAGGTTGACGACGCCGAGCTGCTGCCACAGCGTGCGCGCGCCGATCGCGATCGCGTCGCGCGCGATCGGCAGCACGTCGCCGGTGCGGCGGAACACGTCGACCATGTCGACCCGCACCGGGACGTCGAGCAGCGACGGATACGCGCGGCACCCGAGGATCTCCGGGTACCTCGGGTTGACCGGGATCACCGTGTAGCCGTGGTCGAGCATGTACTTCGCGGCGAAGAAGCTCGGCCGGAACCAGTCGGCCGACAGCCCGACGACCGCGATCGTGCGGTTCGTCGAGAGGATGCGGCGCAGCGTCTCGATGTCGTCCATCGTCGGGGCCCGGGGCGGCGGCCCGCCAGTCTCGCCGCGACCGCGGGCGTGCGCAAGCCCGCGGCGCGCGGGCCGTCCCGCGTCACTCGGTCGGCAGGAATCCCTCGATCGACAGGTAGCGCTCGCCGGTGTCGTAGTTGAAGCCGAGCACGCGCGTGCCGGCCGGCATCTCGCGCAGCTTCGTCCGGATCGCGGCGAGCGTCGCGCCCGACGAGATGCCGACCAGCATCCCCTCCTCGCGCGCCGAGCGGCGCGCCATCTCGCGCGCGTCCTCGGCGTCGACGGTGATCACGCCGTCGAGCAGCGAGACGTCGAGGTTGGCCGGCACGAAGCCCGCGCCGATGCCCTGGATCGGATGCGGCGACGGCTGCCCGCCCGAGATCACCGGCGAGGCGGCGGGCTCGACGGCGAACACCTTCAGGTCCTTCCACGCGGCCTTCAGCACGCGGGCGACGCCGGTGATGTGCCCGCCGGTGCCGACGCCGGTGATGATCGCGTCGATGCCGTCGGGGAAGTCGGCGAGGATCTCGGCGGCGGTCGTGCGCGCGTGCACCTCGACGTTGGCGGCGTTCTCGAACTGCTGCGGGATCCACGCGCCCGGGGTCTCGGCGGCGATCTCCTGCGCGCGCGCGATCGAGCCCTTCATGCCCTTCTCGCGCGGCGTCAGCTCGAATCGCGCGCCGTAGGCGAGCATCAGCCGGCGGCGCTCGACCGACATGCTGTCCGGCATCACGAGGACCAGCGGATAGCCCTTGACCACCGCGACCATCGCGAGGCCGACCCCGGTGTTGCCGGAGGTGGGCTCGACGATCGTGCCCCCGGGCTTCAGCAGGCCGCGCTTCTCCGCGTCCTCGACCATCGCCAGCGCGATCCGGTCCTTGATCGAGCCGCCCGGGTTCGCGCGCTCCGACTTGATCCAGACCTTGTGCGTGGAATCGAACAGCCGGTTGATGCGGACGTGCGGCGTGCCGCCGATGGTGTCGAGGATGGTCGCTGCCTTCATGGGGATCGCTCTCCGGGCGGTGGGGCCCGACACGCTAGCCCGCGGCGCGCTGCCACGCCAATCGGCGCGCCGGCCGCGCGCCGGCCGCGCCGCGGGCCGTTCCGCTACCGGGCGCGCGGCCGGGCGGGACGGCGGGGGCGGTCGGTCATAATCGGCGCCCTCCCCGACCGACGCCGCCACGCCGCCATGACTTCGCCGTACGACCGCTACCGCTCGCTGCGCATCGCCCGCCACGACGACGGCGTGCTCGAGATCACGATGACCTGCAGGCCGGGCCAGAAGCTGCCGACCGCCGACGACCGCACCCACTACGAGATGACCGAGATCTGGCGCGACTTCGACGCCGATCCGCAGGCGCGCGTGGCGGTGATCCGCGGCGAGGGGCGCGGCTTCTCGGCCGGCGGCGACGCCTCGCTGGTCGAGTCGATGGCCGACGACTTCCACGTCCGCGCGCGGGTCTGGCGCGAGGCGAAGGACCTCGTCTACAACATGGTCAACTGCACGAAGCCGGTGGTCTCGGCGATGCACGGTCCCGCCGCCGGCGCGGGCCTCGTCTGCGGCCTGCTCGCCGACGTGTCGATCGCGACGCGCGACGCCAAGCTCGTCGACGCGCACACGCGGCTCGGCGTGGCCGCGGGCGACCACGCGGCGATCGTCTGGCCGCTGCTGTGCGGCATGGCCAAGGCGAAGTACTACCTGATGCTGTGCGAGCCGCTGTCGGGCGAGGAGGCCGAGCGCATCGGCCTGGTGTCGCTGGTGGTCGACGACGAGGCGGCGCTGTTCGCGCGCGCCTTCGAGGTCGCGCGCCGGCTGTCCTCGGGCAGCCAGACCGCGGTGCGCTGGACCAAGTACGCGCTGAACAACTGGCTGCGCTCGGCCGGCCCGGCGTTCGACGCGTCGCTCGCGCTCGAGTTCATGGGCTTCGCCGGACCGGACGTGAAGGAAGGCGTGGCCGCGCTGCGCGAGAAGCGCGCGCCGAACTTCGACCCCCGCGATCCGTTCTGAGGACCCCGCGATGGCGGTGCTGATCCTCAGCCGTCCGATCCCGCACGACGGCTTCGTGCGCGAGCTGCGCGAGCGCGGCTTCCCGCATCCGGTCCACGTCTCGCTCGACGACGTCGACCCGGCGACGGTGCGCTGGCTGATCGCGTGGCGGCTGCCCGCGGGCGTGCTGCCGCGGCTGCCGAACCTCGAGCTGCTGTTCTGCTGCGCGGCCGGCACCGACAAGCTGCTCGCGACGCCCGACCTGCCGGCGGGGCTGCCGATCGCGCGGGTGGCCGACGACGCGCAGGCGCTCGAGCTCTCGCAGCACGTGGTGCACGCGGCGCTCGACCACCTGCGCCTCGGCGCGCGCTACCGCGCGCAGCAGGCGGCGCGCGACTGGACGCGCCATCGCTCGCCCTCGGTCGGCGTGCGCGCGCTGGTGATGGGGCTCGGCCCGATCGGCACGACGATCGCCCGCTCGCTCGCCGCGCTCGGCTTCCGCGTCACCGGCTGGAGCCGCACGCCGCGGACGATCGAGGGCATCGACACCGTGCACGGCGCCGACGGCCTGGCGCGGGCGGCGAGCGAGGCGCGGGTGCTGGCCTGCGCGCTGCCGCTCACCCCGGAGACGGCCGGCATCGTCGACGCGGCGCTGCTCGCGCGGCTGCCGCGCGGGGCGTTCTTCGTCAACGTCGGGCGCGGCGGGCACGTGGTCGAGCCCGACCTCGTCGCCGCGCTCGAGAGCGGGCAGCTCGGCGGCGCGGCGCTCGACGTGCAGGCGCGCGAGCCGATGCCGCCCGACGATCCGCTCTGGAGCGCACCGAACCTGACGATCACGCCGCACGTCGCCGGTCAGCTCGACCCGGCGGCGGTCGTCGCGCAGTTCGTCGCGGAGGTCGAGCGACTCGGGCGCGGGGAGCCGCTGCGCCACCCGGTCGACGCGGCACGCGGCTACTGAGCGGCGCGGCGCCGTCCCGGCGCGGCGTTGTGGCCCGATCCCCGCGGCTGCTATCGTTCGTGCACCACTCCATCCACGCGGGGCACGCGATGTCTTCAGGATCCAAGGCGTTCGACGTCGGCCGGATGGCGATGGGCGGGCTCGGCCAGATGCTCGACAGCGTCGAGTTCGTCAAGCGGGCGTGGTCCACGCTGAACATCCCGAGCCAGCTGGTGCCGACGGTCGACGTCGAGGAGCTCGACAAGCGGATCGCCGACCTGAAGGCGGTCGAGCAGTGGCTGAACGCGAACCTCGGGATGCTGCGCGGCACGATCCAGGCGCTCGAGATCCAGCGCGGCACGCTCGCCGCGGTGAAGGCCTTCGGCAGCACGCTCGGCAACGTCCGCGTGCCCGGCCTCGACGGCGCGTCGGCGGCCGCGCCCTCGCCGTTCGAGCGCATCGCCCGCGAGGCCGCGCAGGCGGCGCCGCCGCCGATGCCGGTGCCGGAGGTCGCGCCGCCGATGCCGGTCGCGCCCGAGCCGGAGCCCGAGCCCGAGCCGGCCCCGCGCCGCGCCGGTCGCAAGGGCGCGGCCTCGGCGAAGGCCGCCGCCGCCGCGATGCCCGGGCTGCCCGGCATCAGCCCGGGTGCGTGGTGGAACATGCTGCAGCAGAACTTCAACCAGGTCGCCGAGGCCGCGCTGTCGGGCGTCGGGCTGCAGGGCGCCGTCGCCGCCGGCCAGGGCGCGGCCCGGGAGCCGGTCGCGGCTCCCGCGGCGAAGGGTCGCGCGAAGGCGCGGGCCGGGTCGACCCGGGCCGCGCCGAAGACCGGCGGCGGCCGGCGCCCCGGCACGCCCGCCCCGCGCCGCCGGCGCTCGTCGCC
>DASPJX010000249.1:0-28304 GCA_035628395.1 Burkholderiaceae bacterium | reverse complement strand
GCGGCGCGAGCTTCGCGGCGGGTGCCGGCCGGACCGCCGGGGCGGTGCGCGCCGCGGGCCGCGGGACGGCGGGCTCGAGGCCCGGCTCGACGCGCGCGGCCGGCGCGAGGCGCGCCGTCGCGTCGCCGGCGAGCCTGAACGAGCCGATCGCCTCCGCCAGGCGCCGGGCCTGCTCCTTCAGGCTCTCCGCGGCCGCGGCGCTCTGCTCGACCAGCGCCGCGTTCTGCTGCGTCATCCGGTCGAGCTCGCCGACCGCGCCGTTGACCTGCCCGATCCCGGCGCTCTGCTCGGCGGTCGCCGACGAGATCTCGCCGATGATGTCGGTCACGCGGCGCACCGAGGTCACGATCTCGTCCATCGTCGTGCCGGCCTCCTGCACGAGGCGGCCGCCCGAGTCGACGCGCTGCACGCTGTCGTCGATCAGGGCCTTGATCTGGCGGGCCGCGTCGGCGCTGCGCTGCGCGAGCGAGCGCACCTCGGAGGCCACCACCGCGAAGCCGCGGCCCTGCTCGCCGGCGCGCGCCGCCTCCACCGCCGCGTTCAGCGCCAGGATGTTCGTCTGGAACGCGATGCCGTCGATCACGCCGATGATGTCGGCGATCTTGCGCGAGCTCTCGCTGATCTCGCCCATCGTCGCGACCACCTGCTCGACGACCTCGCCGCCGCGGCGCGCGACCTCCGAGGCGCCCAGCGCGAGCTGGTTCGCCTGGCGCGCGCTGTCGGCGTTGGTCGCGACCGTGCCGGTGAGCTGCTCGACGCTGCTCGAGGTCTGCTGCAGGCTCGAGGCCTGCTGCTCGGTCCGGCGGCTCAGGTCGTTGTTGCCGGCCGCGATCTCGGTCGAGGCGACGGCGATCTGCTCGGCCGAGCCCTTGATCTCGCCGACCGTGCGCGACAGCCCGGCCGTCATGCGGCCGAGCGCGGTCACCAGCTCGCCCACCTCGTCGCGGCTCGCCGGCGGCAGCGGATGCCCGAGGTCGCCGGCGGCGATCGCGTCGGCCGCCTCGCGGGCCCGGACCAGCGGCGCGCCGAGGTGCGAGGCGAGCGCCCAGCCCGCGGCGAAGGTCGCGAGGACCCCCGCGAGCGTCAGCGCCCACAGCGTCGCGGCGCCGGCGGCGGACTGCAGGGCCGCGAGCCCGATCATGATCGCGCCCGACAGCGTCGGGAGGAGCAGCAGCTTCGTGCGGAGCTTCATCGTCGGTGCCCGTGGGAGGAAGGGACGCGGGGCGGTCGCGGGCGGGCCGGAGCCCGCCCGGGTCTCAGGCGACCTGCTCGGTCAGCGCCATCTCGGCCGCCGACATCAGTCGCTCGATCTCGATCAGGATCAGCATCCGGTCGTTCAGCGTGCCCAGCCCGGTGATGAACCCCGAGTCGACCGTCGAGTTGATCTCGGGCGCCTCGCGGATCTGCTCGGGGGAGAGCTCCATCACGTCGGACACCGAGTCGACGACGATGCCGACGACGCGGGCGCCGAGGTTCAGGATGATGACGACGGTGAAGTCGTTGTACTCGGCCGAGCCGAGGTTGAACTTCAGCCTCAGGTCGACGATCGGGACGATCACGCCGCGCAGGTTCACGACGCCCTTGATGAAGGCCGGCGTGTTCGCGATCCGGGTCGGCTGCTCGTAGCCGCGGATCTCCTGCACCTTCAGGATGTCGATGCCGTATTCCTCGTCCCCGAGCCGGAAGGTCAGGTACTCGCGCGGGCGCACCGCCGGGGACCGATCGAGGTCGCGATCGCGTGCATTCATGTCGTTTCTCCAGTCCGAACAGCGTGGGTCAGTGACGGGCGCGGCGCACCAGCCACGACACGTCCAGGATGAGGGCCACCCGGCCGTCGCCGAGGATGGTCGCGCCGGACACGCCCGGCACCTTGCGGTAGTTGGCCTCGAGGTTCTTCACGACCACCTGGTGCTGGCCGATCAGCTCGTCGACGAGGACCGCGACGCGCCCGCCCTCGGCCTCGACGACGATCATGATGCCGCCCTCCTTCGGCTCGGGCCGCGGCACGTCGAACAGCTCGTCGAGCGGCACGATCGGCAGGTACTCGTTGCGCACCTCGACGACCCGCCCGGAGCCGCCGACCGACTTCACGTCGTCGGCCGACAGGTGGATCGACTCGACCACCGAGGCGAGCGGCACGATGTAGGTCTCGTCGGCGACGCCGACCGACATGCCGTCCATGATCGCGAGGGTGAGCGGCAGCCGCACCGACACGCGCATGCCGTAGCCCTCGGCGGAGTCGATCTCCACCGAGCCGCCGAGGCTCAGGATGTTCCGCTTGACCACGTCCATCCCGACGCCTCGGCCCGACACGTCGGTGACCTGCGCGGCGGTCGAGAAGCCGGGCTCGAAGATCAGCCCGTAGACCTCCTGGTCGGTCATCTGGTCGTGCACCGGCAGCCCGCGCTCGGCGGCCTTGCGCAGCAGCTTGTCGCGGTTCAGGCCGCGGCCGTCGTCGCGGACCTCGATGACGATCGAGCCGCCCTGGTGCGCGGCGGCGAGGGTCACGGTGCCGGTCGCCGACTTGCCGGCCGCGAGACGCTCCTCGGGCTGCTCGATGCCGTGGTCGGCCGCGTTGCGCACCAGGTGCGTCAGCGGGTCGGTGATCTTCTCGATCAGCCCCTTGTCGAGCTCGGTGTCCTCGCCGACCGTCTGCAGCTCGACCTGCTTGCCGAGCTTGGCGGCGAGGTCGCGCAGCATCCGCGGGAAGCGGTTGAACACCACCGCCATCGGGATCATCCGGATCGCCATCACCGCCTCCTGGAGCATGCGCGTGTTGCGCTCCAGATCAGTGAGGCCGGTCGCCATGCTCTGGTGGACGACCGGATCGAGCGCGCGGCCGGTCTGGGCCAGCATCGCCTGCGTGATCACGAGCTCGCCGACCAGGTTGATCAGCTGGTCGACCTTCTCGATCGGCACGCGGATCGTCGAGTTCTCGAGGTTGGTCGCCGCGGCGGGGCGGTCGGCGGCGCGGGCGGCCTTCGCGGCGGGCGCGGGCGCGGCGACCGGCTTCGCGGCCGGCGCGGGCACCTCCTCGAAGAACCCGTAGGCCCCCTCGTCGGGCGAGCCCGGCACCGCGGCGGGCGCGACGAACACCTGCTCGCGCGCCACGTGGAAGGAGAACAGGTCGAGCAGCTCCGCGTCCGACACGCCGGTGACGACCCGGAAGCGGCGCATCCGGGCCTCGTCGGGCTTGCCGCCGTCGAGCGGCTCGAACCGTCCGAGCCCGGGGATCTCGGCGAACAGCTCGGCGAGCTGGTCGGCCAGCTCGGGCTGCTCCATCGGGCCGATGGCCACGTCGAGCACGCGCTCGCCCTCGGCCGGGGCCGCCGCCGCCGGGGCGACGGCTGCGGGCGTCGCGACCGGGGCGGCGATCATCGGCGGCGCGGCGGCGACGCCGCTCGCGAGCGCGCCGATGCGCGCGACCAGCTCGCCGCAGTCGAGCGGATCGCCGCCGCCGCCCTGGTGGCGCGCGAGCAGCTGCTTCAGCGCGTCGCCCGACTCGAGCAGCGTGTCGATCATGCCGGTCGTCACCCCGAGCTCGTGGCGACGCAGCTTGTCGAGCAGCGTCTCCATCACGTGCGTCAGGTCGGCGACGTCCTGGAAGCCGAAGGTCGCCGCGCCGCCCTTGATCGAGTGCGCGCAGCGGAAGATCGCGTTGAGCGCCTCGTCGTCCGCGCTCGCCTCGTCGATGCCGAGGAGCAGCGTCTCCATGTTGGCGAGGTTCTCGCTCGCCTCCTCGAAGAAGATGCCGTGGAACTGCGACAGGTCGAACGCGCCGCCGTCCTGGTCCTGGGTCTGGGTATCGCTCATCGCCGCTCTCCGGACGCCGTCACTGCGGCAGGACCTTGCCGATCACCTCGAGCAGGCGCGCCGGGTCGAAGGGCTTGACCATCCAGCCCGTCGCGCCGGCGGCGCGCCCGGCCTGCTTCATCTCGTCGCTCGACTCGGTGGTCAGCACCAGGATCGGCACGCGCCGGAAGCGCTCCTGCCCGCGCAGCTGCCGGATCAGCGTCAGGCCGTCCATGCGGGGCATGTTCTGGTCGGTGAGCACCAGATCGACCTGCCGGTCGCCGAGCTTGTCGAGCGCGTCCTGCCCGTCGATCGCCTCGATCACGTCGTAGCCGGAGCTGCGGAGCGTGAACGACACCATCTGGCGCATCGAGGCCGAATCGTCCACTGCCAGAATCGAACGCATTGCCATCCTCCGAATCCCTAGAAGAGCTCGACCGAGCCCGCATCCACCGCACGCTGGGCGACGGGGCAGGCACGCCCGACCCAGCTCACCTCGCAGCCTTCGTCCTCGGGGCCGCCCGCCAGGTTGCCCAGGCAGTCGGCGACCGACGCCAGCCGGCGCCGGGAGTGCGTGATCAGCTGCGAGGCCATGTCCTGGAACTGCAGCGCGGTCATCGCCCGCTGCAGCTCGGCCGCGAGCGCGGCGCCGCCGCCCGCGGGCAGCGCGCCGTCGACGTCGGCGCACAGCGCGTGCGCCCGCCCGAAGCGGTCGATCAGCTGGTCGACCGCGTCGGAGAGGAGGCGCTCCAGGCGCTCGAGCTCGGTGCCGGCCGCGAGCAGCTCGTCCTGCATCTCCACCGCGAGACGCGGCGGCAGGGCGCCGTCCGTTTCCATCGACTGTTCGTCTTCCATGCGAGAGCCCGGTTGCAGACCGACCGGAACCGACCGCGTGCTAACATCGTTCGAGGCCGTTTCCTACCGTGTGGATTCTGTTCCGGCCACGTGCGCCACAACGCGAGATAAGACAGGGTGCAGCCGACCAGTTCCGAGGCGCCGACCTGCGATCCGGACGCCGTTCCCCGCCCGATCCGGCTGCTGGTGGTCGAGGACTCCGAGCTCGACTACGAGCTGCTGCTCAGGTCGCTGCGCCGCCAGGGCCTGGAGCCCGATCCGGTGCGCGTCGAGACCGGTCCGGCGCTCGAGGCCGCGCTCGCCGCCGGCCCCTGGGACGCCGTGATCTCCGACCACCACCTGCCCTCGTTCTCGAGCGGAGAGGCGCTGCGGATCGTCCGGGCGTCGGGCCTGAACCTGCCGTTCATCATCGTCTCGGGCACGATCGGCGAGGACGCCGCGGTGGCCGCGATGCAGGCGGGCGCGGACGACTACCTGGTCAAGGGCCGGCTCGCGCGGCTCGGGCCGGCGCTGCGCAACGCGATGTCGGCGGCCGCGGCCCGGCGCGAGCGCGCGCTCGCCCGCGCGGCGCTCGCCGAGTCCGAGCGCCGGCTGCGCGCGCTGACCGACCACCTGCAGCAGGCGGTCGAGGCCGAGCGCGCGGCGATCGCCCGCGACGTCCACGACGACGTCGGCGGCATGCTGACCGCGCTGCGCTTCGACATCGCCTGGATCGAGCGGCACGGCGACGACGCGGTGCGCGCCCGCGCCCGCCAGGGCCTCGACACGCTGAACCAGGCGGTGTTCGCCGTGCAGCGCATCATGCGCGACCTGCGCCCGCCGGCGCTCGAGGCCGGCATCGTCGAGGCGCTCGACGTCCTCGTCCAGCAGTTCAGGAGCCGCACCGGCATCCCGACCCAGCTCACGCACAACCGCGAGCGGGTGGAGCTGTCCGAGCAGGTGGCGATCACCGTCTACCGGGTCGCGCAGGAGTCGCTCACCAACGTCGCGAAGCACGCGCGCGCCACGCGGGCGCGCGTCGACCTGTTCGTGCGGGACGACACGCTGTCGCTCGAGGTCTCGGACGACGGCGTCGGCCTGCGCGCGGAGGACGTCGACAAGCCCGGCTCGTTCGGGCTGCGCGGGCTGGTCGAGCGCGTGCGCCAGGTCGGCGGCTGGCTCGACGTCGCGGTCGGCGAGCCGCGCGGCGCGGTGATGCTCACCATCCCGCTGACCGAGGCGGCGCAGGCGCGCCTCGTCGAGGAGACCGGCGGATGATCCGCGTGGCGATCGTCGACGACCACGCGCTGATCCGGCGCGGGCTGCGCGACTCCCTGACCGAGGCGGGCGACATCCGGGTGGTCGGCGAGGCGTCCGACTACGGCGAGCTGCGCCAACTGCTGCGCGAGACCGAGTTCGACGTGCTGCTGCTGGACATCAACCTGCCCGGGCGCAGCGGGCTCGACGTGCTGCACTCGCTCGCCGAGGAGAGCACCCGCATCCGGGTGCTGGTGATCACGATGTACCCCGAGGACCAGTACGCGATCCGCGCGCTGAAGGCGGGCGCGATGGGCTACCTGAACAAGTCGGCCGATCCGTCGCAGATCGTCGCCGCGGTCCGCACGCTGCACGCGGGGCGCAAGTTCATCACCCCCGCGATCGCCGAGGCGCTGGCCGAGCGGCTGAGCGTCAGCGAGGACGAGACGCCGCACGAGCGCCTGTCCGACCGCGAGTTCCAGACGATGATCCGGCTCGCCTCGGGGCAGCGGCTGTCCGACATCGCGGCCGAGTTCAACCTGTCGCCGAAGACGGTGTCGGTCTACCGGGCGCGCGTGCTCGAGAAGATGGCGATGCAGTCGAACGCCGACCTGACCGCGTACTGCCTGAGGAACGGGCTGATCGATTGAGCGCCGCGGGCGCGGCGCTCAGGCGATCGCGACGCAGTTCTTGCCGGCGTGCTTCGCCTGGTACAGCGCGTCGTCGGCGCGCCCGAGCGCCGACTCGATCGTGTCCCGCGGATCGACGCGCGTGGTGCCGGCCGAGAACGTGATGAAGATCTGCTTCGACTCGTACAGGTAGACCTCGCGCGTCAGCTCGCGCTGCACCCGGACCAGCATCTCGCGCGCCTGCACGTCGGTCATGCCCGGCAGCAGGATCACGAACTCCTCGCCGCCGTAGCGCGCGACGGTGTCGCCCGCGCGGACCTTGCCCTGCAGCAGCCCGGCGAGGTGGCGCAGCGCGCCGTCGCCCGCCTGGTGGCCGAGCGCGTCGTTGACCTTCTTGAAGTCGTCGATGTCGAGCAGCGCGATCGCGAGCGGGTCGCCGGTCGAGCGCAGCCCCTGCATCGCGCGCTCGAAGGCCTTCTCGAGCCCGGCGCGGTTCGCGGTGCGGGTCAGGTGGTCGGTCAGCAGCCGCTCGCTCGCCTGCTCGAGCTCGCGCTCGAGCCGCTCCACCTCGGACTCGAGGGCCTGCGCGCGCGCCGAGCGCGTGTCGAGGTCGCGCTTCGCGTCGTCGAACGACTGCTGCATCGACAGCGTGTCGGCGATCAGCCCGCGGACCCGGTCGGCGATGCTCTCGAGCGAGTCGGCCTCGGAGATCGCCTGCAGGTGCGCGCCGAGCGTGTCGCCGTACGACCCGGCGTCGGCGCCGAGGTGCGTCATCCGCTGCAGCAGGTGCGGCAGCAGGTCGCGCAGCGCGCCGAGCGCGTCGCGGCGGCTGCGCGCGATCGACTGCTGGGTGACGAGCGCCTGCTGCAGCAGCGAGCGGGCCGCGGCGAGCGAGCGCCGGTCGGCGCCGTCGCGCACCGACTCGCGGATCGACTGGACCTGCGCGGTGATCCAGCTGCCCTCGTCGGCGATCGCCTCGAAGCTGCTGCACAGCGACATCACGATCTCGACGAGCTCGGCATGCGCCTTGCGCTGCTTCGCGAGCTCGCGGCGCAGCTCGATCTCCGCCGCGCCGCCCTCGGACGTCGGGGCCGCGGCGGGCGGGGTTGCGGTCGCGGGCTCGTCGGCACGCCACTGCACGACCAGCAGCTCGAGCTGCGCGCGCAGCGCGGCGTCGCTGCTCGCATGCTCGTGCGCGGCCGCGACGACGGCGTCGATGCGCCGGGCGCTCGGCCACTCGCGGCCCGAGACGAGCGCGGCGCCCACCACCGAGGCCAGCAGCTCGCCCCACTGGCCGCGCGGCGCCTGCCTCGACAGACCGAGCAGGATCTGCAGCGCCTCCGACCAGCGCTGCTCGCGGACCGAGGCGGACAGGCCCGAGTACGTGCCCTCCCCCGCCCCGCTGCGCTGCCCGAGCAGCTTCACCGCGGCCTGCGCGACCTGCTCGGCGTCGGCCGAGCCGGGCGGGCCGCCGACCTCCGCCCACGCGCGACGGTAGTTGCCCGGCGTGGGCACGAGCTTGCGCTCGGCGAGGTAGCGGATCGCCGCGCGGGCGGCGTCGGTCGCCGACGGGGCGTCGGGCACGGCGCCCGGCCCGCCGCCGGCCGGTGCGATCGGCGGCCTCATCGGACGGCCTCCTCGTGCGCGGCACCCCCGACGGCATCCCGGCGGACGGGGACGGTGTTCGGGACGGGCATCGGGGTCGGGCCGGAGAGACGTCGATGATCGGTTGTCGGCGCGCCACACCCGGACTGGAGAGCCGCCGCGCGCCGGCCGACGGGCGGTCGTACCGGCGCGCGAGGGGTCGTCGCGCCGGCGAATTCCGGTATGGTTGCGCCAACCCAGACCGCATGACCTCCGCGCGCGCTCCCTCCGGTTCGTCACCACCGGCCGCCCCTCCGGGCCGGCGCCGGAGGATCGGCACCGCCCTCGCCGTCGGCCTCGCCGGCGGCGCCGCCGCGGCGGCCGACGCGCCCGCGGGTACCGCGCTGCCGTTCGGCGCCGTCGCCGGCTCGATGCTCGCGATCGGCGCGCTCGGCTGGCTCGCGATGCGCCGGTTCGTCGCCGGCGCCCGGCGCGCGCCCGCCGCGCCGGACGCGCCGGACGCGCCGGACGTGCTCGACGCACCCGCCGCGCCCGCCGCGCTCGACACACCCGCCGGGCCCGCCGCACCCGTCGGACCGGCCGGATCCGCCGTGCCCACCGCCCCCGTCGCGCCCGTCGCCTCCGACGGGGTCGCCGGACGCGTCGCCCCCTCCCCCGACGGCGAGGCCCCGCCGGCCGCGCCGGCGCCCGACGCCGCGGGCGCGCGGGCGCAGGCCCGCGGGTCCGCCGCCCGGCTGGCCCCCTCCTCCGTTCCGGCATCGCCGCCGCCGGTCGCCGCCCCGCCCGCCGCCCGCCCGGGCGCGTCCGACGCCGAGGTGCTCGACGTGATCCGGCGGCTGTCGCGCGAGGTCTACTGGGAGCAGGACGAGCACGGCACGCTGCGGCGCGTCGACGACGGCCCGGCCGCATCGCCGCTGCGACTGCGGCTCGGGCGCTGCCGGTGGGACGACGGCGCGATGCCGCTCGACGCCCCCGACTGGGGGGCCCACCGCGAGCGGCTCGCCCGGCACGAGCCCTTCGCCGACCTCGCGTGGGTCTGGATCGACGCGGCCGGCCGCGTGCGGGCCGCGATCGACAGCGGCGTGCCGCGCTTCGACGCCGACGGCCGCTTCGTCGGGTACGCCGGCGTCTCGCGCGACGCGGGCCCCGAGATCGTCGCCGAGCGCACCCGCAAGCTCGCCCTCGCCGCGCTCCTCGCCGCCACCGAGCCGGTCGTCTGGATCGAGGCGGCGCCCGGCACCGCCCAGGGCTGGCAGCTGGTCTGGGCGAACGCGGCCGCGTGCCGGCTGTTCGACCGTCCCGAGAGCGAGCTGCGTCGGCTGCCCTGGCGCGCGATGTTCGGCCCCGACTCGCAGGCCGCCGCGGCCGGGATCGAGCAGGCGCTGCGCCAGCGCCGCGAGTGCCGGCTGCACCTCGACGTCGCCCGCAAGTACGGCGAGGTCCGCTCGGTCGAGCTGCGGCTCGAGCCGCTGCCGGGCGACGGCTCGCTGCGCCCGTGCGCGGCGCTGCTGCTGCACGACCGGTCGGCCGACCAGGAGCGGCTGCGCGAGGACAGCCGCGCGATCGAGCGGCTGCGCACGCGGATGCGCGAGCGCACGATCGAGCTGGAGTCGACCGCGCGCGAGCTCGAGTCGTTCACGTACACCGTGTCGCACGACCTGCGCGCGCCGATCCGCGTGGTCGAGGGCTTCGCGCGGATCCTGCAGGAGGACTACGCCGACCGGCTCGACCGCCTCGGCCACGACCACCTGCAGCGCATCCTCGGCGCCGCGACCCGCATGACGCAGATGATCGACGCGCTGCTCGAGCTGTCGCGCCTGTCGGGCCAGCCGCTGGTGCCCGAGCAGGTCGACCTGTCCCGGCTCGCCGACACGATCGTCGACGAGCTGCGCGCGGGCGACCCGGCGCGCCGCGTGTCGGTGCGGGTGCAGCCCGGCATGGCGGTCGAGGGCGACCGCACGCTGCTGCGCGTGATGCTGGAGAACCTGCTCGGCAACGCGTGGAAGTACAGCGCGCGGCGCGACGAGGCCCGCATCGAGTTCGGCTGCACCGGCAGCGGCGCGGACGCCGTCTGGTGCGTGTCCGACGACGGCGAGGGCTTCGACATGCGCTTCGCCGACCGGCTGTTCGGCGTGTTCCAGCGCCTGCACAGCGCGGCCGAGTTCCCGGGCACCGGCGTCGGCCTCGCGACGGTGCAGCGGATCGTCCGCCGACACGGCGGGCGGGTGTGGGCCGAGTCCGAGCCCGGTCGCGGCGCCCGCTTCCTGTTCACGCTGCACGAGAAGCCGGGGCGCTGAGCCGCGGGAGCGGCCCGACCCGGCCGGATCCGGGTCCCGCCGCGCGACGCGCGGCCCGCGGCCGATGCATACTGCGCGGCCGAGGAGGACCCCGACGATGAACCCCGACACGATCGACGCGCGCCGCATCGACCTCGCCGCGGCGCTGCGCGGCGCGGCCCGCCACGGCCTCAACGAGGGCGTGTGCAACCACTTCAGCCTCGAGCTCGGCCCCGACCGCTTCCTGATCAACCCGCAGGGCCTGCACTGGTCCGAGGTCACGGCCGGCGACATGCTGCTGATCGACGGCGAGGGCCGCGTGCTCGACGGGCGCCATCCGCTCGAGCCCACCGCGTTCTTCATCCACAGCCGCATCCACCGGATGCATCCGCACGCGAAGGCGGTGCTGCACACCCACATGCCGTACGCGACCGCGCTCACGCTCGTGCAGGGCGGCCGGCTCGAGTGGTGCAACCAGAACGCGCTGCGCTTCTGGGGGCGGATCGGCTACGACGACGACTACAACGGCGTCGCGCTCGACGCGGCCGAGGGCGAGCGGATCGCCTCCAAGCTCGACGGCAAGGACGTGATGCTGATGGCGAGCCACGGCGTGACCGTGGTGGGGCCGACGCTCGCCTGGGCGTTCGACGACCTGTACTACCTCGAGCGCGCGTGCATGCATCAGGTGCTGGCGGTGCAGGCCGCGGGCGGACGGCCGCTGCGCCGCGTGCCCGACGCGCTGTGCGCGACCGTCGCCGCGCAGGTCGCCGGCGAGCGCCAGCAGTCGGACCTGATGTTCGAATCCCTGAAGCGCCTGCTCGACCGGGACTCGCCCGGCTGGCGCGCCCTCTGACGGAGCCTCCGATGCCCGCCCTCCTCCGCAGCCACCTCGCCGGCCGATGGATCGGCGAGACGCCCGACGTGCCGCTCGAGCACGCCGTCACCGGCGAGGTCGTCGCCTTCACCCACCGCGAGACGCCCGACTTCGGCGCGGCGCTCGCCTACGCGCGCGGCGAGGGGCTTCGCGGCCTGCTCGCGCTCGACTTCCAGCAGCGCGCCGGCGTGCTGCGCGCGCTCGCCAAGCGTCTCGCCGACCGCAAGGAGGCGCTCTACGAGCTGTCGGCCTGGACCGGCGCCACGCGTCGCGACGGCTGGATCGACATCGAGGGCGGCATCGGCACCTTGGTCGCGTACGCCGGCGTCGGCGCCTCGGAGCTGCCCTCGGGCAACCTCGTGCACGAGGGGCCGGCCGCGCCGCTCGGACGCAAGGGCACCTTCGCGGGCACGCACGTGCTGGTGCCGCGCCGCGGCGTCGCGGTCCACGTCAACGCGTTCAACTTCCCGGTCTGGGGCCTGCTCGAGAAGTTCGCCCCGGCCTTCCTCGCCGGCATGCCGTGCATCGCGAAGCCGGCGACCGCGACCGCGTACCTGACGGAGGCGCTGGTGCGCGAGATCGACGCCACCGGCCTGCTGCCGCCGGGCGCGCTGCAGCTGGTGGTGGGCGGCGTCGGCGACCTGCTCGAGCGGCTCGACGGCCAGGACGTCGTCACCTTCACCGGCTCGGCCGAGACCGCGATGCGGCTGCGCACGCATCCGAACCTCGTGCGCCACTCGGTGCCGTTCAACGCCGAGGCCGATTCGCTGAACGCCGCGATCCTCGGGCCGGACGTCGAGCCGGGCAGCCGCGAGTTCGGGCTGTTCGTCGACGAGGTCGTGCGCGAGATGTCGGTCAAGGCGGGCCAGAAGTGCACCGCGATCCGTCGCGCGATGGTGCCGCGCGCGCGGCTCGACGCGGTCGCCTCGGCGCTGCGCGAGCGGCTCGCCGCGCTCGTCGTCGGCGACCCGTCGCTCGAGGGGGTGCAGATGGGCGCGCTCGCCTCGCGCACCCAGCAGCGCGACGTCGGCGAGCAGCTCGGACGGCTCGCGCGCGAGTGCGAGACGGTGTTCGGCGCGCGCGACGGCTTCTCGCCGCGCGGCGACCGGGTCGCGAACGGCGCGTTCTTCGCGCCGACGCTGCTGCTGTGCGCGCGGCCGCACGAGACCGCCGCGGTCCACGAGGTCGAGGCCTTCGGGCCGGTGAGCACGCTGATGCCCTACGACGACCTCGACGACGCGGTCGCGCTCGCCGCGCGGGGCCGCGGCAGCCTCGTCGCGACGCTGGTGACCGGCTCGCCGCGGGTGGCCGCCGAGGCGGTGCCGCGGCTCGCCGCCTGGCACGGCCGGCTGCACGTGCTCGACGCCGAGGCGGCCGCCGAGTCCACCGGGCACGGCTCGCCGATGCCGGGGCTCAAGCACGGCGGCCCGGGACGCGCGGGCGGCGGCGAGGAGCTCGGCGGGCTGCGGGCGGTCGTCCACTACCTGCAGCGCGCGGCCGTCCAGGGCTCGCCGTCGATGCTGACGGCGGTCACCGGCGAGTACGTGCGCGGCGCGCGGACACGGGAGTCCGACGTCCATCCGTTCCGGCGGCACTTCGAGGAGATCGAGGTCGGCGACTCGCTGCTCACGCACCGCCGGACGGTGACCGAGGCCGACATCGTCGCGTTCGGCGGCCTGTCGGGCGACTACTTCTACATGCACTTCGACGAGCCGGCGGCGGCCGCGAGCCCCTTCGGGCGGCGGATCGCGCACGGCTACTTCGTGCTGTCGGCGGCGGCCGGCCTGTTCGTTCATCCGTCGCCGGGACCGGTGCTCGCGAACTACGGGCTCGACACGCTGCGCTTCGTGAAGCCGGTGGGCATCGGCGACACGATCCAGGCGCGGCTCACCTGCAAGCGCCGCATCGACCGGCCGTCGAAGGGCGACGGCCCGGGCCAGGGCGTGGTCGCCTGGGACGTCCAGGTGACCAACCAGGAGGGCGCGCTGGTCGCGTCCTACGACATCCTGACGCTGGTCGCGAAGCGCCCGACCGCCTGAGGCGGTGCGGACCCGGGCGGCCCGCGGGTCGCCCGGACGCTCAGGCCGCGAGGGCCGTCGCGGCGGGCCGCGACGCGCTGACCGCGTCGCGGCCGCCGTGCTTGCTCAGGTACATCGCGCGGTCGGCGCGGTCGATCGCGGCGGCGAGCGTCTCGTCGCCCTGGACCTCGGCGACCCCGATCGACAGCGTGACGCGCGGGCTCCCGCCGTCGGCCGCGAGCGGTCGCGTCGCGAGCGAGCGGCGGATCGCCTCGCCCACCTGCAGCGCGCGCTCGGTCGAGGTGTCCCGCAGCAGCGCGACGAACTCCTCGCCCCCCCAGCGCGCGACCGGCGCGTCGGCACCCACCTGCTCGCGCAGCCGATCCGACACGTCGACCAGCACCCGGTCGCCGGCGGCGTGCCCGTGCTCGTCGTTGATCCGCTTGAAGAGGTCGACGTCGGCGAGCAGCACCGAGAAGCGCACGCCGCGCGCCCGCCCCGCCTGCAGCACGCGCTCGGCCTCGACGACGAAGTGGCGCCGGTTCGACAGACCGGTCAGCGCGTCGCGGTGCGCGAGCATCTCGAGCTGGCGCTCGGCCTGGCGGACCCGCCCGATGTACATCAGCACGAGCCCCGCCATCATCGTGTACGCGTTGCCCGCGTTGACCGCGTGCACGACCGCGAGCACGCCGTCGCCGACCGGCGCGAGCGGACCGAGCACCGCCGACGCGCGTTCGAGACCGACCAGGCAGGCGATCACCGCTCCGAGCGCCGCCGTCGCCGGCCGCGAGGGCAGCATCGCGACGATCGCGGGCACGAACAGCACGAGGTAGTGGAAGAAGCCCCCTGACCAGCCGAGCGACAGCGTGCCGACGACCGCGTGCCCGAGGGTCGCGAGCCCGACGAGCACGATCGCCGCGAGGTTGCGGCGGGCGCGCAGCAGCAGGTACCCGCCGAGATAGAGCGCGAGCCCGGGCAGGTGCAGCACCGCGGGCGCGGTCGCCCCGATCGCGGCGAACAGCAGCACGAACCCGAGGTCGACCGCCAGCGCCACCAGCATCGCGCGCCGCACGAACCGCCAGAACGCGCCGCGCGCGCGGCGGCCGCCCGGCGCATCCGCGTCCGGTGGGGCGGCGGTGGGATCGGAGTGGCGCATCGAGGGGACGGGTCGGATCGGCGGGGTGGCTGGGAACGCGAAGCCTACGCCTTGCGGGCGAGGACCGCGAGACGTGCCGGCGCCGGACGACCGGTTCGGCGACGGCCGGCGGCTGCGCGCGGACAGCCGCACCCCCGTGGTGCGCGCGCGTCGGGCGCGACGCGCGACGGGTCGCGATCTGGCGGCTCGCCGCCTCGCTTATCGGCACTTAAGTTCTCGCCGCGACCCCTATCGTGACGAGCGTCACCTCAACCCGTCCCGAGGCGCTCATGCAGTTGCCCGCCGTCAACCTCGTCGTCGTCCAGCCGTTCGGCTACGTCCATTCGCTCGGCTTCCTCGACCAGGCGCGCTACTTCCGCCATCAGTTCCGCCGCCTCGGCGCGCAGGTGACGATCTCGAAGAACCGCCTGCGCGAGGACGCGGTCAACTTCGTCTTCGGCGCCCACCTCGGATGCCCGGCCGAATGGCGCGAGCGCCACGCCTGCGTG
Organism: Burkholderiaceae bacterium; assembly: GCA_035628395.1. GTDB lineage: Bacteria > Pseudomonadota > Gammaproteobacteria > Burkholderiales > Burkholderiaceae_E > UBA4615. Next base: position 13,375 of record DASPJX010000249.1, on the reverse strand, counting down.
TTCGTCAACCTCGAGCAGCTCGGCGACGGCGGCGCGGCGGTCTCGCCGGACTACCTCGCGCTGCTGCGCGGCGGCGCGGTCGTCGACTACGACGCGTCGAACGTCTCCGCCTACGCGGACGATCCGGCCGACGTGCCGATCGTGCCCTTCCTGCACGCGCCCTACCTCGACGACGGCGCCGCGGCGCCGATCGAGGAGCGCCCGATCGACCTGCTGTTCTTCGGCAGCATGAATCCGCGTCGCCAGGCGTTCGTGCGGCGCGTCGAGGCCTGCGGCGTCCAGGTGTCGTTCCTCGACCAGCCGCTCTACGGCCCCGAGCGCGACCTGTTCGTGCGCCGGGCGAAGGCGGTGCTGAACTGCCACTTCTACGAGACGAGCCGCTTCGAGCAGGCCCGCGCCTTCCAGTGCCTGTCGCTCGGCACGCCGGTGATCTCGGAGCGCACGCCGCACACCCGCGCGCCGGCCGGCTTCGCCGACGCGGTGTTCTGGCTCGACGACTCGACGCTCGAGCGCTTCTTCCGCGACATCTTCCGCTCGCCGCGCTTCGGCGACGCCGCGCGCTCGCGCCTCGACGCGTTCCGGCGCCACGACCCGATCGAGGCGTACGCGGACGCGCTCGCGTTCGCCGCCGGCTACCGGCAGGCCCGGCTCGAGATCCGCGCCGCGTCGCCGTGGCGCCCCGAGCGCCTGAACCTCGGCTCGGGCAAGGACTACCGACCGGGCTGGCTCAACGTCGACGTGGTCGAGCGCACCCAGCCCGACCTGCTGCTCGACCTCGGTCGGCCGCTCGAGCTGCCCGCGCGGCTGCCCGGCTGCCGCGGCGGCGAGGTGCTGCTCGAGGCGGGCTCGCTCGAGCGCGTCCACGCGAACAACGTGCTCGAGCACGTGCCCGACCTGCCCGCGCTGATGACCAACCTGCTCGCGCTGCTGCGCGAGGGCGGCGAGGTCGAGATCGAGGTGCCGTACGAGAAGGCGCTCACCGCGTGGCAGGACCCGACCCACGTGCGGGCGATGAACGAGAACTCCTGGCTCTACTACACCGACTGGTTCTGGTACCTCGGCTGGTTCGAGCATCGCTTCGAGATGGCCTCGTCGCGCTTCCTCGACCTGCAGCACGCGCCGGTCGAGGCCGAGCGCGCGGCGTTCATGCAGGTGCTGCTGCGCAAGGTGCCGACCACCGTCGGCGAGCGCACCCTCGCGCGCACGCTGCAGGCGGACTTCGGCGGCCTGGACGACGACCTGCCGCCCGCGGCGGCCGAGCCGTCGGCCGTGGACGCGGACGATGCGGTCGAGCCGTCCGCGGTCGACGCGTGCGATGCGGCCGCTCCATGCGACGCGGTCGAGCCGTCCGCGGTCGTCGCGGGCGATGCAGCCGCTCCATGCGATGCGGCCGAGCCGTCGGTCGTCGACGCGTGCGAAGCGGCGGGGGCGTCGGTCGTCGATGCGTGCGATGCGCCCGGGGCGTGGGCGGTCGACGCGGGCGATGCGGTCGAGCCGTCGGCCGTCGACGCCGCCGATGCGGTCGAGCCGTCGGCGGAGCTCGCGTCGGACCGGTGGTCCGAGCCCGCGACGTCGCACGTCGCCGAGGCCGCGACCGACGACGCCGCCCGCGATGCCGCTCGGGACGCCGCCGCCGACCCCGCGCACGACGCCGCGCCCGCCTTCACGTACGGCGTCGCCTACGGCGTCCCGTACGCCGTCACGTACGGCGCCCTGTACGGCGCCGCGTCGCGGTCCGCGCCCGGCGCCGCGCCCGGATCCGGTCGCGAGGACGCGACCGAGGCGCCCGCCTCGCGCCCGACGCCCGTCGCGACCGCCGCGCCGGGCGGGGTCGCCCCGGCGTCCGCGTCCGCCGGGCCGGGCGCGCCCGTCCGGCCCGCCGCCCCGCTGCCCGCTCCGCTGCCCGCCGCGCTGTCGGCGCTGGCGGCGCCGGTCGCACCGACCGTGCCCTCCCCCTCGACCGCCCGCGCGATCAGCGAGGCGATGAGCCGCGTGCTGGTCACCTTCGCCCAGTGAGCCTACCGATGACCCCCGGCTACCACGACGGACTGAACGGCAAGCTGCTCGCGGCGATCCCCGCGGGCGCCCGCCGCGTGCTCGAGCTCGGCTGCGCGAACGGGCGGCTGGGCCGGGCCTACAAGGCCGCGACGCCCGGCGTGCACTGGACCGGCGTCGAGCTCGACGACGAGGCCGCGCGCCGCGCCGGCGCGGTGCTCGACGCGGTGCACCGGCGCGACATCGACCGCGACGGGCTGGACGGCGTGGGCGACGGCTTCGACACGATCGTCGTCGGCGACCTGCTCGAGCACCTGCGCGACCCCGGCCGCGCGCTCGCGGCGCTGCACGACCTCGCCGCGCCGGACGCGACGCTGGTCTGCTGCCTGCCGAACATGTCGCACCTGAGCGTCGTCGCCCGCCTGCTGTCGGGCGACTTCGACTACGACGACATGGGGCTGATGGACCGCACGCACCTGCGCTTCTTCACGCAGCCCTCTGCGTTCCGGACCTTCCTCGACGGCGGCTGGCTGCCGCACCTGCACGACCAGTACCGGGTCGACGCGGCCGGCGGCCCGCTGGTCGACGCGCTCGTGCAGGCGGCCGGCGCGATGGGCGTGCCGGCGGCGACCGCGAGGCGGCACCTGGGGATGTACCAGATGATCGTCGTCGCCCGGAAGTGGTCGATGGACGCGCTCGCGCAGCCGGGCCCGTCGGCCCGCTTCTCGGTGATCGTGCCGGTCAACCGCCCGGAGCAGTACGCGCTCAACGTCGCGCGCTCGCCGGGCCTGCGCGAGGTCGGCGCGGAGCTGATCCCGGTGCAGGGCGCGGGCAGCGCCGCCGAGGCGTGGCGCGCCGGCTGCGAGCGCGCGAGCCACGACTGGCGGCTGATGCTGCACCAGGACGTCTACTGCCCGACCGGCACCGGCTTCGCGCTCGCGCGCTGGTTCGGCGCGCTGCAGTCGGCCGGCGTCACGATGCTGCCGGTGGGCTTCGCCGGCCTCGAGGCCGCGGACGGCGCGGCGGTCCGCTACGCGGGCCTCGTCGTCGACCGCGCCGCGCTGTTCTCGCACGGCACCTCGGGCCGCGCGGTCTCGATCGACGAGTTCGCGGTGGCGATGCACCGCGACGCGGTGGTCGAGCCCGACCCCGAGCTCGGCTGGCACCTGTGGGCGACCGACCTGTGCCTGCAGGCGCGGGCGCTCGCCGGCCGGGCGGTCGCGCAGGTGATCGACGTGCCGCTGTTCCACAACTCCACCAACGACCACACGCTGCCGGCCGCCTTCCACGAGAGCGCCGCGCGCCTGCTCGCCAAGCATCCGGGCGTCGAGACGATCCCGACGCTGTGCGGCGAGCTGCGCCGCGCCGCGCGCCTCGCGGCCTGACCCACGGAGCCCGTCCATGAGCGTCACGATCTCCGAGCGCTACCGCGCGCTGCAGACCGCCCTGCACGCGGAGGGCAACTACGGCCTCGCCGCGCTGCGCTACGGGCCCACGGTGCTCGAGCTGCTGCGCGTCGGCGGCGCCCGCACGCTGCTCGACTACGGCTGCGGCAGCAAGCGCAGCCTGCTGATGGGCATGACGGTGCCGCCCGGCGTGCGCTACGAGGGCTACGACCCGGCGGTGCCGCAGTACGCGACGCCGCCGTCGCCGGCCGAGCTGGTCGTGTGCATCGACGTGCTCGAGCACATCGAGGAGGCCTACCTCGACAACGTGCTCGACGAGCTCGCCTCGCTGTGCACCGCGTTCGGCTTCTTCACGATCCACACCGGCCCGGCGGGCAAGTTCCTCGCCGACGGCCGCAACGCGCACCTGATCCAGCAGGGCCCGGCCTGGTGGCTGCCGCGGATCGACGCGCGCTTCGCGATCCTCAGCGTGCAGCCCGTGCCCAACGGGTTCGCCGTGATCGTGCAGTCGAAGGACTGGGGACTGCGCCCGCGCTGAGCCGGGGCCGCCCGCCGGGCGGCGCGGCGCGACGGGGAACGGGCCGCTCGCGCGGCCCGTCGTCGTTCGCCCGGAGCGCCGCGCCGGGGCGGCGGCCGCGAGCCGCTCAGGCGGCGACGGGCGCGGCCACCGTCGCCCGGGGGGCCGCCGCCGTCGCGTCGCGCTGGTCGGTGCGCAGCATCCGGGCCCGCTCGAGGAACCACTCGCCCGCGTAGTCGCAGCGCGCGTACTCGTCGAAGTACGGCCCGCCGTCGGTGAAGTGGACGACGGCCGCCTCCGGATCGTGCGCGTCCCAGCCGACGAGGTGGTTCCAGACCCGCGGCAGCCCGCCGATCGCCGACTCGTCGTCGAGCCACTTGAACTGGTGCAGCTCGAGCCCGCTCGCCGCGTTCACGTACTCCGGCGTCAGCGCGCGGCAGCGCGCGTTGTTGAACAGCATCACGCTCGACCAGTTCTTCTTCGCGTACTGCGTCTGCGCGGCGCCGAGAAACTTCGTGCGCTGCTCGGGCCGGTGGTCGTGCCGGACGCACATCACCGCCCGGCGCTCGTCGCGCAGCGCCCAGAGCTCGGCGACGTCGCGGCGCACCAGCATGTCGCAGTCCATGAACAGCGACCAGCCCTCGTAGCCGCTCAGGTGCGGCACCAGGAAGCGCGAGAACGCGAAGTCGGTCGACTGCAGCGGGCTGCGCTCGCGCCACATCAGGCCGCGCAGCGACGACAGCGACAGCGGGACGAGCGCGACCGGCACCGACGCGCGCGCGAGGATGCTGTGCGACAGCACGTGCCAGGCGGCGGTCTCGCGTTCGTCGAATCCGATGAAGATCCGGAGCATGGGGCGACTCCCTGGGAGCGGAGGCCCCGATCGTGCGTCCGCGCGCGCGCGCCCCATCCGGGGATGAGCGCGGGCGGCTCGCCGCATTTCGGGCCGCCGTCCGCGGCGTGCCGGGCATCCAATGCAGGACGGGGCTCCCCGCCCGTCTCCACGCCATCATGACCGTCGACGCGATCCTGTTCCTGCAGCCGAGCGACCTGCTCCACTTCGCGGCCACGCGCGAGCGCTGGCCGCGCGTGCCGCGCCTGTTCGTCGACCCCGGGCTGGTCGAGCGCGCGGCGTCGATGCAGCTCGACGTGCAGCCCTTCGAGTTCCGCCCGCCCGAGGTCGGCCCGCACTTCCAGGCGCGCGCCGCGACCGAGGCCGCGACCCGCGCGGCGGCGCTCGACGTCGCGCTGACCGCGCACCGCGAGGCGCTGTTCGGCCCCGGCCTGCTGTGCGGCTGGGACCAGGGCCTGATGCGGCAGTTCTTCGTCCGCGTGCTGGTGGCCGCGCATCTCGGACGCGCGTGCGAGCGCGACTTCCCCGAGGCGCGGATCGGGCTCTTCCGGCCGCGCAACGCGCAGCAGTTCTACTTCGACGGCCGGCCGACGACCGAGGCCTTCGCCGGCGGCTCGGAGCGCTGGGTCGTGCTCGACGAGTACGACGCGGGCGAGCACCACCGGCCCGACGCGTGGACCGACGTGCTCGACCCCGACGCGCTGCGCGCGGCGGTCGCGCGCGACCGGCCGCGGGCGGTCGTGCACGTGCCGACGACCTACCGCCACGTCCACGAGTACCGCGAGCAGATCCTGCAGGCCTTCGACCGGCCGCTCGACGTGCCCAGCCCGTTCTGGGACATCCCGATCCACCGGCCCGAGCCGCTGTCGCGACCGCTCGGGACCGGGCCGCGCGCCGCCTGGCACGACGCCTGCGTCGCCTACCGCGAGCGCGCCCGCGCGACACTCGTCGAGCACCTGCGCCCGGTGATCCCCGACGAGGGCACGCTGCGGCGCCAGGCCGAGCTGTTCGCGCGCCGCTGCGAGGTGCAGGCGCACGACTTCCACGCGCTGGGCGAGGCGCTCGAGGGGCACGCCCCGCGCTTCGTCGTCACCGACCACGACACCGGCAGCAACGGCCCGCTGTTCTCGGTCGCGGCGCGGCTCGACGCGCCGGTGACGGTGCTGCCGCACTCGTCGTACGCGACCGGCGCGATCCCGCACGCGCGACGGGTCGAGGTCGTCGAGCGCGACGGCTTCGCGACGCCGGTGCGCTCGGTCTGGGGCGAGGCGGTCGCCTGCCGCGGCGTCGCGCTCGGCCCGCGCGTGGAGCGGCGTCCGCGGACCGGGCTGCGCACCGTCTGCATGCTCGTCAACGGCATGGTCAGCAATGGGCTCTTCCACATCGACTTCGTCGGCACCGTCGCGTTCCACGAGTCGCTGCAGCGGCTGTGCGCGCTGCACGGGCTGCGGCTGGTGCTGCGGCTCAAGCCGACCGCGCCGGGGCTGCGCCTGTTCGCCGCGGCGACCGGCACCTCGGCCGAGCGGCTGGAGGCGCTGATGAGGCCCCCGCTCGAGGCGGTGGCCGCGGAGTCGGACGTCTGCGTGAGCTTCGGGCAGCCGACCACCGGCACGATCAGCTTCCTCGCCGCCGGCTGCTACCTGATGCACGCCTCGCGGATGCCGTGGCCGATCGACCCGGCGTTCTCGCCCGCGTACTTCGCCGACGGCACCGTGCCGTGCATGACGCCCGACGACGCGCTCGCGCACCTGCTCGACCTGGTGGAGTCGCCCGAGGCCTTCGGCCGGCGGGCGGCGCGCCAGCACGAGGCGTTCGGGCGACGGCTGTCCGGCGGCGGCCGGATCTTCGACGCGTCCGGCCCGCGCTGAGCCGGCCGCGCGGGCGCCCGGGCCCGCGACCGCGACGCCGGAGCCGCGTCCGGCGCCGCCGCGCGCGTCAGCGGACCGCCGACACCACGCCCGCGACCGCGGCGGTCAGCCGCTTGCCGGCGTCGATGTGCAGGAACTCGTTGGGCCCGTGCGCGTTCGACTGCGGGCCGAGCACGCCGGTGATCAGGAACTGCGCGTCGGGGAACTTCTCGCCGAGCATGTTCATGAACGGGATCGTGCCGCCCTCGCCCATCCACGCGGCGGGCCGTCCCCAGGCGGCCATCGACGCGGCGTCGGCGGCCGCCTTGAGCCACGGCGCGGTGGGCGGCGCGTTCCAGCCGGTCGCGCCGTGCCCGCCCGAGAAGCTCACCTTCGCGTTGTAGGGCGCGTCCGCCTCGAGCACCCGCTTGACGATCGCGGCCGCCCGATCGCCGTCGACCGTCGGCGGCAGCCGCAGCGACAGCTTCAGCGAGGTCTTCGGGCGCAGCACGTTGCCCGCGGCGGCGATGCCCGGCAGGTGCTCGGCGCCGACGACCGACAGCGCGGGGCGCCAGGTGCGGGCGAGGATCGCCTCGACCGGATCGGTGGTGGTCGGCATCGCGTGCGAGTGCGCGTCCGGCCCGTGGCTGCAGCCGACCCAGGGGAACTGCGTCCAGACCGAGTCGCCGAGGATCGCGCCGGCGGCGCGCGCCTGCTCGATCCGCTCGTCGGGGATCGGCGCGTGCAGGCCCTCGGGGATCAGCCGTCCGGTGTCGACGTCGTCGAGCCGGTTCAGCAGCTTGCGCGCGATCCGGAACGACGAGGGCACGATGCCGCTCGCGCTGCCCGAGTGCACGCCTTCCTGCAGGACCTCGACGGTGAGCACGCCGCCCACCAGCCCGCGCAGCGAGGTCGTCACCCACAGCTGGTCGTAGTTGCCGCAGCCCGAGTCCAGGCCGGCGACCAGCCGGACCTGCCCGAGGCGCGGCGCGAGCATCTCGAGGTAGGCCGGCAGGTCGGGGCTGCCGCTCTCCTCGCAGGTCTCGATCAGTCCGACGCAGCGCGGGCGGGGCATCCGCTGCGCGTCCAGCGCCTGGATCACGGTGAGCGCCGCGTACATCGCGTAGCTGTCGTCGGCCGCGCCGCGGCCGTAGAGGCGGCCGTTCTCGATCTTCGGCGTCCAAGGGCCGAGGTCCTCGCGCCAGCCGGTCATCTCGGGCTGCTTGTCGAGGTGGCCGTAGAACAGCACGGTGCCGTCTTCCCCGAGGCCGTGCGTCGACGGCACGTCGAAGAACAGGCACGGCGTGCGGCCGGGCAGGCTCACGATCTCGACGACGAGGCCGGGGATCGGCTGCGCGCGCGCCCAGTCGGCGGCCGCCGCGACCGCGGCGCCCAGGTGGCCGTGCGCGTCCCAGCTCGCGTCGAAGGCCGGCGACTTCGCCGGCAGCCTCACGTAGTCGACGAGGCGGGGCAGCAGGTCGGCGTCCCACTTCGCGTCGACGATGGAACGGATCTCGGACAGGTTCACGATGCGGCCCCCTCGGTTCGGACCGCCGATGATACCGTCGCGGGTCCCCGCCCCGCCGCCCGCCGAGCCATGATCGCCGCCCCGCCCGTCCGCCGCCCGATCCTCGCGCTCGCGGCGACGCTGTCGGTGCAGGCGGGCGCCACGCTCGCGCTGACCGCGCCGTCGGTGATGGCGCCCGCGGTCGCGCCGGAGCTCGGGCTGCCGCCGCAGCGCATCGGCTGGTTCGTCGGGCTCGCCTACCTGTCGGCGATGTTCTCCGGCCTCGTCGCGGGCCGCCGGCTCGGCACCGGCGTCGCGATCCCGATGAGCCGCGCGGCGGTGCTCGCCTGCATCGCCGGGCTGCTGCTCGCGGCGGCGGCCGGCACCGCGTCGCCGTGGCTGCTGCTGCCCGCCGCGGTCGCGATCGGCACCGGCTACGGGCTGCCGAACCCGGCCGCCTCGGTGGTGCTCGCGGTGCACGCGCCGGCGCACCGGCGCGGCCTGTTCTTCTCGATCAAGCAGACCGGCGTGCCGGTCGGCGTGGGCCTCGCCGGCGTGCTCGTGCCGCCGCTGCTCGCCGCGCTCGGCTGGCGCTGGACGCTGGTCGCGCTCGCGGCCGGCTGCGCGCTGCTGTGGCTCGCGCTCGCCGGCGCGCGCGTGCTCGACGACGCGGGCCCGCGCGCGGCGCCGCCGGCCGGCGACGGGCCCCGCGCCGGCGTCGCGGCCGTCGTCGCCGAGACGCTCGCGCCGCTCGCCGAGGTCTGGCGCACGCCCGCGCTGCGCCGGCTCGGCATCGCGTCGTTCGCGTACTCGGCCACGCAGCTGTGCTTCGTGACCTTCCTCGTGTCGCGCCTCGCGCTCGAGCAGGGCATGGGGCTCGCCGCGGCGGCGGGCCTGCTCGCGGTGTCGCAGGCGACCAGCGTCGGCTGCCGCGTGCTGTGGGGCCAGGTCGCCGACCGCTTCCTGTCGCCGCTGCGGCTGCTCGCGCTGCTCGGCCTCGCGATGTCGGTCTCGGTGCTCGCGCTCGGGATGCTGCCGGCCGGCGGGTCGGCCGGCGCGACGCTCGCGGTGGTGCTCGCCTGCGCGGCGAGCGCGATGTCGTGGAACGGCGTCTTCTACGCCGAGCTCGCGCGCCGCATCGAGCCGGCGCGGCTCGGCACCGTCACCGGCGGCACGCAGTTCCTGACCTTCTGCGGCGCGATGGCCGGCCCGGTCGCGTTCTCGCTGCTGGTCGCGCCGCTCGGCTCGCACGGCGCGGTCTACGCGCTGATCGCCGCGGTGCCGCTCGCCGTCGGGCTGCGGCTCGCCGCGGCGTGGCGGGACTGAGCGCCTACAGCCGGATCGCCTGCCAGCGGCGCGACCCCCAGCGCCAGCCGAGCAGCGTGCCGAGCAGCCCCACGTAGACGACCGCGGCGATCCAGCCGCCCACCGCGCCCCAGCCCAGGCCGGGCGCGCCCGCGATCCAGCCCTCGCCCGGCGCGAACGCGAGCAGGTGGACCAGCGGCACGAACACGCCCCAGGCGAGCCCGAGCAGCAGCAGCGCCGGGAAGCGCGTGTCGCCCGCGCCGCGCAGGCAGAAGCCGCAGCCGATGTTGAGCCCGTCGAACAGCTGGTAGGCCGCGGCGATCCACAGCAGCGTGCCGCCGAGCGCGACGACCGCGCCGGCGGCCGGATCGGTGCCCGCGACGAACGCGGGCAGCAGCCACGGCCCGCAGGCCGCGAGCACGAACCCGATGCAGAACATGTACGCCACCGACAGCGCCACCGTGCGGTTGCCGACCCGGCGCGCCCAGTCGCGGTCGCCCGCGCCGATCGACTGGCCGACCAGCGTCGTGCCCGCCATCCCCAGCCCGACCGCGGGCATGTACGCGATCGAGGTCAGCATCATCACGATCTGGCTCGCCGCGCCCGGGACCGCGCCGAGGCGGGTCAGCATCGCCTGGAAGGCGGCCAGCCCCAGCAGGTCGAACGCGATCGACAGCCCGACCGGCACCCCGGTGGCGACCAGCCGGCCGATCATCCGCGGATCGGGGCGCCACACGAGGCGCGAGCCGAACTCGCGCGCGTAGCGGGGCGACAGCAGCGCGACGATCGAGACCGCGAGCCCCGCGCACACCGACGCCGTGGTCGCCCACGCCGCACCGGCGATGCCCCAGCCGAGGCCGAACATCAGCCACTCGTTGAGCGCCGCGTTGACGACCGCGACCGCCGCGTTGATGCCGAGCGCGACGCGCACGCGGCCGATGCCCATGAAGAACGACAACGTCGCCCACAGCGCGACGGCCGGCCCGCCGCCGATCAGACGCGGCCCCCAGTACTCGAGCGACATCGTCGCCACCTCGGCCGGCAGCCCGAGCCTCGGCACGATCCAGGGCCCCGCCCAGGCGAGCAGCGCGAACGCCGGCGCGAGCGCCAGCGCGGCCCACGTGCCGTTCCAGGCCGCGTGCGCCGCGCGACGCCTGCGCCGGCTGCCGTAGGCCTGCGCGGCGAAGGTCTGCACGATCATGCCGACGCCGCCCAGCAGCAGCAGCACGCCGAGCACGATCCAGTACACGCCGCCGACCGCGGCGAGCGCCTGCGTCGAGATCCGGCCGACGAACCAGGTGTCGGTCAGGTTCAGCACCGCCTGCAGGCTCGAGTTGACGAAGAGCGGCAGCGCGAGCGCGACGATCGCGCGCAGGTCGACCCGCGGCCGGCCGCTCGCGTCGACGCGACGGGCGGGCAGCAGGGACGGGGCGGGTGCGGGGACGGCGGACAAGGGAGGCGGCGACGGCGGCGGCGGGCGGCGGGACCGGCAGCCTACACCGTCCGCGACGCGCGCCGTCGTCCGCCCGGGCGCGCGAGGGCCTGCGCGAGGCGGGCCGCCGTCATAGACTCGCGGCTGGCCACACCCCCCGGAGGACGAGATGGCGGTCACCCTGATCGAGCCCGCGCATCGCGAGCTCGCCGCCGGCTTCGCCGTGCGGCGCGCGCTGCCGGCGGCCGCGCGCCGCGCGGTCGGCCCGTTCGTGTTCTTCGACCATTTCGGCCCGGTGGCGCTCGAGCGCGCCGAGTCGTCGGACGTGCGACCGCATCCGCACATCGGGCTCGCGACGGTCACCTGGCTGTTCGAGGGCGAGATCATGCATCGCGACAGCCTGGGCACCGTGCAGCCGATCCGCCCCGGCGAGGTCAACTGGATGTCCTCGGGCGTCGGCATCGTGCACTCCGAGCGCGCGCCCGAGTCGCGGCGCGGCCGGCCGTCGCGCTCGCACGGGCTGCAGGCCTGGCTCGCGCTGCCGCGCGGGCGCGAGGACGACGCGCCGTCGTTCCTCCACGTGCCCGCCGACCGCGTGCCGGTGCTCGACGAGGCCGGCGCGCGGTTCGCGATCGTGGCGGGCGACGCCTGGGGTCGCGTCTCGCCGGTCCCGGTGCCGTCGCGCACGCTGTACGCGGTGGGCACGCTCGCGGCCGGGGCGGAGCTGGCGCTGCCCGGCGGTCACGCCGAGCGCGCGGTCTACGTGGTCGAGGGCGCGGCGACGCTCGACGGCGTGCCGGTGCCGGCGGGCACGCTCGCCGCCGTCGACGCGGCCGACCCGGCGCGGCTGCGGGCCGACGCCGACGCGCGGATCGCGGTGATCGGCGGCGAGCCGCTCGACGGCCCGCGCTTCGTGTGGTGGAACTTCGTCGCGAGCAGCCGCGAGCGCATCGAGGACGCGAAGGCGCGCTGGCGCGACGACCGCTTCCCGGCGATCGAGGGCGAGACCGAGCGGATCCCGCTGCCCGAGCGATGAGCGCCCGGCCGGGCGCTCGTTCGCCTCGAGCGCTCAGGCCTCCCAGGAGCCGGGCCCGCCGCGGACGCGGGCGCGGGAGCGCGCGCGCGACGCGTCGTCGACGCGACCGGCCGCGTGCAGCGCGTGGATCGCCGCGTGCGCGATCGAGGCCGCGTCGACCTCGAAGAACGCGCGCAGCTCCGCGCGCGTGTCGCTGCGCCCGAAGCCGTCGGTGCCGAGCACCGTGTACGCGCGCCCCGCGGGCAGGAACGCGCGGACCGACTCGGGCACCGCGCGCACCCAGTCGCTCGCCGCGACCACCGGCGCGTCGCCCCCGCCGAGCAGCCGCGCCAGGTGCGGCACCGCCGCCTCGCCGTCGAGCCGCGCGCGCCGCTCGCAGGCCATGCCGTCGCGCGCGAGCTCGCTCCAGCTGGTCACGCTGATCACCTCGGCGGCGACGCCGTGCTCGGCGGCCAGCAGGTCGGCGGCGACGAGCGCCTCGCGCAGCAGCGCGCCGCTCGCCATCAGCTGCACGCGCGGCGCGTCGTCGCCGAGCGCGGGCGCGGCGCGCATCCGCCAGGCGCCGCGCAGCAGGTCCGCGTGCGCGTCGGCGGGCAGCGGCGGCTGCGGCTGGTTCTCGTTGCCGACGGTGACGTAGTGGAACACGTCGCGCCGCTCGACGAGCATCTCGTGCATGCCGTGCGCGACGATCACCGCGAGCTCGCCGGCGGTGGCCGGATCCCAGGCCCGGCAGTTGGGCACCGTGGCGGCCACCAGGTGCGAGCTGCCGTCCTGGTGCTGCAGGCCCTCGCCGGCGAGCGTCGTGCGGCCGGCGGTCGCCCCGATCAGGAAGCCGCGGGCGCGCTGGTCGGCCGCCGCCCAGATCTGGTCGCCGACGCGCTGGAAGCCGAACATCGAGTAGTAGACGTAGAACGGCAGCATCGCGAGCCCGTGCACCGCGTAGCTGGTGGCCGCGGCGGTCCACGACGCGAGCGCGCCCGCCTCCGAGATGCCCTCCTCGAGGATCTGCCCGTCGGTCGCCTCGCGGTAGTACAGCATCGAGCCGATGTCCTCGGGCTCGTAGCGCTGGCCGACCGAGCTCCAGATCCCGACCTGGCGGAACAGGTTCGCCATGCCGAAGGTGCGCGCCTCGTCGGCGACGATCGGCACGATCCGCGGGCCGAGCGTCGCGTCCTTCAGCAGCCCGCCGAGCATCCGCACGAAGGCCATCGTCGTCGACATCTCGCGGCCGTCGGCGTTCAGCGCGAAGTCGGCCCAGCGCTCGACGGGCGGCACCGGCACCGGCGGCACGTCGGCGGCGCGCGCCGGCAGCGGACCGCCGAGCGCGGCGCGGCGCTCGCGCAGGTAGCGCATCGCCGGCGCGTCGTCGCCCGGGCGCGCGAACTCCAGCGACTCGGCCTGCGCGTCGTCGAGCGGCAGCCGGAAGCGGTCGCGGAACTCGCGCAGCGCCTCGTCGTCGAGCTTCTTCTGCTGGTGC
>DASPJX010000248.1:0-13228 GCA_035628395.1 Burkholderiaceae bacterium | reverse complement strand
GTCAGCAGCATCTTGCGCACGTCGGGATGGAAGATGATCGGGTCGGCCGGCTGGTCCGGGCTCTTGACGCCCGACAGCGAGCGGCCCTGGATGCGCTCCCTGGCGTACGCCGCCGCGTTCTGGTAGGCGGTCTCGGTGATGCCGAGGCCCTGCATGCCGACGCCGAGGCGCGCGCCGTTCATCATCACGAACATCGCGTTCAGGCCCTTGTTGGGCTCGCCCACCATCCAGCCGGTCGCGCCCACGAGGTTCATCTCGCAGGTCGCGTTGCCGTGGATGCCCATCTTCTCCTCGATGCGGCCGCAGGCGATGCCGTTGCGCGCGCCGAGCGAGCCGTCCGCGTTCGGCAGGAACTTCGGCACGACGAACAGCGAGATGCCCTTGGTGCCGACCGGCGCGTCGGGCAGCCGGGCGAGCACCAGGTGCACGATGTTGTCGGCGAGGTCGTGCTCGCCCGACGAGATGAAGATCTTGGTGCCGGTGATCGCGAAGCTGCCGTCGGCGTTCGGCTCGGCCTTCGTGCGCAGCATGCCGAGGTCGGTGCCGCAGTGCGGCTCGGTCAGGCACATCGTGCCCATCCACTCGCCGGACACCAGGCGCGGCAGGTACAGCGCGCGCTGCGCGTCGGTGCCGTGCGCCTTCAGGCACTCGTAGGCGCCGTGCGTGAGGCCCGGGTACATCGTCCAGGCCTGGTTGGCCGAGTTCATCATCTCCTGGAAGGCCATGCCGATCACGGCGGGCAGGCCCTGGCCGCCGTACTCGGGCGCGGCCGTCAGCGTCGGCCAGCCGCCGTCCTTGAACGCCTGCCACGCCTCGCGGAAGCCCTTCGGCGTGCGCACCGCGCCGGCCTCGAACGTGCAGCCTTCCTCGTCGCCGCTGCGGTTGAGCGGGAACAGCACCTCGGCGCAGAACTTGCCGCCCTCCTCGAGCACCTGGTCGGCGAGCTCGCGGCTCACCTCGGCGTGCGCCGGCAGCGCCTGCAGCGTCTCGGTCGCGGCGAGGACCTCGTGCAGCACGAACTGCATGTCGCGCAGCGGGGGGGTGTACTGGGGCATGGGATGCTGCTCCTGCGGTGATGCGGTAGGAAGGGGGAAAGGGGTTCAGGCCGCCTCGGCGCGCACCGGGCGCGCCGGACGGCGGAGCTTGGTCGCGGCCGCGGTCGTCGTCGCGGGCTTCTTCGCGATGCGGCGCCGCAGCGGGGCCGCCGGCGCGGCGACGGGCGTGCGGTACGACTCGACCAGGCGGTCGAACGCCCGCCGGGCCCGCGGCAGCGCGTCGGGGCTGTCGAGCAGGCGCGAGTCGTGGTGCAGCGCCATGATCACGCCGTACAGCCCGAAGACGAGCTCGCTGGGGTCCGTGTCGGCGCGCAGCTCGCCGGTGTCGACGGCCTGCCGGATCGCACGGGCGAGCTCGCGCTGCCAGGACCTGACCATGCCGACCAGCGTGTCGCGCACCGAGCCGGGCCGGTCGTCGTACTCGCTCGCGCCCGAGATCCAGATGCACGCGCTCGCCGCCTCGACGGCGGTGCGGTCGAGCCAGTGGCCGACGATCTCGCGCAGCCTCGCCAGCCCCCGCGGCGCCTGCAGCCCGGGCACGAGCACGTCGTCGACGAAGCGTTGCTCGTAGGCCTTCAGCACCGCGATCTGCAGGTCCTCGCGCGAGCCGAAGTGCGCGAACACGCCGCTCTTCGACATGCGCACGTGGTCGGCGAGCGCGCCGATCGTGAGCCCCTCCAGCCCGTCGCGCGCCGCGAGCTCGCAGGCGGCGGCCAGGATGGCCGAGCGGGTCTGTTCACCTTTGCGCATCGCGTGGGGCAAGGGGCGGGTCCGGTGAGTGGAAAAAAACGAACGATCGTGCTTTTGCGAACGCTCGTACTATTTCCGGGAAGACCCGGATTGTCAATGGCACCGGACACGGGGCAGGCCGGGTTTAGAGGGAGGGGTCTATTGGTGCGGTGCGGCGGAGCGCGGCGGGTGCCGGGGACGGTCGTCGAGCGGCGGACCGGCGGGCGCAGCCGAACGAAGGCGGTCACGTCGCACTTGTACGACGTACAAGTCTTCTCGTATGCTGCACGGATCCGCGCCCGCCGTGCCGCCTCGCCGAACGCCGCCATGACTCCGCCCGCTTCATCCCGCACCGTCGCGGCAGGGCCTGCGGCGTCCGGCGACGCATCGCCCGATGCCGTGGGCGACGTCTCCCCGTCGCCCGCCCCGTTCGATGCGACGCCGTCCGCCGCGGGCGGCGCACGGATGCGCTCGCGACTGCTGGACGCCGCCACCGCGCTGTTCATGGCCCGCGGCCTGCAGGCGGTCACGGTCGCGCAGGTCGCCGAGGCGTGCGAGGCGTACCCGTCCCAGGTCACCTACTACTTCCGCAGCAAGGACGCGATGTTCGTCGAGGCCGCCTGCCGGCAGATGCTGCACCTCGCGCGCGAGGTCGAGGAGCGCACGCGCGAGACGCGCAGCGCGGGCGCCTACCGCGATGCGCTGGTGGAGGGTGCGCTCGGCCGACCCGGCCTCGCGCTCTTTCTCGAGGCGCTCGCGCTCGCCCGCCACCGCCCGGCGCTGCAGCCGCTGGTCGCGCGCACCATCGAGCGGCTGCACGTCGAAGGCGAGCGCGCGTTCGCGCAGGCCCGGCGCACGAACGGTTGGCGCGTCGCGTCGTCCGACTCGGTCGTCGCGCGACGCTTCTGGGCCCTGGTGATGGCGGTCGGCCTGCGGGACGGCGCGCTCGGCGTGGACGTCGAGGCGTCGAAGGCGGAGGTCCGCGCGCTGCTGACCGGCGACTTCGCCGATGCACCGCTTCACGGCGAGGCGAGGCGTACGGCGCCCCGGCTTCCCCCATCGAACGAACGACCGGAGACGATCCATGGCCGCCGCCGCACGCGTTGACCCCGTCGAGGTATTCGGCGCCGAGGAATGGGCGGCGCTCACCGCGAAATCCCGCTGGCGTGGGCCGTGGCTCGTCGCGCACTGCTGGGGCGCGATCGGGGCCTGCTTCGTGCTGGGCGGGCTCTGGCCGTGGCTGATCCCGCTGCTGGTGCCGCTCGTGGCGGCGCGCCAGCTCGGTCTGCTGATCCTGATGCACGACGCGGCGCACGGACTGCTGCATCCGAACCGCCGGCTCAACGACTGGATCGGCACCTGGCTGTGCTCGTCGGCGTTGCCCGAGTACCGCAAGGCTCACCTGCAGCACCACCGGTTCACGCAGCAGCCCGAGGATCCCGACCTGCCGCTGTCGCGCCCGTTCCCGATCGAGGGCGGTTCGCTGCGGCGCAAGATGCTGCGCGACATCACCGGTGCGAGCTTCCTGAAGCTGCGCCTGGGCATCGACCTCGAGGCGCGCCGCAGGCGCCGCTCGGCGCCCGCGGCGAAGGCCACCGACCTGCTGAGCACCGGGCTCGACGCGCGCTTCGTATGGGGCAACCTCGGCTTCTTCGCGGCCTTCGCGCTCGCCGGGTACGCATGGCTCTGGGTCGCGCTGTGGCTGGTGCCCTCGGCATGCTGGTTCCCGCTCGTCTACCGGATCCGCAACATCGCCGAGCACGCGCTCGTGCCGGTCGGCGAGCCCGACCCGTACCGCCACGCACGCACCACGCTCGCGTCGTGGTGGGAGCGTGCGCTGCTCGCGCCCTACTGGGTCAACTACCACGGCGAGCACCATCTGTTCACGCAGCTGCCGTGCTGGAACCTGCGGCGCGCGCACGTGCTGCTCGCCCGGCGCGGCGAGCTGCGGCGGATGATCGTCGCACGCGGCTACCGGCAGGTGCTTCGGCAGGTGGTGAAGCCGGAGACCGCAGGCGTCCGGGCCTGAGCGAGTCCCGAAGGACGAGGGCGGCGCGTGTCCACGGCTCCGGGCGGGTCGACGCACCCGACCGGTCGGGCAGTCGAACCGGAGCCGCCGGCCGTGACGCGCTCACCCTGTCTCGACGGCTCGTGGCGAGCCGAGGCCGGCGAGCCTCGGCGGTCTCGGTGGGCGGGTCCGAACGGACCGGGGCTGCGGTCGATCCCGGCGGCCCGTGCGGCCAGCGCGGCGGACGACGACGATCGGGAGACTACGGCAGGCGAACCGTGAACGTGGATCCCCGTCCGAGGCCCGGGCTGGCCACGGACAAGGTCCGAGCGCCTCGAGCACCGTTTCCGCGATGCGTCGAACCTCGGTCGATGGGTCGAGGGACCTCGCCGACCCGCCCGGTACGAGCGATGCTCGGTCCGCGGTGGCGTGCAGGCCGACCGTCGCCGGCCCCGCGCGTCGTTCGTGTCCCGGAGAGGGAGCCTGCGCCGCTCCCGGTCGTCGACGCCGACATGCCGGTACGGGTCGCCCCGAACGACGCGCCGGACGCCGGCACCCGTCACCCCTCCCGCACGAGCATCCGAACCGCACGACGGGTCAGGGGCGCCACGACCAGCACGACCGGGAAGGCGATCGCCCACGCGGTGAGCCACGAGGTGGTCCACAGGCCCGGGAAGCCGTCGGCGAATCCCACCGCTCGGGCCGTGGAGATGCCCGAGACGAGCAGCGACATCAGGCCGGAGAGGATCAGGCCGAAGAGCACGGGGCTGAACTTCTGGGGAAACATGGTGTGGACCTCCGAATGAACAGGCGCACCGGGCGCCGGTGGACGAGCGGGAAGCGAAGGCCGGGCGGTCCGGCTCGGTGCCCGGCTCACGAGCAGGCTGCGGCGACGAGCCGGGCCGACAGGTAGAGCCCGATTCCGAACACCACGTGGTTCGCGAGGCTGCGCAGGCTGTTCCCGAGCGGCGTCGGCGTGCGGCTGGAGGCGACGCCCGCTCCCATGGCGGGTTGCATCACGAAGAGCGGGGCGGCGACCGTGGCGGCTCCGACCGTCACGGCCGACAGCAGGTCGGGGTCGCGCAACCACCGCGTCCCGACGAGCGCGACGAGCAGTCCCGCGAAGGCGACCCCCACCGCGTAGTGCACGCCCCAACCGAGGGCGCGCTCGCCCGCGACGGGGTGCGCGCGCGCGATCGACGGATGCGTCAGCGTGCCTCGGACCACGTGCCCCACCCATCGACCGACCATCGCGTAGTCGGGCCCGCGCGCGCCCAGGCGCTTCAGACCCGCACCCCAGACGTCCATGACCGCCGTGGCGCCCGTTCCGACGAGCACGATCTGGGCGATGTCCTGAGCCGTCCACATGGCTGCACCTCCTGGAGTTGACCGTCGTTTCGAATGCGCCCACTCTAGAAGTTCAAGTCGACTTGAAGTCAAGGGGGAACGGTGGACATTTCCGAAGTCGCGAAGCGTTCGGGCGTGGCCGCGTCCGCGTTGCGGTTCTACGAGGAGAAGGGACTGATCGCGTCCGTCGGCCGCCGGGGCCTGCGACGCGAGTTCGAGCCGCGCGTGCTGGACCGGCTCGCGGTCATCTCGCTCGGGCAGGCCGCGGGCTTCTCGCTCGACGAGATACGCTCGATGTTCGGGCCGGACGGCACGCCGAGCATCGACCGGCAGGCCCTCTCGGCCAAGGCCGACGAGATCGACCGCACGATCGGACGCCTGAAGGCGATGAGCGCGGGGCTTCGACACGCGGCGGTCTGTCCGGCCCCCAGCCATGCGGAGTGCCCGACATTCCGGCGTCTGCTGAAGGCCGCCGCGTCCGGTGCCCTCGAAGGTTCCCGACGTGCAGCGGGTACCCGACGCTGATTCGAGCGTTCGTCGCCGCGCGGCACCGTCGCGAGCCGAGCTCGACGCCGACCCGAGCCTCGTCGTGCAGGCCGTCGAGCGCCGCGGCGCCGTCGAGGCCCGGCTCCTGCGAGCCGCTCGCCCGCAGCCGGGTCTCGGCCGAGCCGTGCGGTGAAACCGGCGCGCCTCCGGTCCGTCAGCCCGGCGAGGCGGGCCTCGGGCCTCGAGGTACCGGTTCGGATGCCCTGGGGTCGACCCGGGGCAGCCGGACCGTGAACGACGTTCCTGCCTCCAGAGTCGACCTCACCTCGATCGTGCCGCCGTGGCTCGACACGATCTCGCGCGTGACGTACAGGCCGAGCCCGAAGCTCGCCGTCCGCTCGCCTTCCCGAGGGACCTTCGTCCAGGTCGCCCTCGGCTCGAACACGCGCCCCATCCGATCCGGACCGATCGGTTCGCCTCGATTCTCGACGATCAGCTCGACCGTCGACGACGAACCGGCGACGCGGATACGAACCGGCGCGAGACGCTCGCCGTGCTTGATCGCGTTCTCGAGCAGGTTCGTGATCACGCGCTCCAGCCGCGACGCATCCCAGTCGCCGCCGCAGTCCCCTTCGACCTCCAGCTCGAAGTGCACGGAGCCGTGAGTCATCTTCAGCGCCGCGACGACCGTCTCGCACAGGACGCCGAGGTCGACGCGGCTGCGATTCAAGGTCGAGCCTTCCTGGAGCCTCAGCTCCCCGATCTCCAGAACGTCGTTCGCGAGCGCGCGCAGCTGCTCGCCGCTGTGGACCAGCACCTCGACCGCGCTGCTCGCCTTCGGGTCCAGACCTTCGACCCGGCGAAGGTATCGGCCCGCATTGATCGACGCGCTGATGGGGCTGCGCATGTCGTGCGCGATGACCCCGAGGAACAGATCGCGCTCCTCGTCGGTGCCTCGGACGAAGCGGGTCAGGGACTGGGTGAAGGCCTGATCGAGGCCTTCGTTGAAGCGGATCAGCTCGTCGATCGCCCCGGCATCGGACGGCGTCACGCCGGCCACCCAATGGCGGGTCACGGTCGCCCGCAACGCCCGGAACTCCGCGAGCATCTGGAGCACGCTGAAGCCGGTCTCCCGACGTGCGGTCGCGTGCTGTTCGGCCGGAGTGTCGGAGGTCGAGGACCGGATCGCCTGTCCCTGCGACAGCGCGAGCCGCTGCGCCGCGGTCTGATGACGGAGCATGTCGGCGGCGATCGCGCGCAGCATCTCCTCCGCGTGGTCGCGCAGCCCCTCGAGGTCGAGCTCCTGCGCGGCCGGAATGGTCCGCGCGAAGTCGGACCAGTCGTCGATGAGCGGCTCGATGTGGTCGAGGATGAATTGAGCCAGCGCCATTGCTCTGCAGCCTCTCTGGAGTGGCCCGAGGCGGTCTTGCGACCTCGCTCGGCGAAGACCGGGCGGAGCCCGAGGGTTGGGGACGGAGGACGCAGCGACCGAATCGTCTCGCTGGCGAGCGACGGGGCGCACCGGCCGGTACGCCCATTGTCTCGCGCATCGGGTCGATCCGACGATCGGGTCGGATCGACCCGGCGTCCGCGCAGCCCGAGATCGACCTCCCGACGGACCGGGCCGATGGCCGAGCGGGTCGCCGGGCTCGTTCGCGGCGCCGCCGCCGCGCCGCCGCACGCCCGAAAGGCCGGTCCGGGCGCTCCATCGGCGGACGCCGCGGACGGCATCGCCCGTCGGGGGAGCCGGACGAGACGCCCTCCCGATGCGGGCGACCGGGTAAGCTCGTCGGTTCCCGGAAGCGAGGGAGACGATGGAACGAGCGAGGTACGGCGGTGACTTCCTGGCGTGGAGCGGGGGCGCGATGTTCATCGGCTCCGGCGGCGGCACGATCGCGCCGCACGCGCATTACGCGCTCCAGATCGCCGTCGGCGCACCCGACGGGCTGCGGGTCCGGGACGGGCGGCGCGGTCCGTGGTTGCAGGGCGCCGGCGCGGTCGTTCCGTCCCGCACGGTCCACAGCCTCGACGTGGCCGGATGCGGATGGTCCGCCGTCGTGTTCGTCGAGCCCGAGACGCCGGCGGGACGCGCGCTGTCGAGCAGGCTCGGCCGTCGGATCGAGGTGCTCGATCACGCCGCGGTCGCCGACCGCGTCGCGCTCGTCGAGCGGGCCTGGACCGTGACGCGGAGCGCCGATGCGCTGCAGGAGGCCGCGACGGGCCTGGTCGCTCATCTGTCGGGCACGGCGCCTCATGCGCCGTCCGACCCTCGCGTGCTCCGGGCCATCGAGTACATCCGCGGCCGCGCGGACGATCCGCCGTCGCTCGAGGAGGTGGCGCGTGCGGTGCACCTCTCTCCCGGCCGCTTCAGGCATCTCTTCGTGCAGGAGACAGGCATGCCCCTGCGGACCTACCTGCTGTGGCGCAAGGTGCTGCGCGCGTGGGACTTCGTCATGCGGGGCGAGTCGCTGGCCGGCGCCGCGCAGGCCGCCGGCTTCTCCGACTCCGCGCATCTGTCGCGGACCTGCAGGACGATGTTCGGGTTGCCGCCCTCGGCCCTGCGGATGTCGGGGCCTCTGAGCGAGGGGCGGGACCGACCGTCCCGCTAGTCGGGGCGGACGACCGGACCGGTGAGCGTTCCGAGGAACGCCGCCAGGTCGTCGATGTCCCGTGCCGACAGCTCGACGGCCCGACGCTCGGCGTGGGTCTCGCCCGGGCGCGCCAGCTCGCTGTGGCCCACCGCCGCCTTCGGTGACCGGGCGTAGTGGCGCAGCACCTCCTCCAGGGTGCCGAACTGACCGGCGTGCATGTAGGGAGCGCGCGCCGCGACGTTGCGCAGGCTGGGCGTGCGGAAGGCCGCGAGCAGCCCCGGATCGGCGGCGTCGGACACGAAGCTCGTCTCGCCGCACTGCTCGGGCCGCGCGTCGCTGTAGCGCCCGAGGCAGTTGAACTCGTCCTCGAGCAGCCTGCGCACGCCCTCCGCGCGGCCCCGGTCCGGGTTCGCGGGGTCGAGCGGCGGCACGCCGGTGTTGTGGAAGGCGTGGTCGGTCAGCAGCGGGCCGTTGTGGCAGGTCGCGCACTGCCCCTTCGTCAGGAACACGCGCAGTCCCCGTGCCTCCTGGAGGGACAGCACCTCCTGTCCCCTGCCGTCGCGGGCGACGGTCGCCTCGACGTACCGGTCGAATCGCGAGGCGCCGTACCGGATGCGGCTCTCGTAGGCCGCGATGGCCTTGCCCACGTTGGCGAAGACGCGGTTGACCCGGTCGCGGGTCGGCTCCGGGAGCGACGCCCAGGCCGCCTTCTCGCCCTCCGTGCCGACCGGGCCGGCGTCCGCGGGGAGATCCGCCGAGGCCGGCAGGTCGCCGAACACCCGCCGGTAGGCCTGCGCGTGGTGCTCCAGGACGACGCGGACGATCCGCACCCGGTTGCCGCCGTGCTCGGCCGGGTCCTCCAGGGGACCGAGCGCCTGCGACCACAGGCTGTCCTTGCGACCGTCCCAGAAGAGGAACGGCGCATGGGACGCGCCGGGCACCGGCATCGTTCGCCGACGGCCGGTCCCCGTGCCCTCGCCGAGGCGCCTGCCGTCCTCGAACTGGCCTGAGGCCGCGTGGCAGCTCGCGCACGCGACGCGGCCGTTGCCGCTCAGGCGGACGTCGTCGAAGAGCCGCCGCCCCAGCTCGGCCGCGTCCTCGCGGGCCTCGTAGGCGTTGGAGGCGTCCGTCGGCCGCGCGCCCGCCGCGCCGATGTGCATCGACGCGAGCAGGTCCGTCTCGGCCTTCGTCCAGCGGTCCCGGGGCGGGACCGTCGACGGGGACGCCCGGACGGCGGACACGACGAGGGACGCCACCACGAGGGCGATCCCGACGACGACGGCGATGCGGGTGCGGTGCGTCACGGCGTCACCGCGGCCCGGCATCGACGACGATGTCGAAGGTGACGGCGTCCGGACCGTCGGCGCCCTGGATGCCGAGCTTCAGGTCCCACCAGCCCGTCATGCTGAACTTCATGCCTTCGAGCAGGTACGTTCCCGCCTCGACCTCGCGGGTGACCCGCGGCTTCGTGGGATAGCCGTGGCCGTGCTGCGGCATGCCGCCGGCGACGGTGAAGCGGCCGTCGGTGACGGGCCGGCCGTCGACGCTCGTGAGCCGCACCGTCCACGCATGCAGCTGGTTGATCGCGGGCGCCGGTGTCGGGGCCGCGATCGCGACCCGGTAGCGCCCGTTCTCGGACAGCTTGTCCCGCGAGAGGTCGAGGTTCGCCGGCGGCGTCATGCAGCCGGCCAGGGCCGCGCACACGGCGAGGACGGTGAGGGCCGCGACGGCCCGGGCGATCGAGATCGTGCGCGTGCGCGCCCGGTCGTCGGCGTCGATCGGTCGCCGCAGGTCGTCCGGGATGGGCCGGGACCGCAGGCCGCTCACCCGGGCGGTGCCGGGGTTGCCCGCGGGCACCAGACCGAGCGGCGTGAACAGGGCCGCGGCCGCGATGCGCCAAGCCTGCGCGGTCGCTTCGCCGATCATGCGGTGGCGAAGCGCCCGACGCAGCATCAGCGCGTGCACCCGCACGTGCTGCACGGTGGAGCGCTGCCCGAGGACGTGGGCGCGCTCGAGGTGGTGCAGGGCGGTGTCGAAGCGGCCCTGCGCGTCGGCGCGGCGGGCCGACTCGATCTCGGCGTCGACGCGAAGACGGAGGGGGGTCGTGGGGAGGGACATCGCGGTCTCCGATGCAGCGGTTGCGGATGCACCGGATTGTTCCGATGCCGGCTGCCCGAGGCTTGAACGAAGGGGCCGAGGTCGCAGCCCTTTCGTTCAAGACCCCGGCGCGGACCGTCGAGGGGTGGGCGTCCCCCTCCGGATCCGAGGCGCCGGCTCCCTCGTGCAGACCCTCGGATCGCCGTCGCGCCCGACGCTCGCCGTCCCGCTTCCAACGGTCCCGCGCGGCGGCGCCGCACCCCGGATCGACCGGCACCCCGGGCGCGTCGGTGATCGAGCCGAGGCGCGCCCCGCGGTCGCACCCGGACGGGCACTGCCTCGCCCGCCGCGGCCGAGGGACAATCCCGCATGCCCGGAACACCGCTGCTCGTCGCCTCGATCGCCGGCACCGCCCTCGCCGCCCTCCAGCTCGCACGCCGCCGGCGCGACGAGCGCGAGGCGGAGGCGGCGTGGGCGCGGCTGCGGGACGCGCCTCCCCGTCCCGGACGCTTCGATGCGGCGATGGTGGCCGAGCTGCCCGAGCCGGCGCGCCGCTTCCTGCGGTTCGCGATCCTGCCCGGTGCCCGCCTCGCGACCGTGGTCGAGATCGCGATGGACGGCGAGCTGTCCCTGGGCACCCGGGACGACCCCGGGTACCGGCCGATGCAGGCCGAACAGATCCTCGCGGCCCCGCAGGGTCTGGTCTGGCGGGTACGGATCGGCAGCGGCCTCCTCCGGGTGTCCGGCTCGGACGGCCTGGTCGGCGACCGTTCGTGGACGCGCTTCTGGATGCTCGGCACGGTGCCCGTCGTGCGGGCCGGCGGCGACGCCGACCACCTGCGCTCCTCCTTCGGACGCGCGATCGCCGAAGCCGCCTTCTGGGCGCCGGCCTCGCTCCTCCCCGGACCGGGCATCGCGTGGACCGAGGTCGACGCCGACACCGCCCGCGTCACCGTCACCCGGGGCGACCTGTCCCAGCAGGTCGACATCCGGGTCGACGCCGAAGGCCGACCCTCGCGGGTCGGCATGCAGCGCTGGACCGACGCCAATCCGCAGCGCGTCTTCCGCCTGCAGCCCTTCGGCGGCGAGCTCTCCGACTTCAGGCCGGTCGACGGATTCCGGATCCCGCACAGGGTGGACGGGGGCAACTTCTTCGGTACCCCCGACTACTTCCCGTTCTACCGCGCCCGCCTGACGTCGGTGCGGTTCCCGTAGCGCGGCGACCGTCGGTCCGCGCCGTCGCGGACAGACCCCGGGCTGGATACGTCCGTCCGCGCGGCGTCGCGCGTGCTTCGACGCGTTCGCGGTTCAGCGCCCGGACGCCAGCGTCCGGACGAAGAAGTCGGCGATGCGCGCATTGAGCTCCGGGACCCGCCGCGCCCGGTCGAACCCCGGCGGGTCGCTCAGGAGCCGGTGCGCGACGCTGCCGGCCTCCAGCGGAGGCATCGGCGAGAGCATCGCGCCGTGACCGCCGTCCGGCAGGCGCATCACGACTTCGCATCGCGGCTCGCACGCGGCGAGGATCGCTTCCGCGTGGAAGCGCGGCACCTGGTTGACGTCCCGGTCCGCGATGACGAGCCCCAGCGCGGTCGCCGGCTGCTTCAGGCTCGCG
Source organism: Burkholderiaceae bacterium (assembly GCA_035628395.1). GTDB lineage: Bacteria > Pseudomonadota > Gammaproteobacteria > Burkholderiales > Burkholderiaceae_E > UBA4615. The sequence continues at coordinate 1,303 of DASPJX010000248.1, read as the reverse complement.
GGATCGAAGTCCGCGGCGAACGGGACCATGGCCACCACGGACCGGACTCGAGGGTCGTGGCCCCGGTGGACCGTGTCGTCGGAGAAGCGCGCCGCGATGACGGATCGGGCCAGCCAGATCTTCGGACCGTCCAGCCAGTCGCCGTCGAGCAGCGTGAAGAAGCCGACGCAGGACGAGAAGTCCTCCCGGATGTGGCGTTCGCAGTGGCTCCTGAAGCGCGACTTCGACCACGTCCCGCCGGCCATCGACAGCGCGGTGTGCCCGCCGGCGGACCCGCCGAACACGCCCACCGCATCGAGGCGCAGATCCGCCGCCAGCGCCGGGCTGCCCGCCACGACGTCGATCGCCCGGGAGACCTCGATCGGGCGCCTGATCCAGCTCTCGGGCCCCGGCTCCGACGGATCGAGATGGTTGTCGCCCGCGTGCTGCGGCAGGGCGACCGTGAACCCCCGCTGCACCAGCGCCCGGGCCAGGTCGACGTGCACCCAGGGGCTGCCGCCCGAGCCGTGCGAGATCACCACGACGCGTCCGTTGCCGGTCGACACGCGGCCGTCGTCGGCCCACGACAGCCTGAACGGCCCCCGCACGGCGGACGTCTCGGGGTCGGACGACGGATAGAAGACGGTGACGAGCCCGCCGCCGGGTTGCGGGAGCTGCGTGAAGCCCAGGCCGGGCGTCTGCGCATGCCCCGGTTGCCCGAACGTCGACAGCCACAGACAGACGGCCCAGTGCACGACGAGTCGCATCGAGAGTCTCCCGAGAGCAGCGAGCGGGACGGCGGCGAGGACGGTGGCGGCGACGTCCACCCGGGCAGTGTCCACGCGATTCGCGGCGGTGTCATGCCCGAGGCGTTCCGAGGAATCGGTCGACGCGTCGCCGGCGGGCCGGTCGCCCGCGTCGGCGGCGCCGGGCCGACCGGCGCCCGGCCGACTGGACTCGCCGCTCGGGGGACGTCGGGGAACGCTGCGGGTGAGCGTGCGTTCCGGTGTCCTGCCCGCGGCGCTCGCGATCCCCTCCCGAAGGTCGGACCCGAGCGTGACGCCCGTCCTGCCGTCCGCTGAACCGGCGTCGACGAGCGTGCGTCCGTCGATCGTGCGGCCGTCACTCGTGCGGACGTCGATCGTGCGGACGTCGATCGTGCGGACGTCACTCGTGCGGCCGTTGCCCGTGGGGCCGTCGCTAGTGCATCCGTCGCTCTTGCGGACGTCGCTCTTGCGGACGTCGCCGACCGCCCCTCGTCCGGTGCGCTCGCCCGGGCCGCGGCACCGGGCGCGCGGCGCGACGCAAGCGAGCCGGCACGGTC
>DASPJX010000247.1:0-6999 GCA_035628395.1 Burkholderiaceae bacterium | reverse complement strand
GCCGCGGGGACGTCGGGATCGGAGAGGCGCATCCGGGAGAGCTTACCAACGCGGACGCGTCCGGGGCACGCGCGGCGGGCGGCCAGGACGGGGCGGGACGGGACGGCGCGGGACGGGACGGCGCGGCGCGGGACGGCGCGGCGCGGGACGGCGCGGCGCGGCGCGGCGCGGTGCGGTGCGGGACGGTGTGGTGCGGTACGGCGTGGTGCGGTGCCGTGCGGTGCGGGACGGTGCGGGACAGTGCGCCGCGATGACGTCCGGGACCGGCGCGCCGCGGCAGCCGCGGCGGCCGCGGCGCCGGCGCCGGTCAGTCCGGCAGCCGGATGCCCAGCCGGTTGGCGGCGAGCACCGCCTGCGTGCGGTTGCGCGCGCCGAGCGCCCGCAGCACCGCGCTCACGTGGACCTTCACGGTGCCCTCGGCGAGGTCGAGCCGCCGGCCGATCAGCTTGTTGGGCAGGCCCTCGAGGATCAGCATCAGCACCTCCCACTGGCGCTCGGTGAGCCCCAGCGAGCGCGCGTCGACCGTCTCGCGCGGCGCGGGGGCGGGCAGGCGCGCCGCGGTCGGCGCGTCGTCGGGCGGCACGTGGATGCCGCCGCCCGCGACGCAGCGCACCGCCGCGGCGAGCCGCTCCGGATGCGCGGTCTTCGGCAGGAAGCCGTTGGCGCCGGCCTTCAGGCAGCGCTCCACGGTGGCGCGGTCGTGCTGGCCCGAGATCGCGAGCACCGGCAGCCGCGGATGCCGCCGGCGCAGCGTCTCGAGCCCCGACATCGCCGTCGTGTCCGGCAGGTTCAGGTCGAGCAGCGCGACGTCCGTGCGCAGCCCGCGCTCGAGGCAGCGCAGCGCGTCGGCGAGCGTCGCCGCCTGCTCGACCTGCACCGCCTCGCCGAGCGTCTCCAGACAGGTTCGTACCGCGCCGCGCATCAGCGGGTGATCGTCGACGACCAGGAATCGCATGCCCATGTGCCGGTCCTCCGTTGCCGGATCGATGTTCGGCGCGCCGGCTCGGCCGTGTCAACGGCATCCGGCCGGGCCGGCCTACGACTTTCGGCCGAGGCCCGCGGCCGTCGGCGGCCGGTCGCGCGATGCGGGTACGATGCGCGCCTGCCGCAGCGCGCCGCTCCGATGACCGTCCCGACCTCTCAGACCCCGTCCGATCCGTCCCGCCCGGCGAGCGCCGACTGGCGCTTCTGCGTCGCGCCGATGATGGACTGGACCGACCGCCACTGCCGCTGGTTCCATCGGCAGCTGTCGCGGCGCGCGCGCCTCTACACCGAGATGGTCACGACCGGCGCCGTGCTGCACGGCGACCTCGATCGGCTGCTCGGCTTCGATCCGGAGGAGGCGCCGGTGGCGCTGCAGCTCGGCGGCAGCGAGCCCGACGCGCTCGCGCGCAGCGCGCGGATCGGCGAGCGCTTCGGCTACGACGAGATCAACCTCAACTGCGGCTGCCCGAGCGAGCGCGTGCAGCGCGGCGCGTTCGGCGCGTGCCTGATGGCCGAGCCCGCGCTGGTCGCGGACTGCGTGAAGGCGATGCGCGACGCGGTGTCGGTGCCGGTGACCGTCAAGCACCGGATCGGGCTGGGGCGCGAGGAGTCCTACGGGTTCGTGCGCGACTTCGTCGGCGCGCTGCACGACGCCGGCTGCCGGGTGTTCGTCGTCCATGCCCGCAACGCGTGGCTGGAAGGGCTGAGCCCGAAGGAGAACCGCGAGGTGCCGCCGCTGCGCTACGCGGTCGTGCATCGGCTGAAGGCCGACTTCCCCGACGCCTCGATCGTGCTGAACGGCGGGTTGGCGTCGCTCGCGGACGCGCTCCGCGAAGGCGTGGGCCTCGACGGCGCGATGCTCGGTCGAGCCGCGTACCACGACCCCTGGCAGCTCGCCGGCGTCGACGCCGCCGTGTACGGCGAGCCGGCGCACGCGGCGCCGACGCGCCGCGAGGTCGCGGAGCGGATGATCGGCTACGCGGCGCGTCGCCGCGCGGAGGGCGTGCCGCTGCGTCCGATCGTGCGCCACGTGCTCGGGCTCTACCAGGGACGGCCGGGCGCGCGCGCGTGGCGCCGCACGCTGAGCGATTCGGCGCGGCTCGCGGGGGCCGACGAGGGGCTGCTGCGCGAGGCGCTCGAGGCGGTCGAGCGCGCGTCGCGTCCCGACGCGGCGGTCGCGGGCTGAGCCTTCAGGGCGCCGGCGAGGCGCCGGCGCGCGTCGCCCGCACGGCGGCGAGGATCGCGCCGTAGGCGCCGACGGCGAGCGCGGCCTCCACCCAGCCGAGCGTGCGCGAGACCGGGTCGGCGTCGCTCATGCCGCGCACGACGCCCTCGCAGACGTAGAGCAGGATCAGCATCGACCACCACTGGAAGGCGCGGACGCGCCCGCGCGCGAGCGCCGGCAGCGCGACGACCAGGGGCAGCGCCTTGAGCGCGAGCAGCGAGCCGCCCGGGCGGGCCGGCGCGAGCCACAGCTCCCACGCGATCGCGAGCACGGCGAGCGCCGCGACGAGCACGACGGACAGGCGGCGGGACGGCGTCGGCGCGATCATCGGCCGAAGGTATCATGCCGCCGATGCGCGACTTCCCGGCGAGGTTGGGTCGGCTGCTGTCCACGATGGCCCGGCAGGCCGGGCAGCTGCGGCTGCCGCAGACCGCGAGCAGCCTGTCGCTGCTGACGCTGATGGCCGTCGTCCCGATGGCCGCCGCCGGCCTCACGCTGCTCACCGCGCTGCCGGCCTTCGGATCGATGCGCGAGGACGTGCAGCGCTTCCTCGCCGACAACCTGTTCCTGCCGTCGTTCAGCGAGACGATCGTCCGCTACATCGAGGAGTTCGTCGACGCCGCCGGCCGGCTGTCGGCGATCGGCACGATCGCCTTCCTCGCCACCGCGCTCGCCGCGATGCTGACCGTCGACCGCACGCTGAACGGCATCTGGCGCACGCCGCGCCCGCGGCCGCTCGCGCAGCGCCTGGCGCTCTACTGGTCGATGCTGACGCTCGGCCCGGTGCTGCTCGGCGGCACGCTGGCGCTGCGGGTCGCCGCGGCCGAGCGCCTGACCGGACGCACCGGCGGCATCGACGTGCTCGCCGCGGTCCTGCCGTCGCTGCTCGCGATCACCGTGCTCACGCTGCTCTACCGGCTCGCGCCGAACGAGCGGGTGCGCTGGCGCCACGCGTTCCTCGGCGCGCTCGCGGCCGCCGCGCTGCTCGAGGGGCTGCGAAGCCTGCTCGGCGTGTACTTCGCGCTCTTCCCGAGCTACACGGTGGTGTACGGCGCGTTCGCCGCGCTGCCGCTGTTCCTCGTCTGGCTGTTCGCGCTGTGGATGGCGGTGCTGATCGGCGCGCTGGTCGCCGCCGGCCTGCGCTTCTGGGCGGTGCCGCTCGGCCGGCCGCACGAGGCGACGCCGGCCGCCGAGTTCGCGCGGATGGTGCGCGTGGTCGGCGAGGTGGTGCGGGCGGCGCCCGGCCGCGTGCCGAGCGCGCGCTTCCGGCCCGACTTCGACGGCGACGCGGTCGAGGCCGACCGGGTGGCGTCGCTGCTCTCCGCGCAGGGCTACCTGGTGAGGGTGTGGCCGGTCGCGTCGCGCGGCGGGCCCGCCGGCGTCTGGGACGAGTGGTGGCTGCCGGCGCCGGGGCTCGGCGAGCGCACGCTGCGGCCGCTGTTCGACCGGGTCTGGCTCGGCCACGCCGAGCGGCGCGCCGCCCGGCGACCGGTGCGCAGCACCGACGCGAGCGTCGATCCGGGGGGCGCCGCGCTGTCGCGTCCGATCGCCGAGGTGCTCGGTGCGCCGGACGCGGCGGCGCCGGACGCCCTCGAGGCGCCGGGCCCTCGGGCGCCGGGCCCCCGGGCGCCGGACGTCCCCGACGCGCCAAGCGTCGCCGCTCCGGACGTCAGAAGCGTATCCGGCCGGTGAGCATGTCCCGGTACATCACCCAGTCGCCCGCGAGGCTCCAGAGCGGGTAGCGGAACGTCGCCGGGCGATTCCGCTCGAAGGCGAAGTGCCCGATCCAGGCGAAGCCGTAGCCGATCACCGGCATCGCGGCGAGCCACCACGGCTCGCGCAGGACGATCGCCGCGACCAGGCAGGCGAGCACCAGCGTCGAGCCGACGAAGTGCAGCCGCCGGCAGGTCCGGTCGGCGTGCTCGCTCAGGTAGAACGGATAGAACTCGGCGAACGACGCGAAGCGGGTCGCGTCGGCGCTCGGGGCAGGGCGGGCCATCGTCGTCTCCTCGGCGTCGGGGATGCGCGCCGGCCGAGCGGCTCAACCGCCGGCCGCCGGTCCGGTCGCGGGGATCCTGCGCAGCCAGGCCGCGAGCGCGTCGCGCGTCTCCTCCGGCGCCTCGCCCATCACCTGGTGGCCGGCGCCGGGGATCGTCACGACGGTCGCGCCGGGGATCGCCTCGATCAGCCCGCGTGCCGCCTTCGGCGGGGTCATCATGTCGCGTTCGGCGAGCACGAACAAGACCGGGCAGCGCAGCGCCTTCGCGCGCTCCAGGCCGCCCGTCCAGGCGTCGCAGGCGGCGAAGTCGACCCGCAGCACGCCGGGCGCCTGGCGCTCCATCAGCCGCAGGCTCTGCACGTACATCGAGAAGCCGGGCGCCGGCGTGCCGGGCCGGTGCACGAGCTTCGCGTGCGACCAGCGGTTGATCATGTCGTACGCCGCCGGCTCGTCGTCGCGCGCCGCGGCGAGCAGCGTGTCCGACACCTTCATCGGGAAGGCGGTGGCGACCAGCGCGATGCCGGCGACCGTGTCCGGCGCCTGACCGGCCGCCTCCAGCGCGACCAGCGAGCCGAGGCTGTGACCGGCGATCGCCGCGCGCCGCGCGCCCGCGGCCGCGAGCAGGCGCAGCGTCCAGCCCGCGAGCGCGGGCACGTCCTCCAGCGGCGGCCCCGCGCTGCGGCCGTGGCCGGGCAGGTCGACCGCGAGCACCGACCAGCCGTGGTGGGCGAGCCAGCGCGACTGCAGCGCCCAGACGGTGTGGTCGTTCTGCGCGCCGTGCACCAGCACGACGGTCGGGCGGGCGGGGTCGAACGGTCGACCCCCGGTGTAGGCGTAGGCGCGGCGGCCGTCGACGTCGATCAGCATCGGTGGCTCCTCACGCGCCCTTCTTCGCCGCGCGGAAGCCGCGCTGCAGGTCCTCGATCAGGTCGTCGGCGTCCTCCAGGCCGATCGACAGCCGCAGCGTCGCCTCGCCGATGCCGGCGGCGGCGAGCGACTTCGCGTCCATCCGGAAGTGCGTCGTCGACGCCGGATGGATCACCAGCGAGCGGGCGTCGCCCACGTTCGCCAGGTGCGAGAACAGCGACAGCGACTCGACGAAGCGGCGGCCCGCGGCGCGATCGCCCGCCAGGTCGAAGCTGAACACCGCGCCGCAGCCGCGCGGCAGCAGCCTCGCCGCGAGCGCGCGGTCCGGGTGCGACTCGAGCTCGGGCCACGCGATCCGCGCGACCTGCGGATGCGCGGCGAGGAACTCGACGATGCGCCGCGCGTTCGCGACGTGCCGGTCCATCCGCAGCCCGAGCGTCTCGATCCCCTGGAGGATCTGGAAGGCGTTCATCGGCGACAGGCAGGCGCCGAAGTCGCGCAGCCCCTCGCGGCGCGCCCGCAGCAGGAACGGCCCGACCGTCGACTCCTCCGCGAACACCATGCCGTGGAAGCCCTCGTAGGGCTCGGTCAGCTCCGGGAACCGTCCCGACGCGTCCCAGTCGAAGCGGCCCGAGTCGACCAGCAGCCCGCCGATCACGGTGCCGTGGCCGCACAGGAACTTGGTCGCCGAGTGGTAGACGAGCGCCGCGCCGTGCTCGAACGGCCGGATCAGCCACGGCGTGGTGAAGGTGGAGTCGACGAGCAGCGGCACGCCCTGCGCGACGCCGATCTCCGCGACCTTCGGGATGTCGAGCACGTCGAGGCCCGGGTTGCCGAGCGTCTCGCCGAACAGCAGCTTCGTGTTCGGGCGGATCGCGGCGCGCCACGCGTCGAGGTCGCGCGGATCGACGAAGGTCGTCTCGATGCCGAATCGCGACATCGTGTAGTGCAGCAGGTTGTGCGAGCCGCCGTAGAGCGCCCGCGAGGCGACCACGTGCGAGCCCGCGCCCGCCAGCGTCGCGATCGCGAGGTGCAGCGCGGCCTGCCCGCTCGCGGTCGCGATCCCGCCGACGCCCTGCTCGAGCGCGGCGATCCGCTCCTCGAGCACCGCGGTCGTCGGATTGCTGATCCGCGAGTACACGTGGCCCGACGCCTCCATGTTGAACAGCGCCGCGGCGCGGTCGGAGTCGGGGAAGACGTAGGACGCGGTCAGGTGGATCGGCGTCGCGCGGGCGCCGGTGCCGGGATCGGGCACCGCGCCGGCGTGCAGCGCCAGCGTGGACAGTCCGTGGGGGTCGCGTGCGGGCATGGCGTGCGGCGGTCGCGGTGGCGGGGGGCGCCGATGCTAGCACGCGCTCCCGCGGCGTCCGGCCCGTCGGATCGCGGGTGCGCGGGCCCGCCGGATCGGACGTGCGCGGGCCCGCCGGGCACCGCGGTCCGACCCGACCGGGGGCCCGCCCGTCGGCCGCCGGCGCGGACCGTGGCGCGCAGCCGACGCGGCACGCACGCCGCGCACCGGAGAGGGCGGGCTCGGCGCTACGATCGCTCACGATCCCGCCCCCCGATCATGTCCGACACGCCGACCTTCGACGTCGCGGTCGTCGGCCTCGACGCGCAGCGCCTGCGCCTCATCGAGACCGTCTTCCGTCACCTGCGGTACAACCGCTACGCGTTCCGCCTCGCGGCGCCCGAGGCCTGGGCGTCGGCCGACCTGCTGATCGCGTGCGTCGACGATCCGGCCGGCCGTCTCGCGCTCGAGCGGGCCCGACGCGCCGATCCGTGGGTGCCCTCGATCGCGGTGGGCGACGGGCCGACGCCGCAGGGCGTGCGGCACGCGATCCGCATCGGCGACCTGACCCGGCAGCTGCTGCCGATCCTCAACCGCCTCGTCGAGCTCGACGCGCTGGCCCCCGGCCGCGCCGCC
>DASPJX010000246.1:0-2717 GCA_035628395.1 Burkholderiaceae bacterium | reverse complement strand
CGATGGGCGGTAGCGCCGCGGTCGCGTGCGGCGGTGGAACGTATGCGGGGCGCGACCCCTCGTCGGGATCGCGCCCCGTCCGGTGCGGCGGCCGGGCGGCCGCCGGGCGGATCAGAGCGGCGCGCGCGTGCCGTGCGTGCCGTTGCCCTGCGCGGAGCCGGTGGCGCCGCCGGCGGGCGCCCCCGTCGAGGACGGCTCCACCGCCTTGTGGACCTCCTCGCGGGCGGTCTCGGCGACCCGCTGGGCCGACGCCTTGACCGTCTCCATCTGCTCGCGCGCGGTGCTCATCGCGCCCTCGACGAGCTCGTCGCGGACGCTGCCGAGCAGCTCGTTCTCGCGCCGCGTGGTCGGGATCGCCGCGCCGATCGCCGCGCCGAGCGCGATGCCCAGCGCACCGATCACCAGCGGCTGCTCGTCGACCAGGTGCATCGTGCGCTCGCGCGCCCGGTAGTACTGGTCGCGGGTGCCCGACTGCAGCGAGCCGGCACGCTGGCGCGCGCCCTGGCTCATGCCGGTCAGCCGCTCGCTCGCCTGGCGGGCGAGGTCGCGGGCCCGCGTGCCGGCGCCCGACACCGATCCCTTGACCCGGTCGGTCGTGCTCGAGACCGACTCGCGCACCCGGTCCGTGGTGCTCGAGACGGTGTCGCGCACGCGCTCGCCGATGCCCGGACCGCCGCTGCCGGCCATCCGGCCCGTCGTCGGCGACTCGTTGAGGTCGTCGAAGTCGGACAGTCCGACCTCGGCGGCGAGCGTGTCGTCGTCGTAGGTGCCCGTGCCGGTCGCGTAGGTCGAACGGGAGCGCGACGCGTCGGTCCAGCGCGACGAGGTCGTCCCGCTCGAGGCGCGCCGTCCGCCCCCGACCATCAGCCACGCGATGCCGACGCCGATCAGGGCGACCGGCAGCGGGTTCTCGCGGACCGAGCGGCCCAGGTTGCGGCCGAACTCGCCGGTGCCGTTCGTGCGCAGGTATTGGAGCGCCTGATCCATGATTTCGCCCGGTGTCAGCTTGCTTTGGATGGCGTCGATCGTCGAGCTGACCTCGGCGCGGGTGCGCGCGATGTCGTCCTCGATCTGATCGGGGCGCCGCGGATCGTCCTGAATGGGAGTGCTCATCGGGTCTTCTCCTGAACGACGGCCTTGTCACGGCGCAGCGAGTCCATCGTGCGCTGGGGCATCAGGTGGTCGGAATCGAGCTTGGCCTTGCCGCCCTTCAGCATCGCCCATCCGATCGCGGCGACGATCGCGCCCACGAGCAGCGGCGCGAGCCACGGCGCGATCTCGGGCGGCAGGATCATCGCCACGCCGGCGACGACCGCCTGCAGCAGCAGGAACAGGCCGGCCAGGATCACCGCGGCACCGACCGCCATCGAGGCCAGGGCGGTCTGCGCCGTCGTGACCTTCTGCGACAGTTCGGCGCGGGCGAGCGCGATCTCCTGACGAACGAGCTCGACGGTGTCGCGCGTCAGGTCGGAGAACAGCGCGGCCAGCGACTTCTCGCTCTTCTCAACGGCCATGGCTGCCTCCCCCCGGGGTTCCGCCGGTGCTGCCGAGGCCGCCCGAGCCCTTCGACGCGCCGCCGGTGCCCTTGGCGGCGCCGGTGGAGCCCGAGGTGCCCTTCGAGCCGCCGAGCGCCGAGGAGCCGGTCTCGTCGGTCGACGAGGCGCCGCCCAGGCCGGTGGTCGAGCCGCCCGAGGTGCCGAGACCCGCGCCGGTGGTCGAGCCGCCGGACGTGCCGAGGCCCGAGCCGGTGGTGCTGCCGCCGGTGCGCAGGTCGCTCGAGTCCTGGTTCCAGGCCGTGCCGTCGTCGCGGTACGCGCTGGTGCTGTCGCCGCTGGGCGAGGCGCCGCTCGTGCCGGCCGTCGAGCCAGTGCCGATGCCCGAGGACGTGCCGAGCGTCGAGCTCGTGGTGCCGGAGCCGGTCCCCGAGCCGATGCCGGAGCCCGAACCCATGCTCGAGCCGGAGCCCGACGAGCCGGTGCCGGCGTCCATCCCGTAGCTCGACCCCGCGGCCGACGAGCCCATGCCGGTGGAACCCATCCCGGAGGAACCCATCCCGGAGGAACCCATGCCGGACGAGCCCATGCCCGACGAACCCATGCCCGACGAACCCATGCCCGACGAGCCCATGCCGGACGAACCCATGCCGGAGGAACTCATGCCGGAGGAACCCATCCCGGACGAACCCATGCCGGAGGAACCCATGCCGGACGAGCCCATGCCGGACGAGCCCATGCCGGACGAACCCATCCCCGAGCGGGTGTCCATGCCGCCGCCGCCGTACGGGGCGTTGCGCGCCGACGTCTTCAGGAATCGCGAGAGCGCGAAGCCCACGACGACCGAGCCCGCGAAGAACACGCCGGGCGAGCGCCGCGCCAGTTCGCGGGCGTCGCTGACCAGCGAATCCACGTCCTTCTCCCGGAGCCGCTGCCCGAACTGCTGCAGCCGGTCGGCCGCCATGCCCACGTAGCGGCCCGCGACCGCCTCGTCGCCTTCCAGTTGTTTCGCCGTGCCCTGAAGCGCCTGGGCCACCGAGTCGAGGCGACTCGCCGCGGTGTCCTTCTGCTTCGAGAGCATCGTCTTGCCCTGTTCCGCCGCCTTGCCCGCGAGGCCGCTCGCCTCCTGTTTCGCGGACTCGAGGGTCTCCCGCGCCGTGTCCTTGAGCGTGCTGCCCGGACCGGCTCCGGCCGTTCCGGCCGTCGTGCCCGTGTCTCGATCTG
>DASPJX010000245.1:0-29861 GCA_035628395.1 Burkholderiaceae bacterium | reverse complement strand
GGCGGCTCGGGCACGCGCTGCGCGCCCCGCCCGCCCTGGGCCGCGTACGCGGCGAGCACCGCCGACGCCACCGCCGTCTCGCGCCCGGGCACGCACAGCGCGACGCAGGCGCCGCCGAAGCCGGCACCGGTCAGCCGCGCGCCGAACACGTCGGGATGCGCCTGCAGCAGCCCCACCAGCGCGTCGAGCGCCGGGATCGACACCTCGTAGTCGTCGCGCAGGCTCGCGTGCGACGCGTCCATCAGCTCGCCGAAGCGGCGCGCGTCGACGCCCGCGGCCGCCTCGAGCACGCGGGCGTTCTCGGTGACGACGTGGCGGGCCCGGCCGCGCAGCGGCTCGGGCAGCGCCTCGATCGCGGCACGGTCGACGGCCTCGCGCAGCGACGGCACGCCGAGCCGGCGCGCCGCCTCGCGGCACTCGTCGCGGCGCGCGTTGTAGCCGCTCTCGGCGAGCGAGCGCGGCACCCCCGAGTCGAGCACGAGGATCGAGGCGCCCTGCGGCAGCGGCTTCACCGAGCGCTCGAGCGATCGGGTGTCGAGGAACAGCATGCTGCCCTCGCCGGCGAGGCTGCAGGCCATCTGGTCCATGATCCCGCACTGCACGCCGGCGTGCGCGATCTCGGCGCGCTGCGCGAGCTGCGCGATCGCGACGTCGTCGATCGCCAGGCCGAGCAGCGCGCGCAGCGCGCGCAGCGTCGCGACCTCGAGCGCGGCGCTCGACGACAGCCCGACGCCGATCGGCACCGTCGAGTGCACGTGCAGGTCGATGGGCGGCAGCACGGCGCCGTCGTCCGCCAGCTCGCGCAGGCAGCCGTAGACGTACTGCGCGTGATGCTGCGACGGCGGCCGCGCGAGGTCGAACTCGACCGTCTCGCCGTATTCGGCCGCGTGCAGCCGGAAGCCCGGGCCCGGCCCGCGGGCGACCGCGACCGTCGTGTGCTGCGGGATCGCGGTCGGCAGCACGAAGCCGTCGTTGTAGTCGGTGTGCTCGCCGAGCAGGTTCACCCGCCCCGGCGCATCGGCCGTCGCCTCGGGCGCGCGCCCGAACACCGCCTCGAAACCGGTCGTCGATCCGATCGTCGTCATGTGATGTCCGCCGAGACGTCGACGCGCTGCAGCTCGGCCGCCTTCTCCTCCGGCAGCGCGTCCATCGCGAAGAAGCCGGCCGCCAGCTCGGTGCCGGCCAGGTACTTGAGCCGGTCGCGCGTGCGGTACGGCGGCCAGAGCTGCGCGTGCAGGTGCCAGCCCGGCGCGCCGCCGAACGGCGCCGGATACCAGGCCATCAGGTAGGGGAACGGCCGGTCCCAGAGCCGCTCGTACTTGCGCAGCACCGTCTTCGTCGCGCGGGCGAGGTCGGCGAGCTGCGCTCGCGACAGGTCCTCGAACGAGGCGACCGGCGCGATCGGCGCCACCCAGGTCTCGTACGGGTAGCGCGCGCAGGCCGGCACGAACGCGACCGCCTCGCTGCCGCGGTAGACGATCCGGGCGCCGTCGGCGAGCTCGCGCTCGATCATCTCGGTCAGCGGCCCGCGACCGTGGCGCGCGACGTGCTCGCGCGCGACGGCCGCCATCCGCGCCGGCACCGGCGGCACCGACGGGTAGGCGTAGATCTGGCCGTGCGGATGGTGCAGCGTCACGCCCATCTCGACGCCCCGGTTCTCGAACGGCAGCGCGAACGCGAGCCCCGGCTGGGTCGCCAGCCGCCGGCAGCGGTCGGCCCAGACGCCCAGCACCAGCTCGATCCGCTCGAGCGGCTGCGAGCCGAACGGCGTCACCGGGTCCGGGCCGAACACCACCACCTCGCATCGGCCGAGCCCCGGCGCGGTCGGCACGATCGAGACCGGGGCCTCGCTCGCGCCCGGCGACAGCGACGGGAACCGGTTGTCGAACACCGCCACCTCCCAGCCGCAGTCGGGCAGCTCGGTCGGATGCGCGGGGTCGCGCGTCGGCGCGAGCGGATCGTACTCGGCCGGCGGCAGGAACGTGCGGCCCTGCCGGTGCGCGGCATAGGTGACCCACTCGCCGCGCACCGGGTGCCAGCGCAGGTGGGGATGGGCGGTCAGCGGCTCGGCGAACGGGCTCGGCGCGGGCCCCGCCGGCGCCTCGAACGGCGCGCGCGCGTACAGCGTCAGCGACCGTCCGTCGATCTTCGTCAGCTCGACGACGTGCATCGCGTCAGACCACGCCGGGGATGTAGGTGCGCGAGATCTTCGTCGCCTCGGCGATCGTCTCGAGCGGGATCTTCGGCGTGCGGTCGGCGCACAGCAGGCCGTTCGCCTCCTGGAAGGTGTCGGCGAACTGCGTGTAGCAGAACCCCGAGAACAGGGTCGTGTTGGCGACCACGTCGAGCAGCCCGTGGTAGCGCTGCGCGAAGGTCGCGTCGTCCTCGACCACCGAGTACCCCCAGGTCTGCGAGACGCCCGGCGACGGGCACTTCGGGAACGCGATGCCGCCGAACTCGGTCAGCATCACCGGCTGGCCGCGGTGCGGATAGCCGTCGAGCGTCAGCACGCGTCCGCCCGGGCGGCGCCGGTCGAACAGCTGGGTCGAGTCGCCGCCGTAGCGCTGCCGGATCTGCTCGGGGTGCGCGTCGTAGTCGTGGATGCCGATGATGTCGGTCGCGCTCGCCTCCCAGCCGTCGTTGCCGACGACCGGGCGGTTCGGGTCGAGCGTCTTGGTCAGGTGGTACAGCGCCTCGACCGCGTGCCGCTGCTCGCGCACCGCGTTGAGCTCGGGCACGCCCCAGCTCTCGTTGAACGGCACCCAGACGATCACCGACGGATGGCTGTAGTCGCGCTCGAGCGCCTCGGTCCACTCGCGCACGGTCCGCTTGATCGCGGTCTTCGTGAAGCGGTAGGCCGAGGGCATCTCCTCCCAGACGAGCAGCCCCAGGCGGTCGGCCCAGTACAGGTAGCGCGGATGCTCGATCTTCTGGTGCTTGCGCACCCCGTTGAAGCCCATCGCCTTCGCGAGCTCGACGTCGCGGCGCAGCGCCGCGTCGTCGGGCGGCGCGAGCATCGTGTCGGGCCAGTAGCCCTGGTCGAGCACGAGGCGCAGGAAGTACGGCCGGCCGTTCAGCATCAGCCGGTCGCGCAGGATCGTCACCGAGCGCAGCCCGACGTACGAGGTGGCCTCGTCGATGCAGCGACCGCCCTGCCACAGCCGGATCCGCGCGTCGAGCAGCGTCGGCCGCTCCGGGCTCCACAGCAGCTCGTTGCGGAAGTCGTCGATCCCCGGGTCGGACAGCACGATGCGGCGGTCCGCCTCGTTGTCGATCACGCGGTAGCGGTCGGCGGCCAGCACGCGATCGCCGTGGCTCAGCTGGACCTCGATCGACAGGTCGTCGGCCGGATCGCCGGAGATCCGCGCCTCGAACCCGATCGCGAAGCCCTCGACGTACGGCGTCCAGCGGATCTTGTCGACGTAGGTCCGCGAGACCCGCTCGAGCCAGACCGTCTGCCAGATGCCCGTGGTGCGCGGGTACCAGAGCGAGTGCGGCTCGAGCTGCCAGTCCTGCTTGCCGCGCGGCTTCGTGAGGTCGGACGGGTCGTCCTCGGCGCGGACCGTGACTACCTGTCGGCGGCCCGGCACGAGCGCGTCGGTGACGTCGAAGCGGAACGGCGTGTGGCCGCCCTCGTGCGAGCCGACCAGCACGTCGTTGACCCAGACGCGCGCCGAGTAGTCGACCGCGCCGAAGTGCAGCAGCACGCGCCCGCCGTCGGGCTCGATCTCGAAGTCGCGCTGGTACCAGCAGACCGGATTGAAGCCGCGGTCGGCGATGCCGCTCGCCTCGGACTCGGGCGGGAACGGGACCTCGATGGCCATCGGCCATTCGCGCACGTCGGAGGGATTGCGGAGGCGCCGCTCGCGATCGAAGCGGAAGCGCCACCGACCGTCGAGCGACACCCACTGGGCGCGCTCGAACTGGGGGCGAGGATAGGCGAAGCGCAACGAACGGACTCCCGTGCGGACCGAGGGACGACTCTAGGCGCCCCCCCGCGTGCTGCGGATCGGCGGAACGGCCGTCGGTGGTGTCGGACGAGCGGCCGTGCCCGGCCGGCGCCGTCGCGCCGCGCGAACGGCCCCGCCGTCCGCGCCGTCGGCCGCGAGGGCCGTGCCCGCCTCGCGCGTCGACCGGTGCCGCCGCGGACGGGCCGGGCGCGCGACCGGATACCATGGCGGGCTCCGTCCGCCACGCCCCGCCCACGATGACCGATCCCGTCGCGCCCCGCTCCGCCGCTCCGCTCCTGTCGCCGATCCGCATCGGCGCGCTCGACTGCCCGAACCGCGTGCTGATGGCACCGCTCACCCGATGCCGCGCCGACGCCGCGACGCTCGCCCCGACCGCGCTGAACGCCGAGTACTACGCGCAGCGCGCCTCGGCCGGGCTGATCGTGTCGGAGGCGACGCAGGTGCGGCCCGACGGCATGGGCTACCAGCGCACGCCCGGCATGTACAGCGACGCCCAGCGCGACGGCTGGCGGCTCGTGACCGACGCCGTCCACGAGGCCGGCGGCCGGATCGTCGCGCAGCTCTGGCACGTCGGCGCGGTCTCGCACCCCGACCTGCAGCCCGGCGGCGCGCTGCCGGTGTCGTCGTCGCCGTACAACCCGGGTGGCGTCACGCACACGCCCGCCGGCAAGCAGCCGCAGGTCGCCGCGCGCGCGCTGCGCACCGACGAGATCCCGGCGATCGTCGAGGCGTACCGGCATTCGTCGCGGCTCGCGCGCGACGCGGGCTTCGACGGCGTCGAGATCCATTCGGCGAACGGCTACCTGCTCGAGCAGTTCATCCGCGACTCGGTGAACCGGCGCGACGACGCCTACGGCGGATCGATCGCCAATCGGCTGCGGCTCGTGCTCGAGGTGGTCGACGCGGCGGTCGGGGTCTGGGGCGCCGACCGGGTCGGCATCCGGCTCGCGCCGGTGACCGGGGCCAACGGCTGCCCGCAGGACGGCGATCCGCAGGCCACCTACGGCGCGCTCGTCGAGGCGCTCGACGCGCGCGGGCTCGCCTACCTGCACTTCATCGAGGGCAACACCGGCGTCGAGCGCCACGCGCGCGGCTTCGACTTCGGCTGGGCGCGCCGCGCGTTCCGCGGCACCTACGTCGCGAACAACCGCTACGGGCGCGACGAGGCGATCGAGTCGATCGCCTCCGGCGCGGCCGACGCGGTCGCCTTCGGCGTGCCGTTCATCTCCAATCCCGACCTGCCCCGCCGGCTCGAGCTCGGCGTGCCGCTCGCGCCGGCGAACACGAAGACCTTCTACTCGCAGGGGCCGGCCGGCTACGTCGACTACCCGGCGCTCGAGGCGGCCTGACGCGCGGCCGCCCGCGGCCCGGCGACGGGCCGCGCGCGGCGCTCAGCGCGGCAGCGCCTTCGCCGCCTGCATCCGGTCGAGCAAGTACAGCAGCCGGTCCTCGGTGTCCTCGCAGCCGGCGAAGCCGTGCCTGCGCAGCTTGATCGGCGACAGCACCGAGTCGGGCGGATGCTCGAGGCCGGCGGCGAACGCGCGATCGGTGAACTGCCAGGACGCGCCGATCATCTCGGCCAGCCCGGTGCGGCGCAGCCCGTGGCGCTCGACGACGCGCGCCCAGACGTCCTCGTGCGCGGGCATCGCGTCGGCGAGCCGCATCGGCACGGGCTCGCCGACCTCCATGCCGAAGTGGCGCGCGATCGAGCCCCACAGGTCGTGCCACGTCAGCGCGTCGCCGTTGACGACGTTGTAGGTCTCGTTCGCGGCGATCTCGTGCGTCATGCAGAACTCGGCCGCCTGCGCGATCAGCCGGCTGTCGCTGCCGCCGTTCACGTAGCGCCCGCCGCCGGGCCAGCCGAGCGGCTCGCCGCGCTCGCGCCGGATCGCGGCGTAGGCGCCGATCGCCGCGACGATGTTCATCGGGCTGGTGACCGCGTGGCCGAAGACGATCTGCGGGCGCAGGATCGAGAACGTCCACGCGGCGCGCGGCGCGCGCTCGCGCAGCAGGTCCTCCTGCAGCCAGTAGAAGTTCTCGTGCGGATGCCGCGGCCAGCGCTCCTTGCACGGCACCGGCGCCGGCTCGACGTGCCCGCCGTAGGCCTTCGTGCCCTGCAGGATCGTCACGTGGCGCAGCCCGCGCGCGTGCCGCTCGAGCGCGTCGAGCAGGTGGCGCAGCATCGACTCGTTGACCGCCATCTGCTCCGGGTCGCGCCAGCCGGCGATCAGGTCGGGCTTCTCGTACAGCGCGGCGAACAGCAGGTGGGTGACCCGGCCGAGGTCGCGCGCGGCGGCCGCGTCGCAGGCCGCGGCGTCGGTCAGGTCGAGCCGCAGGTGCGACACCCCGTCGGGCAGCGCCACCGGCCGGCGGGACACCGCGATCACCTCCCAGTCGGGCAGCGCCGAGAAGTGCTCGATCGCCGCGGTGCCGACGATGCCGCCGGCGCCCGCGACCAGCAGCACGTGCTTGGCCGCGCTCATCGCGGCACGCCCCCGGCCGGCAGCAGCTCGCGCCCGCGCAGCTCGCCGGCCAGCGCGTCCGGCACCTCGATCTCGAAGCCCAGGATCGCCGCCGACAGCGACTTGCCGTAGTTGTCGAGGCACAGGCTGCGCGAGACGCCGCCGCCGAGCGCGCCGTGGCAGACGAAGTTCATCGCGTGGATCGCGTCGACCTCGTGGCGGATCACCTCGCCGCGGATCGCGCCGCCGTAGAACGCCTTGAAGCGCTCGGCGGTCAGCTGCGACTTCAGCAGCCCGTGGAAGGCCGCCGTGTACGCGAAGACCGCGATGTTCGAGGTGTCGCCCTTGTCGCCCGACCGGGCGTGGGCCACGTGTTGCAGCTTGACCTTCATGCTCAGCTCTCGAAGTAGTCGACGGTCGCGGGCACCTGCTCGCGCGGCACCAGCGCCGACCAGACGCCGATGACTTCCCGCGTGCGGTCCTGGTGCGGCACGCGCTTGCCGGTGTGGGCGATGCCCGAGACCGCCATGCCGTCGACCTCGCGGCCGACCTTGATCGCCTCCTCGCGGGTGCGGGTGCGCGCGGCCACCCGGACCGCGACCTCGTACGGCTCGGGCGCGTCCGCGGGCGTCGCCTCGCCGTGGATCGCGTTCAGCCCGAGGAAGTCGATCCGCAGGTCCTCGGCCCGCAGCCCCACGATGCGGAAGCGCTCCTCGAGGATGCGCTTGGCGAGCCGCGCGCGACGCAGCGCGCCCGGACCGGCGTAGAAGAACATGTCCTCGCCGATGAAGCCCTCGGTGCAGCCGATCGACACCTTCAGCGTCGGCGTGCGCGGCTTGCCCGAGATGCCGCGCACCGCGACCCGGTCGGGGCCGACCTGCTCGAGGCGCACGGTGGTGAAGTCGACGACGACGTCCGGCGTCAGGTAGTGGGCCGGATCGTGGACCTCGTAGAGCATCTGCTCCCTGACCGTGCCCAGGCTCACCTCGCCGCCGGTGCCCGCCACCTTGGTGATCACCGTCGTGCCGTCGTCGGACACCTCGGCGATCGGGAAGCCGAGGTTCCACGGCTCGGGCACGTCCTTGAACCCCGGATCGGTGTAGTAGCCGCCGGTGACCTGGGCGCCGCACTCGAGCAGGTGGCCGATGCCGTTGCCCATCCCGAGCTTCGCGTGGTCGAGCGGGTCCCAGCCGAACTCGTGCATCATCGGCGCCATGAAGATCGAGGGATCCGCGACGCGCCCGGTGACCACGATCCGCGCGCCGGCCCGCAGCGCCTCGACGATCGGCTCGGCGCCGAGATAGGCCTCGGCCGAGATCAGCGTCGGCGCGAGCGTCGAGGTCGGACGGCCGTTCTCGAGGATGCGGTCGGTCAGCGACAGCACCCGGTCGGTGATCAGGCTGCCGCCGACCGCGGCGACCTTCACGCCGTGCCAGCCGCCCTCGCGCAGCAGCTCGACGATCCGCCGCGCGGCGCCGGCCGGATTGATCCAGCCCTGGTTGCTGACGATCCGCGTGTCGCGCCTCATGCAGGCCGGCAGCACCGCGCGCATGCGGTCGTCGAGGTAGGTGTCGTAGCCGGGAAAGCCCGGGTCGCGGCGCGCGCGCACCTGCGCGGCCGACACCGTCGCCTCGGCCATCGTCTCGAAGCACAGGTAGTCGAGGTCGCCGCGCTCGGCGACGAGGCGGGCCGGCTCGATGCGGTCGCCCCACCATGCCGAGCCCGCCCCGATGCGGAGTGTTCTGCCCACGTGTCGTCTCCCCGACGCTCAGTCGATCTTCACCGAGGCGGTCTTCACCACCTCGCGCCACTTGTCGGTCTCGGTGCGGATGAACGACGCGAACTGCCCGGGCGTGCCGCCCACCGCGTCCGCGCCGTCGGCGGCGAAGCGCTGCCTCGTCTCCGGCTCGGCCAGCACCTCGTTGACCGCACGGCTCAGCGTCGCGACCACGTCGGGCGGCGTGCCCGCCGGCGCGAGCAGGCCGTTCCACGCGGTCGCCTCGTAGCCGGGCAGCCCCGACTCCGCGATCGTCGGCAGCTCGGGCGCCGCCGCGGAGCGCTTCGCGCTCGTCACCGCGAGCGCCTTCACGCGCCCGGCCTTCACCTGCGGCATCGCCGACAGCATCGTGTCGAACATCACCTGCACCTGTCCGCCGGCGAGATCGACCAGCGCGGGCGCGCTGCCCTTGTACGGCACGTGGGTCAGCGAGACGCCGGCCATCGCGTTGAACAGCTCCGCCGCGAGGTGCGTCGACTGGCCGTTGCCCGACGAGCCGTAGGCGATCGAGCCCGGCGGCCTGGACTTCGCGAGCGCGACGAGCTGCGCGACGCCGTCGGCCGGCAGCGACGGATGCGCGACCAGCACCAGCGGCACGCTGGTCAGCAGCGCGACCGGCGCGAAGTCCTTCTGGAAGTCGTAGCCGAGCGACTTGAAGAGGCTCGGGTTGATCGCGTGCGCGGTCGTGCCGAGCACCAGCGTGTACCCGTCGGCCGGCGCCTTCGCGACCGCCTCCGCGCCGATGTTGCCGCCCGCGCCGGCCCGGTTCTCGATCACGAACGGCTGCCTCAGCCGCTCGGCGAGTCGCGCGCCGACGACCCGCGCGACGATGTCGGTCGGCCCGCCCGGCGGGTACGGCACCACGATGCGCACCGGCCGCTGCGGCCAGGCGCCGGCCGGCTGCGCGCGCGCCGCGCGCGAGGGCGCGGCGCCCGCCGCGAGCGCCGCGATCGCGGCGGCGAGGGTCCTGCGTGTCCTGTCCATCGTCGTCTCCTGTCAGAGGTGGGGGGCGACCGTCGCGGGCCGCCTCGGCGTCATCCCGCCGTCGGGCCGGCCGGGTTCGCGAACACCACCGCGTCGACCGCGACGCAGCCCGCCCCGCGCGCCCGGACGATCACCGGGTTCGCGTCGAGGCTCGCCGCGGCGGGCGCGTCGCCCGAGACCAGCCGGCCGGCGGCGGCCGCGGCCTCGCAGAACGCGGCGACGTCGAGCGGCGGGTCGCCGCGCACGCCGTCGAGCAGCGGCGCGATCCGCAGCCGACGCAGCGCGCGCTCGATCCGCGGCGCGTCGAACGGCGGCAGGACCACGCCGACGTCGGGCATCGCCTCGACGTACTTGCCGCCGTCGCCGACGAGCAGCACCGGCCCGAACACCGGGTCGACGTGCGCGCCGATCATCAGCTCGCGCTCGCCGCGGACCATCTCGGCGACGATCACGCCGTCGAGCGCGACGCCGGCGGCCGCGGCCGCGGCGCTCACCTCCCGGTACGCGGCGGCGGCCCCGGCGGCGTCGGCGATGCCGAGCCTCACCAGCCCGAGCTCCGACTTGTGCGCGACCGCGCGCGACAGCCCCTTGACGACGACGCGCGCCGCGCCGAGCGCGCCGAACGCCTCGGCCGCGTCGCGCTCGCCGGCGCACGCCCGGTGGCGCACCACCGGCACGCCGGCCCGCTGCAGGAGCGCGAGGCTCGCCGACTCGTCGAGCATCGTCGCGACCGGCGCCTCGCCCGCCGCGCGCCGCGACGGCCCCGGCGCGTCGCCGGCCTGCGCCTCGCGCAGCCGCTCGGCGTGCGACAGGAACTGGCCGAGCGCGCGGACCGCCTGCGACTCGGTCGGGAACACGACGACGCCGTGCTCGCGGAAGCGATCGGCCACGCTCGCCTGCGGCGCCGCGGCCACGAGCGGCTTGCCGGTCGCGGCCGCGAACGCCGCGCTGTCGCGCGCGAACGCGTCGACGTCGTAGCCGGCGCCCGCCACCGCGATGCCGACGAAGAACGCGTCGGCCGACGGGTCGCGGCCGATCGCCGGCAGGATCGCGCCGAACAGCGCGCTGTTCGACAGCAGCGCCGCGGTGATGTCGACCGGGTTGGTGGTCGTCGCGAAGCCCGGCAGGATCGTCCGCAGCTCGGCCTGCGTGGGCTCGGACAGCGGCTCGAGCGACAGCCCCGCGTCGGTGGCGGCGTCGGCGCTCAGCACGCAGATCGCGCCGGAGTTGCTGATCGACACCAGCCGCCGCCCGCGCGGCGCCCACCCCTTCAGGTACAGCTCCGCCGCCTCGACCATCTCGGGCACGTCGCGCACGCGCCAGATGCCCTGGTCCTCGAGGAACGCGTCGACGACCCGGTCCTCGCTCGCGAGCGCGCCGGTGTGCGAGCGCGCCGCGGTCTGCCCGGCCGGCGAGCGGCCCGACTTCAGCGCGACGATCGGCAGGCCGCGGCGTCGCGCGATGCGGGCCGCCTCGGCGAGGTGCCAGGGATCGGGGATCCCCTCGAGGTACAGCAGCAGCAGCTTCAGCGCCGGATCCTGCGCGACCTCGACCGCGAGCTCGCAGACGGTCACGTCGGCGTCGTTGCCGGTCGCGTGCGCGTGGCGCACGCCGACGCCGCGCGCGCGCAGCAGGCCGTACGGGATCACGCTCATCGCGCCGCTCTGGCTGATGATGCCCACCGGCCCGTCGGCCGGCGGCGCCTCGACGAACATCGTCGAGAAGCTCGGCACCGCGCCGGTGCCGAAGTTCGCGAGCCCCTGCGAATTCGGTCCGACCAGCCGCATGCCGGCCGCGCGGGCCCGCGCGACCATCGCCCGCTCCTGCGCGCGGCCGGCCGGGTCGGCGGTCTCGCCGAAGCCCGAGGCCATCACCACCGCGACGCGCACGCCCATCGCCGCGCACTCGTCGACCGCGGCGACCGCGAGCTCGCCCGGCACCGCGATCACCGCGAGCTCGGGCGCCTGCGGCAGCGCGTCGAGCGACGGGAACGCGCGCAGGCCCTGCACCTCGGTGCGCGTCGGGTTCACCGGATACACCGGGCCGCGGAAGCCGAACCGGGACAGGAACGCGATCGGCCGTCCGCCGATCTTGTTGGCGTTCTCGGAGGCGCCGATCACCGCGATCGAGCGCGGGTCGAGCGCGACGCGCAGCGCCGGGCGGGAGTCGTGTGTCATGCGGGGGAGTCGTCCTGGAACGCGTCGAAGTACGGGAGGGGCCGGCCGCCGACGTCGCGGAACGCGACCCGGACGCGGTCGCCGATCGCGAGCGCCGGCGCGCCGTGACCCATCGCGCGCGGCCCCTCGTCGAGCCGCACCAGCACGAGCGCGTACGGCGCGAGCGCGCGGAACGCGTCGCTCGGCGCGCGGTGCACGACGGTGACCGCCTCGACGGTGCCGGCGCCGTCGGCGGCGAGCGCGAGCGGATCGGGGCGCCCGCAGCCCGGGCAGAAGTCGCGCCGGAAGTACCAGACGAGGCCGCAGCCCGTGCAGCGCTGCAGCGCGAGGCCGCGCCCGCCGCGGGTCCAGTCCTCCGGACGGACCGCGCCGCCGGACCGGTCGTCGCTCATCGCGCGTCCTCCAGCACCAGGCTCACGTGCGACGACAGCACGCCGCCGTCGCCGTGCAGCAGCGCGACCCCGGCGCGGCGCGCCTGGCGGTCCCCCGCGCGGCCGGTCATCTGCAGGTGCGCCTCCGCGAGGTGCGCCATCGCGCCGGCGACGCCGCAGTGCCCGTACGACAGCAGCCCGCCGTGCAGGTTGAGCGGCAGCGCGCCGTCGCGCTCGAAGCGCCCGTCGCGCGCGAGCGCGCCGGCGCGCCCGCGCGGCGCGAGGCCGATCTCCTCGAGCAGCAGCGTCAGCGTCACCGTGAAGCTGTCGTAGATCGCCGCGTACTCGACGTCGGCGAGCCCGCGCCCGGCCCGCTCGAGCGCGGCGCCGCTCGCGCGGTCGGCGCCGAAGCGCGCCAGGTCGGGCGCCGCGCTCACGTGCTGCGACGTATGGCACTGCGCGGCCGAGGCGATCCGCACCGGGTGCGGCCCCTCCCGCGTCGCGCCGACCACGACCGCGCAGCCGCCGTCGGAGATCGGGCAGCAGTCGAGCATCTTCAGCGGCGTGGCGATCGGGCGCGAGGCGAGCACGTCGGCGGCGGTGATCGGCTCGCGGAAGTGCGCGCCCGGATGGCGCGCCGCGTTGCGCCGCATCAGCGCGGCGAGCTCCGCGAAGTCGGCCTCGCCGGTGCCGAACTCGTGCATGTAGCGCGACGCGACGAGCCCGTAGTAGGCCGGGATCGTCGGGCCGAGCGGCACCTCGTAGTCGGGGTGGCCGGTCTGCGCGAGCACCTGGATCGACGAGTCGCGGCTCTGGCCGGTCAGCCGGTTCTCGCCGCCGACGACCAGCACGCGCCGCGCGGCGCCGGCCTCGACCAGCAGGTGCGCGAGCATCACGAGCGCGAAGCCGGTCGCGCCGCCGAGCTGCACCGCGTGCGCGTACGCCGGGCGCAGCCCGAAGTGCTCGGCGAAGCGCGTCGACAGCATGATGTGCGGCAGCGTCGTCGAGTAGCCGCAGACCAGCCCGTCGACGTCGTCGCGCGCGAGCCCGGCGTCGTCGAGCGCGCGCTGCGCGGCCTCGCTCATCAGGTCGAGCGTGTCGCGGCCCTCGTGGCGTCCGTAGCGGGTCGTGCCGCTGCCCAGCAGCCAGCTCATCGCCCCTCCCCCCGCCGCGGCGCGCCGCTCATGCCGCCCCCCGCAGCGCGACGGCGCCGGGGACCGCGGCCGACAGCGCGAGCGCCGCCTGCCGCATCGGCGGCAGCAGCACGTCGAGCCGCGACTGCAGCCGGTCGCTGAGGGCGGCGATGCTGATCGCCGCGGTCGGCCGTCCGTCGGCGCCGAAGATCGGCACCGCGACCGCGCCCATCCGCTCGATGACGACGTCGAGAAGCAGCACGTGCCCGGTGCGGCGCGACTCGGCGATCGTGTCCTCGATCAGCCTGCGGCCGACCCGCGGGTAGCGCTCGGCGAGCGTCGGCTCGACCTCGTCGAGGATCGCGGCGATCTCGTCGTCGGGCAGCCAGGCGAGCAGCGCGAGGCTGCCGCCCCCCACCCCGAGCGGACGGCGGCTGCCGACGTCGAGGTAGTTCGCGCGGATCGGGTAGTCGCCGGTCTCGCGGTCGATGCACACCGACTCCACGCCGCTGCGCGTCGACAGCAGCACGGTGTCGCCCGAGGCCCCCGCCAGCCGGACCAGCCAGGGCCGGGCGCGTTCGCGGACGTGGTGCCGGCGCTGCATCGCGATGCCGAGGACCGCCGCCTCGTCGCCGAGCGCGTAGCGCCGCGTCTCCGGGTCGCGCCGCGCGAAGCCCTCCTCGACCAGCGTGTCGAGCAGGCGCAGCACCGTCGCCTTGTTGAGTCCGGTGGCGGCGGCGACGTCGGCCAGCCGCAGCGGCGCGGGCGAGGACAGCGCGCGCAGCACGCGGCAGACCTTCTGCACGGGATTGGTGTCGGACGGACGGGCCATGCGCTCGACGGATTCAGACGGTGGCGATCGGCGTCGCCGGCGAGCCGACCGCGCCGGGCAGCCGCAGCGGCGGCGCGGTCAGCAGGAAGCGGCTGCGCCCGTGCTCGCGCAGCCAGCGCGCGAGCGGCGTCAGCCACCAGATCTCGCCGAGGTGCACGCCGAGCTTGAACAGGCAGTGCTCGTGCAGCGGCAGCGTCGCGCACGCGCCGCTGCCCGGAGTCGCCGGGTGCGCCTCGACCGCGTAGTTGTCGGCCGCGAGGATCGAGAGCCCGCTGTCGGTGATCCAGCGCAGCAGCCGCGGATCGCGCCCGTCGAGCACCGCGCACGCGCCGTGCAGCCGCTCCGGATCGGGGTCGCCCTGCATGTCGACCAGCATCTGCCCGAAGCCGGTGTGCAGCAGCACCATGTCGCCGGGCTCGACGACGACGCCGTCGGCCTGCATCACCCGCATCAGCTCGTCGTGGCCGACGAGCGTGCGCGCGTCGCCGAAGTGCGCGTGCAGGTCGATCAGCACCCCGCGGCCCTGCACGCCGTGCGCGGCCATGTTCTCGATGCCGAGGGCGCGCGCGCCCGAGGTCGTGCGCGGTCCGCGGGTGGCCGGCACCCCCGCGTCCTCGGCCGAGCTCGGCCCGAAGATGTGGAAGCCGCCGCGGAAGCCGTTGTAGAACACCGGCTCGGGCAGGCCATCGCCGTTGGCGTCGAACATCTGGCCGACGTGCGCGAAGCTGTCCCACTGCGTCGAGTACTGCAGGTGCAGGATCGCCAGGTCGTCGCAGACCACGTCGGTGTGGTTCGGGTCGTCGTCCATCAGCCGGTAGACCATGTTCGGCCGGCCGTTGCGCACCGTGGGACGCAGCACCGGCGGATGGCGGCGCGGGTTCAGCAGGTTGCCCCCGGGCAGGTCGAGCGGCAGGCTCAGGCAGAACGTGCGGCCCTCGCGCACCTCGGCGACGCCCTGCCGGACCTTCTCCGGACCGATCAGGTTCAGCCGCCCGAGCTGGTCGTCGGGTCCGAAGTCGCCCCAGGTCGAGCCCTCGGGCCGCCTCGCCCAGCGCGGGCCGTCGCTCTCGCCGCGCTCGCGGCCGGAATCGCTCATCGCCTCGTCTCCTCGACGCATCGGGTCGTCGTTCATGAACGGGTGTCGGCGGCGGCCCGCCCCGGCTCGCCGCCGAGGTACACGCGCCGCACGGTGTCGCCGTCGCGCAGCGCCGCGGCCGGCGCCGAATGGGCGATCCGGCCGGTCTCGACCAGGTAGCCGTGGTGCGCGTGGCGCAGCGCCTTCTCGACGAGCTGCTCGACCAGCAGGATCGCGAGCCCCTCGGCGCACAGCCGCGCCGCGACGTCGAGGATCCGGTCGATGACGATCGGCGCGAGCCCGCCCGACGGCTCGTCGAGCACCAGCAGCCGCGGCTCGCCGATCACGCCCTGCGCGACCGCGAGGATCTGCTGCTGGCCGCCCGACAGCCGCGACGCCATCTGCCCGCGCCGCTCGGCGAGCTCGGGGAACAGCGCGTACACCCGGTCGAGCTTGCCGCGGTCGCCGCGAGGCGCCTTCGCGTAGGTGCCGATCAGCAGGTTGTCCTCGACCGACAGCGTCTGGAACACGCGGTGCCCCTCGAGCACCTGCACGATGCCCGCCTGCACGATCTCGCGCGGCGAGGCCGCGCTCAGGTCGCGGCCCTCGAAGACGACGGTGCCCGCGCGCTTCGGGATCAGCCCCGAGATCGCGTGGAGGATCGTGCTCTTGCCGGCGCCGTTGCGCCCGAGGATCACGACGAACTCGCCGGCGCGCACGTCGAACGACACGTCGCGCACCACCTCCGCCTTGCCGTAGGCGACGCGCAGGCCGCGGACGTCGAGCAGCACGCGCTCCGGGCGGGACGCCTCGTGGCCGGTCATCGCTCAGGCTCCCAGGTAGACCCGGATCACCTCCGGGTCGTTCCGCACGTCGTCGGGCGTGCCGTGCCGGATCGTGCGCCCGACGTCGAGCGCGGTCACGCGGTCGCAGACGCGGAACACGAAGTCGGTGTGGTGCTCGACCAGCAGCACGCCGAGGCCGCAGTCGCGCATCGTGCGGACGATGTCGGCGAGGTGGTCGATCTCGTCGGTCGACAGCCCGCCGGCGGGCTCGTCGAGCAGCACGAAGCGCGGCGACATCGCCAGCCCGCGCGCGATCTCGAGGAAGCGCTGCTCGGCGTGCTCGAGCAGGTTCGCGCGGCGCCCGATCGCGTGGCCGAGCCCGACGCCGTGCAGCAGCTCGACGGCCCGCGCGCGCGCAGCGGCGTCCTCGCGCGCGGCGCGCGGCAGCCCGAGCGCGGTGCCGAGGAAGCCGGCGCGCGCGTGCGTCCACGCGCCGAGCATCGCGTTCTCCAGCACGGTGAGCGTGGGCAGCAGCCGCGGCTTCTGGAAGGTGCGCGCGACGCCGAGCGCCGCGCGCCGCTGCACCGTCGCGCCCTCGAGCCGCTCGGCGCCCAGCGTCACCGAGCCCGAGGTCGGCTCGTAGTAGCCGCTCAGCAGGTTGAGCAGCGTGGTCTTGCCGCTGCCGTTGGGGCCGATCAGGCCGTGGATCTCGCCGGCGCGCAGCTCGAGCGACACCCGGTCGAGCGCGACCAGCCCGCCGAACGACTTGACGACCTCGACCGCCGCCAGCGACTCCCCCGTCCGCGCGGGCGCGACCGCCCGCGGCGGGGTCGCGGCGCCCGACGCCGGCCCGTCGACGCGCGCCCGCTCGAGCGGCGCGTGCCCGCTCATGGGGCCTCCCGGATCGCGCGCGCGAGCCGCGGCAGGTCGGGACGCACCGGCACGCTCTCGACGCGGCGCGGCCGGATGCGCTCGGCGACGACCTCGAACAGCCGGCCGATGCCCTCGGGCACCAGCAGCACCACCAGCAGCAGCAGCAGCCCGTAGAAGAAGTTGCCGAGCTTGGCGAGCGGCGCCACCAGCTCGGGCAGCGCCGTCAGCACCGCCACCCCGAGGAACGGCCCGAGGATGCTGCCGCGCCCGCCGATGATGATGCAGACGAAGAAGAACAGGCTCAGCTCGAAGTGGAAGGTGTCGGGCGTGATGTAGCTCTGCAGCGAGGCGAACAGCGCGCCGCCGACGCCGGCCGCGACGCCGCTGAACACGAAGGTCGCGAGCTTCGCGCGGAACACCGGCACGCCGACCGCCTGCGCGGTCACGACGCTGTCGCGGATCGCCACGAGCCCGCGCCCGTACATGCGCCGCGCGACGTTCCAGGTGAGCCAGGTGACGACCGCGGCGCAGGCGGCGACCAGGTAGTAGAAGCCTTCCGGCGTGTGGAACGGCGGCGGGAACGCGGGCACCGCGAGGCCGATGCCTCCGCCGGTGAGCTCGCCCTGCGCGAGCACCACCTCGCCGACGATCAGCGCGACCGCCATCGTCGCCATCGCGAAGTAGAAGCCGGGCAGCCGCAGCGACGGCAGCCCGAGCAGCAGCCCGGCGACGCCGCAGATCCCGCCGGCGCCGAGCACCGCGAGCGCCGGATGCAGCCCCGCCTTGCCGGCGAGGATCGCGAAGCCGTACGCGCCGATCGACAGCAGGCCGACGTGCCCGATCGACAGCTGGCCGCTGTAGCCGACCACCAGGTTCAGCCCGCCGATCAGCACCCAGTAGGCGGCGATCAGCGTCGCGAGGTGCAGCCGGTACTGGTCGCCCGCCCACATCGGCAGCGTGGCCGCCGCCACCGCCCCCGTCGCGAGCAGTCCGATCCGCTTGACGTCCATGTCCGCGTCCTCAGACCGGGCGCACGTCGCGCGAGCCGAGCAGCCCCTCGGGCCGGACCAGCAGCACGAGCATCAGCAGCCCGACCGCGATCGTCTGCTGGTACTCGCCGCCGAAGCGCCAGCTCGCGAACGCGTTGAGCAGACCGAGCGCGAAGCCGCCGATCAGCGCGCCGACGTTGCTGCCCAGGCCGCCGACGGCGAGCGCGATGAAGCCGTTGAGCGTCAGCGTCAGGCCGAGCGCGAAGTACGCGAAGGTCAGCTGGCCCGCGGCGAAGCCGGCGACGCCGCCGAGCGCGCCCGCCAGCACGTACGACGCGACGCGGATCCGGTCGGTGGAGACGCCGCGCGCGCGCGCGGCGAACGCGTCCTCGGACATCGCGACGAACAGCTTGCCGTACATCGTGCGCGAGTAGAACGCCTCGAGCCCCGCGGCCATCACCACCGCGAGCGCCACCGGCAGCCAGAACTTCTGGTCGCCGATGCCGGCGGCGAAGTCCTGCGGGATCAGCCGCGGGAACGGCCGCGGCTCGGTCCCCCACCAGAGTCCGACCGCCTGCTGGATCATCGTGGCGACCGCGAGCGTGCTCAGCAGCCACAGGTGCTCGTCGCTGCGCGCGAGCACGCGGCGGATCGCGACCAGGTCGGTGAGCCAGCCGAACAGCGCGCCGACCGCGATCGCCGCGGCGAGCCCCGCCCACCACGGCAGGCCGAGCCCGGAGATCGCGTACGCGCCGAAGACGCCGCCCAGCATCGGGATGTGGCCGGTCGTGACCGACAGCACCTTCGACGTGGAGAACATCACGTTGTAGACCAGCGCCGTCGCCGCGAAGACGGCGCCGGTCGCCAGGCCGCTGACGAGGACGAACAGCATCGGCGCGCTCCCTGCGGGCTCAGCGGGGCGCGGCCTTGAAGCTGCCGTCGCGGAACGTGTTGGCGACGTTCGCCACCATGCCGCTGTCGGGGAAGCCGTTGCGCTGCCCCGGGCCCCAGCCGTAGGTGCCGTAGACGCCCTTGAACTCGCGGGTGCCCTCGAGCGCCTTCTGGATCGCGGCCGGATCGGTGCCGCCGGCGGTCTTGATCGCGTGCTCGATGATCTTCACGCAGTCGTAGCCCATCGCCACCCACCAGAACAGGATGTCGATCTCGCCGCCGCCGGGCACGAGCTTGGTGCGGACCTTGTCGACGAGCTGCTGGGTCGCGGCCGGCAGCTTGCCGTCCTCGCCGTAGGTGGTGCTGACGTAGCCCGAGCCGAAGGTGTTCTCCCAGTACTCGGGCTTGTTCAGCAGCTTGCGGATCTGCGCGGCCATCAGCGCCGGATGCCCGACCACCGGCACGTTCCAGCCCATGTCGCCGCGCGCGTTCAGCATCCGGCCGAGCAGCCCGGTGGCGGCCGACCACGGCATCACGACGTCGGCGCCGGCCGCGCGGGCCTTGGTCATCTCGTCGGTGAGGTCGGTCTTGTTCGGATCGATCAGCACCGTGTAGACGGGCTTCACGCCCGCCGCCTCGAGCATCTCCTGCGCGGTCTTCGCGCTCGAGGTGCCGTAGCCGGTGGTGTCGCCGATGATCGCGACCTTGCTGCGCTTCAGCGACTTGATCGCGTAGTCGTTGGCGGTGGAGATCCACTGCCGGTTGGTGTTGATCACGCGGAACGCGCGCGGGTACTTGACCGGGTCGATCAGCTCGTCGACCGCGCCGATCACGAGGTTGGGCACCCCGGCGCGCGCGAGGATCGGCGTGGCGCCCAGTCCCTCGCCGGAGTTCACCGGCCCGATCACGACGTGGACCTTCTCGCTGAAGGCGAGCTGCTGCGCGAAGTTGACCGCCTTGGTCGGGTCGCCCGCGGTGTCGCGGGTCAGCAGCTCGATCTTGCGGCCGAGGATGCCGCCGGCAGCGTTGATCTCCTCGACGGCGAGCTGCACGCCCTGGTTCTCGGCGATCGCCGCCGAGGACAGCGGCCCGGTCAGCGACGACAGCCAGCCGATCCGGATCGTGTTCTGCGCCCAGGCCGGCGCCGCGACCGCCAGCGACGCGACCATCGAGGCACCGGCGACGAGTTTCGTCCAATGAAACTTCATGGTCTCCTCCTTGTTGCCCGAAGGCTCGTTTATGCGCCGATCGTCCGCCCGGTGCGGCCGGGCGGTCAATCGCGCCGAGCGACCGGCGTTCCGGAAAGTTCGTCAACCGAAATGGACGTCGCCGACGTATGCTCGCGCCGGGTGTCGACGACGGGGGCGCGGGTGCGGCGGATATCGGTCGGGGCGGGGGTGCTGCGGGTCGAGGCGATCGAGCACGGGCCGCCCGACGGCTGGCCCTGCGTGATGGGTCACGGCTTTCCGTACGACCCGCACGCGTACGACGAGACGGCGGCGCTGCTCGCCGAGGCGGGCGCGCGCGTCATCGTGCCGTGGCTGCGCGGCTTCGGCCCGACGCGCTTCGCGTCGCCCGACACGCCGCGCTCGGGCGAGCAGGCCGCGCTCGGGGCGGACCTGCTCGCGCTGCTCGACGCGCTCGGCATCGGGCGCGCGGTGCTGGGCGGCTACGACTGGGGCGGGCGCGCCTGCTGCGTGGTGTCGGCGCTGTGGCCCGAGCGCGTCGAGGCGCTGGTCTCGGCCAACACCTACAACATCCAGAACATCGCGCGCGCGATGGAGCCGGCGGCCACCGCCGCCGAGGAGGCCGCGCTCTGGTACCAGTGGTACTTCCACTCCGAGCGCGGACGCCGCGGCCTCGAGCGCGACCGGCGCGGCATCGCGCGGCAGCTCTGGCGGATGTGGTCGCCGACCTGGCGCTTCGACGATGCGACCTTCGAGCGCAGCGCGGCGTCGTTCGACAACCCGGACTTCGTCGAGGTGGTGATCCACTCGTACCGGCACCGCTTCGGGCTGGTGCCGGGCGACCCGGCGCTCGCCCCGATCGAGGCGCGGCTCGCCGCGCAGCCGACGATCCCGGTGCCGGCGGTCACGATCGACGGCACCGCCGACGGCCTGCGGACCGACACCACCGCCGGCGCGGTCCGGTTCACCGGGCCGCACGAGCATCGCTTCCTCGAGGGCTGCGGGCACAACCCGCCGCAGGAGCGGCCGCGCGAGTGGGCCGACGCGGTGCTGCGCGCGCGGGCGATGGCCGCGGCGCGCTGAGCGCTCAGCGCAGCCGGCAGGCGAGCGGCGCGAGGCGCTCGCAGTAGGCGACCGGCGGCGCGAGCGCGACGCACGGGCCGACGGCGGCCCGTCCGGCGAGCAGCTCGGCCGACAGCCGCCGATGGTCCTCGCCCAGGCTCGACAGCGCGCCCTCGTCGGTCGCGCGGACCGAGTACGGCACGAAGCGCGACGGCCCGCCGCAGGCCAGCGCGCCGAGCGGCAGCGCGCCGCAGTCGGCGTCGGCGATGCAGGCCGCGGGTCCGATCCGGGTCCGGATCTCGGCCTCGATCGCCTCGATCCGGACGGCGAGCGAGACCTGCTCGACCGGCGAGCCGCCGCCGCAGCCGGCGAGCGCGGCGAGCAGCAGCGCGGCGGATGCGGCGCGCGACCTCACGCGGCCTCGGTCTCGCGGGACGCGCGCTTGCGCTCGTGATCCTTCAGGAAGCGCTTGCGCAGCCGGATGCTCTTCGGCGTGATCTCGACGAGCTCGTCGTCGGCGATGAACTCCACCGCCTTCTCGAGCGTCAGCTGGATCGGCGGCGTCAGCACGATCGCCTCGTCCTTGCCCGAGGCGCGCACGTTCGTCAGCTTCTTCTCCTTGACCGGGTTGACGACCAGGTCGTTGTCCCGGGTGTGGATGCCGATGATCATGCCCTCGTACAGCACGTCGCCGACGTTGACGAACATGCGGCCGCGGTCGTCGAGCTTCCACAGCGCGTAGGCGACCGCCTCGCCGTCGTCCTGGCTGATCAGCACGCCGTTGCGGCGGTCCTCGATCGGGCCGGCCATCGGGCCGTAGTCGTCGAACACGTGGCTCATGATGCCGGTGCCGCGCGTCAGGTTCAGGAACTCGGTGTGGAAGCCGATCAGCCCGCGCGCCGGCACCCGGTAGTCGAGCCGCACGCGGCCCTTGCCGTCGGGCTCCATGTTCTGCAGGTCGGCGCGGCGCGTGCCGAGGTACTCCATGACCGAGCCCTGGTGCTGCTCCTCGACGTCCATCACCAGCGTCTCGAAGGGCTCCTCGCGCTCGCCGGTCTGCGGATTGACGCGCACCTTGGGCTTGGGCCGGGAGACGGCCATCTCGTAGCCCTCGCGGCGCATGTTCTCCAGCAGGATCGTCAGGTGAAGCTCGCCGCGGCCCGAGACCACGAAGGTGTCGGAGTCGGCCGGGAACTCGACGCGCAGCGCGACGTTGTGCTGCAGCTCGCGCTCGAGGCGGTCGCGGATCTGGCGGCTGGTCACGTACTTGCCCTCGCGCCCGGCGAGCGGCGAGGTGTTGACCATGAACTCCATCGTCAGCGTCGGCTCGTCGACCTTCAGCAGCGGCAGCGCCTCGGGGGCGTCGGGCGCGCAGATCGTCGTGCCGATGTCGATGCCCTCGACGCCGGTGATCGCGACGATGTCGCCGGCGAGCGCCTCGTCCATCGGGATCCGCTCGAGACCCTTGTAGCGCAGCACCTGGCCCACCTTGCCGGCGACCGGCTTCGCGTCGGGCCCGTGGACCACCGCGACCGGCGAGCCGGCGGTCACGCGGCCGCGGTTGACCCGGCCGACGCCGATCCGGCCGACGTAGCTCGACCAGTCGAGCGACAGGATCTGCATCTGCAGCGGGCCGTCGACGTCGTCGGCGCGCACCGGCACGTGCTTCAGGATCGCGTCGTACAGCGCGCGCATCGTGCCGACGTGCATGCCGTTGGCGCCGCGCGGCAGCGCGTCGAGCTCCTCGATCTCGTTCACCGCGAAGCCGGCGAGCGCCGAGCAGTAGACGATCGGGAAGTCCATCTGCTCGTCGCTCGCGCCGAGCTTGTCGAACAGCTCGAACACCTGGTCGATGACCCAGTGCGGGCGCGCCCCCGGCCGGTCGATCTTGTTGACGACGAGGATCGGCTTGAGCCCGAGCGCGAGCGCCTTGCGGGTCACGAAGCGGGTCTGCGGCATCGGGCCGTCGACCGCGTCGACGACCAGCAGCACGCAGTCGACCATCGACAGCGCGCGCTCGACCTCGCCGCCGAAGTCGGCGTGCCCCGGGGTGTCGACGATGTTGATCCGCGTGCCGTCGACCTCGATCGCGCAGTTCTTCGCGAGGATGGTGATGCCGCGCTCGCGCTCGAGGTCGTTCGAGTCCATCACGCGCTCGGTGACGGCCTGGTGCGCGCGGAAGGTGCCCGACTGCCGCAGCAGCTGGTCGACGAGCGTGGTCTTGCCGTGGTCGACGTGGGCGATGATCGCGATGTTGCGGATGGGTTGCTGCATGGAGGAGTGTCCTGTGTCTCAGTGTTCGCGGGGCGCGGCGGCCAGCACGCGGCTCGGCGCGAGCAGGCCGGGCGGGGCGAACTCGGCGATGCCGAGCAGCCGATCGCCGCGGTAGACGCGCACCGGCCCCGCGGGCGCGCGCTGCAACGGCTCGCGGCCGGCGGTGTCCAGCACGATCCGTTGCCCCTGGATGAATCGGTCGGCGAGCGCGTCGGCGAGGCCGATCCGCGGCAGGCCCGACACCAGCGTGTCGAGCGGCCGCAGCCGGCCGTCGCGCGCCTCGGGCGTCGCCGCCTCGAGCGCGTCGAGCGCGATCGCGTCGGCGACGTCGAGCGCCGCGACGCGCGTGCGGCGCAGCGCGACGAGGTGCGCGCCGCAGCCGAGCCGCTCGCCGATGTCGTGGGCGAGCGTGCGCACGTAGGTGCCCTTGCTGACGCTCGCCCGGAAGCGCGCGCGCGGATGGCGGTCGTCGGCGCGGTCGACGTCGAGCAGCTCGATGCGGCGCACCGTCACGCGCCGCGCCGCGCGCTCGAGCTCGATGCCCGCGCGCGCGTACTCGTAGAGCGGGCGGCCGTCGCGCTTGAGCGCCGAGTGCATCGGCGGCACCTGCTCGATCTCGCCCTCGAAGGCGGCGCAGGCGGCGGCGATCGCGTCGTCGCTCGGCGAGCCGGGCGCGCAGGGCCGCTCGGCGACGACGACGCCCTCGGCGTCGCCGCTGTCGGTCGTGCGGCCGAGCGACATCGTCGCCTCGTAGGTCTTGTCGGCGTCGAGGAGGTCGTGCAGGAACTTCGTGGCCTCGCCGAAGGCGACCGGCAGCAGCCCGCTCGCCATCGGGTCGAGCGTGCCGCCGTGGCCCGCCTTGGCGGCCGAGAACGCGCGGCGCGCGCGCTGCAGCGCGTCGTTCGAGCTCGGTCCGGTCGGCTTGTCGAGCAGCAGCACGCCGTCGATCCGTCGCCAGGCGCGCCGGGGCGCGTTCACGCGTCGTCCCGCTTCGCGTCGCCGTCGTCGGCCGCGCGGGTCGCGTTCGCCTCGTCGATCAGCCGCGAGAGCCCGACGCCGCGCTCGACCGAGGCGTCGTGGACGAAGCGCAGCTCCGGCGTCGTGTGGATCCGCACGCGACGCCCGAGCTGCGAGCGCATGAAGCCCGCGCTGCGGCGCAGCCCTTCCAACGTGCGCGCGACCGACGCGTCGTCGCTCGGCAGCACGGTGAAGTGCACCGTCGCGTAGGCGTAGTCGGCCGTGATGTCGACCGAGGTGAGCGTGACCATGCCGATCCGCGGGTCCTTGACCTCGCGGGCGATCATCTGCGCCAGCTCCTGGTGGATCTGCTCGGCGACCCGGGTGGAGCGATCGCCGCCGCTGCGTGAATGCCTGGTGTTGTTCATGATCGTGCCGTTCCCTGCTGAGGCCGGATGACCCTGCGGCGCCGGGGAACGGCCGCGGCCCCGATCGGGGCCGCGCCGCGCCTCGCGCGCCTCACAGGGTCCGCGCGACTTCCTTCACCTCGAAGACCTCGAGCTGGTCGCCGACCTTGATGTCGTTGTGGTTCTTCAGCGTGAGGCCGCACTCGAAGCCCTCGCGCACCTCGCGGACGTCGTCCTTGAAGCGCTTGAGCGAGTCGAGCTCGCCGGTCCAGACGACCACCGAGTCGCGCAGCAGGCGCACGCGCGAGCCGCGGCGGACGACGCCGTCGGTGACCATGCAGCCGGCGATGTTGCCGATCCGGCTGACGCTGAAGATCTCGCGGATCTCGACCGTGCCGATGGTCTCCTCCCGCTTCTCGGGCGCGAGCATGCCGCTCATCGCCGCCCTGACCTCGTCGACCGCGTCGTAGATGATGTTGTAGTAGCGGACGTCGACGCCGTTGGACTCGGCGAGCTTGCGGGCGGCCTGGTCGGCGCGCACGTTGAAGCCGATCACCACCGCCTTCGACGCGACCGCGAGGTTCACGTCGCTCTCGGTGATGCCGCCCACCGCGGCGTGCACGATCTGCACCCGGACCTCGTCGGTCGAGAGCTTGAGCATCGCCTGCGACAGCGCCTCCTGCGAGCCCTGCACGTCGGCCTTGACGATCAGCGCCAGCGACTGCGCCGCGCCCTCGGCCATCTGGTCGAGCATGTTCTCGAGCTTCGCGGCCTGCTGCTTGGCCAGCTTGACGTCGCGGAACTTGCCCTGCCGGAACAGCGCGATCTCGCGGGCCTTGCGCTCGTCGGCGATCACGTTGACCTCCTCGCCGGCGGGCGGGACCTCGGACAGGCCCTGCACCTCGACGGGGATCGACGGTCCGGCCGACTGGATCGGCTTGCCGGCCTCGTCGAGCATCGCCCGCACGCGACCGTACGAGCTGCCGGCGAGCAGCACGTCGCCGCGCTTGAGCGTGCCCGACTGCACGAGCACCGTCGCGACCGGGCCCTTGCCCTTGTCGAGGCGCGCCTCGATGACCAGGCCCTTGGCCGGGGTGTCGACCACGGAGCGCAGCTCCAGCACCTCGGCCTGCAGCAGCACGTTCTCGAGCAGGTCGTCGATGCCCTGGCCGGTCTTGGCCGACACCGCCACGAACGGCGACTCGCCGCCGTAGTCCTCGGGCACGACCTCCTGCGCGACGAGCTCCTGCTTCAGGCGCTCGGCGTTCGCCTCGGGCTTGTCGATCTTGTTCATCGCCACGACGATCGGCACCTTCGCCGCCTTCGCGTGATGGATCGCCTCGATCGTCTGGGGCATCACGCCGTCGTCGGCGGCGACCACCAGGATGACGATGTCGGTCGCCTTCGCGCCGCGGGCCCGCATCGCGGTGAACGCCTCGTGGCCCGGGGTGTCGAGGAAGGTGATGATGCCGCGCGGCGTCTCGACGTGGTACGCGCCGATGTGCTGCGTGAT
The DNA here is from genome assembly GCA_035628395.1 of Burkholderiaceae bacterium. Taxonomy (GTDB): domain Bacteria; phylum Pseudomonadota; class Gammaproteobacteria; order Burkholderiales; family Burkholderiaceae_E; genus UBA4615. Next base: position 4,141 of record DASPJX010000245.1, on the reverse strand, counting down.
GCCGCCCGCCTCGCCCGCCGCGACCTTGGTGCGCCGGATGTAGTCGAGCAGCGAGGTCTTGCCGTGGTCGACGTGGCCCATGATGGTGACCACCGGCGGACGCGGCAGCCGCTCGGCGTCGGCGTGCGCGGCGTCCTGCTCGAGCAGCGCCTCGGGGTCGTCGAGCGCGGCGGCGATCGCCTTGTGGCCGAACTCCTCGACGACGATCATCGCGGTCTCCTGATCGAGCACCTGGTTGATCGTCACCATCTGGCCCATCTTCATCATCAGCTTGATGACCTCGGCCGCCTTGACCGCCATCTTGTGCGCCAGGTCGGCGACCGTGATGGTCTCGGGCACGTGCACCTCGCGCACGATCGCCTCGGCCTGCTGCTGCGACGAGCCGCCGTCGTGGCGACGATCGTCGCGGCCGCCGCGGCCGCGCGGGCCGCGCCAGCCGGCGGTGCCGCCGCCGGCGTCGCCGCGGGTCTTGATCGCGCGACGCTTGGCCGCGTCGTCCTGCCAGGTCGACGACAGGTTCTCGGACTTGACGTGCTTCTTGACGGTCGAGCCGGGCGCCGCGGGCGCGGGCGCCGCACCCGGACGCGAGCCGGGCGCCTGGCGCGCGGGCACCGCGGGGCGGTGCAGCGTCCCGGTGGGCTTGGCGGCGTCGGCGGCGACCGGCGCGGGCGCCGGAGGCGCCTCGACCGGCTTCGGCTGCGGACGGCGCGACGCGGTCAGCAGACGGTTGATCGCGGCGGCCTCGTCCTCGGCGCGGCGGCGGGCCGCCGACTGCGCGGCCACCTCCTCCTGCGCCTTGCGGGCGACCTCGGCGGCGGCGGCCGACGCGGCGCGCGCGGCGTCGGCGGCGGCCTCGGCCTGGCGCGCGGCCTCGGCGTTGCTCGAGGCGGCGGCCTCGTTCTCGGCCTCGGCGGCCTTCAGCGCGGCGACGCGCTCCTGCTCGAGACGCGCGGCCTCGGCCTGGCGCGCGGCCTCGGCCGCGGCCTCCTCGGCGCGCCGGCGCTCGGCCTCGGCGCGCTCCTCGCGCTCGCGCATCTCGCGCATCTCGCGCTCGTGGCGCTCGAGGGCCTCGCGCTCGCGGCGCTCCTCCTCCTCGCGCAGGCGCTGCGACTCGGCCTCGACCGGCGACAGCTGGGCCGCGGCCGCGGGGGCGTCGGCGGGTGCCTGCTGCAGCTCGGCGCCCTCGGCGTCGCGCTGCACGAACACGCGCTTCTTGCGGACCTCGACCTGGATCGTCCGGGCACGCCCGGTCGCGTCGGCCTGCTTGATCTCCGAGGTCTGCTTGCGCACGACGGTGATCTTCTTCTTCGGCTCGTCGGCGCCGTGGGCGCGACGCAGCGCGGTCAGCAGCTGCGCCTTGTCGCTCTCGGTCAGCAGGTCCTCGGCGGACCCCTTGTTGACGCCGGCGGCGCGGAGCTGCTCGAGCAGCACCTCCGCCGGAACCTTCAGTTCGGCGGCGAAGTTGGAGACGTTGGTGCTAGCCATTCAAATCCTTCCGGCTCAGGCCGACTCGTTCTCGAACCAGTGCGCGCGCGCCTTCATGATCAGCGTCTTCGCGCGCTCCTCGTCGAGGCCGGTCGCCTCGACCAGCTCGTCCACCGCGAGCTCGGCCAGTTCGTCGCGGGTATGGACCTTCGCGTCGGCCAGCTTCGCGGCCAGGTCGCGGTCCATGCCCTCCAGGGACAGCAGGTCCTCCGCCGTCCCCTCCAGCTTCTCTTCCTTGGCGATCGCCTCGGTCAGCAGCACGTTGCGTGCGCGGTCGCGCAGCTCGTTGACCGTGTCCTCGTCGAACGCCTCGATCTCGAGCATCTCGTTGATCGGGACGTACGCCACCTCGTCGAGGCTCGAGAAGCCCTCGTCGATCAGGATGTCGGCGACCTCCTCGTCGACGTCGAGCTTGGCCATGAACATCCCGCGCAGCGTGGTGCGCTCGGCTTCCTGCTTACCGGCGCTCTCCTCGGCGGTCATGATGTTGATCTGCCAGCCGGTCAGCTCGGAGGCGAGGCGCACGTTGCGCCCGCCGGTGCCGATGGCCAGCGCGAGGTTGTCCTCGTCGACCACGACGTCCATGCTGTGCTTCTCCTCGTCCACCACGATGGACGAGACGTTCGCGGGGGCCAGCGCGCCGATCACGAACTGCGCGGGGTCCTCCGACCACAGCACGATGTCGACGCGCTCGCCGGCGAGCTCGCCGGTGACGGCCTGCACGCGCGAGCCGCGCACGCCGACGCAGGTGCCGATCGGGTCGATGCGGCGGTCGGTCGTGTGCACCGCGATCTTCGCGCGCACGCCGGCGTCGCGCGCCGCGGCCTTGACCTGCAGCAGCCCCTGCTCGATCTCGGGCACCTCCAGGCGGAAGAGCTCCATGATGAACTCGGGCGCGGTGCGCGACAGGATCAGCTGCGGGCCGCGGCCCTCGCGGTTGATCTTCATGACCCAGCCGCGGATCCGGTCGCCGACGCGCACGTTCTCCTTGGGGATCATCTGGTCGCGCGGCAGCCGCGCCTCGATCTTGCCCGACTCGATGACCGCGCCCTCGCGATCGAGGCGCTTGATCGTGCCCGACAGCAGCGAGTCGCCGCGGCCGAGGAAGTCGTTGATGATCTGCTCGCGCTCGGCGTCGCGGATCTTCTGCAGGATCACCTGCTTGGCGGCCTGCGCGCCGATCCGGCCGAAGTCGACCGACTCGAGCTGCTGCTCGAGGCGATCGCCGATCTCGATCTGCGAGGCGACGTCCTCGACCTCCTCGCTCGCGTCCATCAGGCGCCAGACGCGGAAGCTGCGGCCCTCCTCGTCGCGGTCCTCGAAGTCGAGCGCGACGCGCTGCTTGCGCGCCTCGGTGAGGATCATCTGGATGTCGTGATCCTCCATCTCGCCGTCGGGCACGACCTGCCAAGTGCGGAACGAGTCGTGCTCGCCCGACTCGCGGTCGATCTCGACGCGGACCTCGCAGTCCTCGTTGATCTTCTTCTTGGTGGCGGAGGCGAGCGCGCTCTCGAGCGCGGCGAACACGACCTCGCGGGCGACGCTCTTCTCGCGCGCCAGAGCATCGACCAGCAACAGCACTTCCCGGCTCATCGTGAAGCCTCCTAGAACTTGAGCTTGGGCACCAGCCGCGCGCGCTCGATCTCGTCGAGCGTGAAAGACAGGCGTCGGACCATCTCGACGCCCGGCTCCGCGGCCGCGCCTTCGGCGGGCCGCTTCGCAGCCGCCCGCCCGTTGTTCGCCTTGCCCGCCTTGCCGGCGGGCCCCTGCTTGCCGCGCGCCGGCTTCGCCGCCGGATCGGGCAGCTCGAGCGCCCAGCGCCCCGGCCCCGACTCGTCGCGCACCAGCACGCCCTCGAAATTGCGCCGCCCCGACAGCGGCTCGCGCAGCCTGAGCGCGACCTCCTCGCCGACGAAGCGCTCGAAATCGGCCGGCTTCCTCAGCGGCCGGTCCACGCCGGGCGAGGACACCTCGAGTCGCGCGTAGTCGACGTTCTCGACCGCGAGCACGTGCGTCAGCTGGTGGCTGACGCGCTCGCAGTCCTCCATGCGGATCGACGGCGGCAGCGCGCCCGGCTCGGCCGGCGCGGCCTCGGACGCGGCGGGCGGCAGGTCGATGTACACGCGCAGCAGTCCGCGGCCGGCGATCTCGACGTCGACCAGCTCGTACCCCATTCCGCTGACGGTGCGCTCGATCACCGCTTGCACCGGACCCACGTGTAGCCGCGCTCCCTGGACACCCGAAGGGGAAAAAAAAATGGGCCTTGGCCAGCCCATTACCTCGTTTCGAGCACGCTCGCCTGAAAGCGAGGTGTCTAGCCTGTGGAGTATAGCGGAAAAACGTCCGGTCCGCTGTGTTTTCGATGCGATCGCGCGGGCGTCGCGGGGGTGGAGCGCGAGGCTCGTTCCGACCGGTCGCCCGGGGCCTCGGCCGCTCGGCGACGCGGCCGCGGCGCGGGCGGGACGCGGCGCCCGGCGTCGCTCGCCGGACCGCGATCGGGGAGCGGGCGGGCGCGGCCCCGGTCGGCGACGGGCGGGCTCCCGAGGGATCCGCCGCCGGACCGTGGACGCCGCGGCACCTCGGACGCCGGGCCGCGGGCGCCGCCGAGGTCGTGTGGACGCCGCGGGCTCGGGAGTCGCCGCGGGCTCGGGAGTCG